>NZ_QKSE01000006.1:0-179993 GCF_003234595.1 Curtobacterium sp. MCPF17_051 | reverse complement strand
GCGCGCGGGTGGGCGTGGTGGGGCGGGTGGCCTGGTCGAATCGGGCGTACCTGGTCGAATCGGGCGTACCTGGTCGGAACTTCCGGCCAGGTACGCCCGATCCCGCTTGGCATCGCGCGCGTTCTGGGAAGGAACGTCTCCCCTCCACAACCGCCCAGGCCTGGAGGCCCGTCCACAGTTCCCGACATCGGCCCCAGGAGCGGGTGGCTGAGCGGGCATCGTCACGTGCATGAACGAGTCGCTGCCCATCCTCCGAGCCTCCGCCATGCACGAGGCCGGCCTCGACGCCACCACCCTGCGCCGCCGAACCCGGACGCAGGGGGTCGGCCGCCTGGTCCGGGTCGGACCGAACGCCTTCGTGGACGGCGCCGCGTGGGACGCCGCCGGGCCTCGTCAGCGGTACGTCACCCGAGTCTTCGCGCGGCTCGGTCGGCTCGGCACCCGGGCGACGGCGTCGCACCTGTCCGCTGCGGCCCTGCACGGGCTCCCGGCGCTCGGCGGGTGGGACGTCCCGGTGCACGCGACGGTTCCGGAGTCGATGTACCGGGGCAGGAGCGCCGAGCTGATCCTGCACACGAGACCCGTCGGCCGGGGCGAACGGGTCTCAGTCGGTGCGATCGCCGTCACCTCCGTCACCCGGACCGTCGTCGACATCGCGATGTCCGGCGACCTGCGGGCGGGCGTCGTCATCGCGGACGCCGCGCTGCGACGTGGGTTCGACGACACCGACCTCCGACGAGCGGTTCCTCCGAAGGCCCGCGCCCGAGCCCTGGCGCAGCAGGTGCTCGACCTGGCCGACGCTCGCTCCGGGTCGCCGGCCGAGTCGCTCGCTCGGGTCGTGTTCCGGGAGCTCGGGCTGCCCGAGCCGGTGCTGCAGCAGGAGTTCGTCGTGGACGGCCGTCGGTCCGCAGTCGACTTCTGGTTCCCGGACCACGGGGTCATCGTCGAGATCGACGGACGGGCCAAGTACTCCCAGGAGCGCTACCTGGGCGGCCGGAGCCCGACCGAGGTGTTCCTCGACGAGAAGCGGCGGCACGGTCGATTGCTCACCGTGCCGGGTGTCCGGACGATCATCCGGCTCGAGTGGCGAGACCTCTTCGACCTCGATGCGCTGGCGCTGCGACTCCGGGCGGCGGGGCTCCCGTGCGTGGTCCGCCCGGTCCGGAGCGCTCGACGCCGCACAGGGTGACCGTTCGGCACCGGTGAACCGGCACAGCACGCTCTGGCTAGCGTGGCGGCATGGCAGTGCAGGAGATCTGGCTCGTCCGTCACGGCGAATCGGTCGCGAACGTCGCAGCGGCCCGGGCCGAAGCAGCGGGCGACGACGTCATCGACGTCGAGTTCCGGGACGCCGACGTCCCGCTCAGCCCGCTCGGCACCGATCAGTCTCGCGCCCTCGGGCAGGAGCTCGCCGACCGCGGGATCGACGAGGTCCCCGTCGCGCTGTGGGTGTCGCCGTACCGCCGTGCACAGCAGACCATCGCGATCGCGTTCGAGGCAGCCGGCCTCGCCGAACCCGAGAAGCGGGTGGACGAGCGGCTGCGCGACCGCGAACTGGGCGTCCTCGATCTGCTGACCCTGCAGGGCGTCCGCAACCGGTACCCGGACGAGGAACGCCGCCGGCAGTGGCTCGGCAAGTACTACCACCGGCCTGCGGGCGGGGAGTCGTGGGCGGACGTGATGCTCCGGCTCCGGTCGCTCCTCGGCGACGTCGAGCGGGTCGAAGGTGCCGAGCGCCTGGTGATCGCCGCGCACGACGCCGTCGTGATGCTCGTCGTCGCGGTGTGCCTCGACCTCGACGAGCCGGCGCTCATGGAGTTCGCCCGGACCCACGCCGTCGCGAACGCCTCCCTCACCCGACTCCGTCGCGACGCCGGATCGCCGTGGGTGCTCGAGGAGTTCTCCTCCGTCGGACACCTGGACGACGACGAGGTCACCCAGCACACCGGCCGGAAGGACGACGAACATGTCCACTGAACCCGTCACCCCGAACTTCCTGCGGGACTGGCCACTGCCGGAACCCGGTGCCGGCAAGTACGGCCGCGGGCAGGTGCTCATCGTCGGCGGCGCCGCTCGGACCCCCGGCGCAGCGATGCTCTCCGCGCTCGCCGCACTCCGGGTCGGCGCCGGTCGTCTCACCCTGGCGGTCGGCCGGAGCGTCGCGAACGAGGTCGCGGTCGCCGTGCCCGAGTCCGGGGTCGAACCCCTCGACGAGGACCAGGACGGACACATCGCCGTCGGTGCGATCGAGGGCATCGCCGACAGTGCATCGAGTGCCGACGCCGTGCTGGTCGGGCCGGGGCTCGACGAGCCGGACGGTTCCCGTGACCTCGTGGCCGGACTCGCCGACGTCGTCGGTCCGCACACCACCGTCGTGCTCGACGCCTTCGCCCTCGGGGTGGCCGCCGACGTGCGGGACCGCCTGGAACCGCTGCGGGGACGGCTCGTGATGACGCCGAACTCCGGCGAGGCCGAACGCCTGCTCGGGCGGGAGTGCAGCGACGACGACGTGGCCGACGCCGTGGCGATCGCGAACCGCTTCGGCGCGGTCGTGGCCCTCGGTGACGCCATCGCCACGCCGCAGGGTCGGGCGTGGCTCAAGGGCACCGGCTCCGGCGGTCTCGGCACGAGCGGCAGTGGGGACGTGCTGTCCGGAGCGGTCACCGGCCTGCTCGCCCGCGGCGCCGATCCGGCACAAGCCGTGGCGTGGGCGTCCTACGTGCACGCTGCCGCAGGCGACCGACTCGCGGTGCAGGTCGGGCCGCTCGGGTACCTGGCGAGCGAACTCGTGACCGAGATCCCGCGGGTCCTGGTCGAGCTGGGGGCCTGAGCCCGCCCGTTCTTTCCCAGAACGCCCGCGATACCTGGTGCTTCCGGGCGTACCTGCCGAGAACTTCCGACCGGGTACGCCCGAAACGACCAGGTACGCCTGAAACGACGAGGCCGCCCGCCGCCCGCCCACGGCACTACCCCCGCAGGGACTCCACGGCCTTCTCGATCCGCCGTGCCCGGGTCTCCGGGGCCTTCGCCTGCGTGACGGGGTCGGCGAGTGCCCGCTGCCGCGAGTTCGACAGGGTGTCGAACGCCGCACGCACGCCGGCCTCCTGCAGCGCGGCGGCCAGGTCCTCCGGCAGGTCGACGGTCCGGGGCAGGGTGTCGACCTCGAGTGCGACCTCGACGGTGTCCCCGGCGGCCTCACGGTGCGAGGCCGACAGCGGCACCAGGAACTGCTCGTTCATGACCCCGACGGTGGAGCGGTAGGTGTAGCCCCGGTTGATCGTGACGACCACCGCGGGGCGCTTGCCCGATCCGAGCGCCTCGATGACGGACTCCGGGACGGGGAGTCCGGTCGCCGTCTTCCGTGCTTGCAGGACCGTCGTCGTGAACCGCATCCGTGCCTCCAGGCCTGATGTGGGCGCGACCATGCGCCCAGAACGAGCAAATCGTACAGCCGCACCCGCTGTTCCGCCGCCGTTCACCACGGGAGCACGGGCCGGAAACCGGCCGCGTCCACGATCGACCAGAACCCGGACCCCCGGTCACCTCAGCACCTTCCCCCACCCGAAAGGCCCACCCGTGCAGCACAAGCGCACCCTGGCCGGCATCGCCCTGGCCGCCGCAGCGATCGTCACCCTCGCCGGATGCTCGGCGACGAGCTCCGCGACCGCCGGCTCCGACGGCGACGCCGACTGGAAGACCGCCACCAGCGCCGAGACCGCCGGCGGCATGGACGCCCTCGTCAAGGCAGCCAAGGCCGAGGGCCAGCTGAACGTCATCGCGCTGCCGCCGTCGTGGGCCAACTACGGCAAGATCATCGACGGCTTCACGAAGAAGTACGGCATCAAGATCAACTCCGCGAACCCGAACGGCTCGAGTGCCGACGAGGTCGCCGCCGTGAAGTCGCAGAAGGGCCAGTCCACCGCGCCCGACGTGCTCGACCTCGGCAACGCGGTGCTGCAGGAGAACCTCGACCTGCTCGCCGACTACAAGGTCGCGAACTGGGACGACATCCCCACCGACCTGAAGGAGAAGGACGGCGCGTGGACGCGTGACTACACCGGCCTGATGTCGATCGGGTACGACTCGTCGAAGATCTCCGACGCCCCGAAGGACCTGCAGGACCTGCTCGGCAGCGAGTACAAGGGCAAGGTCTCGATCGCGGGTGATCCGACGCAGGCCAACCAGGCCGCCTCGGCCGTGTACCTGGCGGCGCTCGAGAACGGCGGCTCGGCCGACGACATCACGAAGGGCGTCGACTACTTCGGCGACCTCAAGAAGGCCGGCAACTTCCAGAACGTGCTGCCGACGCAGGCCACGGTCGCCTCGGGTGAGACCCCGGTCGTCATCCAGTGGTCCTACAACAACCTGGCCTGGGGCCCCGCCGCCGGTGGATCGGGCAACAAGGACTGGAAGACCGTCGTCCCCGATGGGCAGGCGCTCGGCTCGTACTACTCGCAGGCCATCACCAAGGACGCTCCGCACCCCGCGGCCGCGCGCCTGTGGCAGGAGTACATCGCCAGCCCGGAGGCCCAGAACCTGTACCTGCAGGCCGGCGCCTTCCCCGCCACCCTGTCGGCGATGGAGAAGTCCGGCCAGGTCGACCAGGACGCCCTCGACGCCGCCGGTGGCGCGCCGAAGGACTACGTCGAGCTGACCGACGCGCAGGTCGCCGACGCCGCGAAGGTGCTCAAGGCCAAGTGGTCCTCGACGATGGGGTCCTGAGCAGCATGACCACCGCATCGGCAGACGCGCCCGCGGCGAGCGCTCCGAGCACCGTGCGCCCGGCGTCCGCGCCCGCGCCCGCCGATGCCGTCCGTCGCGGCGCCGGACCCCGTGTCCGGCGTCGCGTCGGCCTCGCCTGGCTGGGGCTGACGCCCTTCGCCGCCTACGTCCTGCTGTTCCTCGCCGTCCCCGCCGTGATCGCGATCGGCAGTGGCTTCTTCGACGGCTCCGGAGCGTTCACGTTCGCGAACCTCGCGGCCTTCGCCGACCCGTCCGTGCTGCGGGCGTTCGGCGGGTCGTTCGGCCTGTCCGCCGCCTCCGCGGTCATCGGTGCCGTGCTCGGCGCGGTCGTCTGCTGGGCGCTCTCGGCACTGCGGCCGGACGGGCTGGTCCGGTCGATGATCGACTCGGCGGCGAGCGTCCTCGCCCAGTTCGGCGGCGTCATGCTCGCGTTCGCGTTCATCGCCACGATCGGTGTGCAGGGACTCGTCACGACGTGGTTGGTCACGGTCTTCCACGTCGACCTCAACGCGGACGGCGCCTTCCTGTACACCGTGCCCGGGCTCGTGATCCCCTACGTCTACTTCCAGGTGCCGCTCATGGTCCTCACGTTCATGCCCGCACTCGAGGGCGTCAAGGTCCAGTGGGGCGAGGCCGCCGCGACCCTCGGCGCCTCGCGCCTGACGTACTGGCGCCGGATCGCGTTGCCGGTCCTGGCGCCGGCGTTCTGGGGGTCGCTCCTGCTGCTCTTCGCGAACGGCTTCTCGTCGTTCGCCACCGCTGCGGCCCTCATCTCGCAGGGCGGCATCGTGCCGCTCACGATCCGCACGCAGCTCACCAGCGAGACGCTCGTCGGCCTGCAGAACGTCGCCGGGGTGCTCGCGTTCGGCATGGTCCTCGTGATGGCGGTCGTGATGGGCGCCTACTCGCTGCTGCAGCGCCGAGCCGCCAGGTGGCAGCGATGAGCGCGGCGGCCCCGGTCCGCCCGGCGCAGCCTGTTCGGCTCGGAGGCCCGTCCCGCGTCCGCCGCTTCGGCACGGCGCCGTCCCGTGGTGCGGCCGTGACCGTGCTCACCGTGATCGGGCTGCTGTTCGCCGTCCCGCTGGTCGCCCTGCTGCAGTTCACGTTCCGGCAGGGCACCGACGGCGGCCTGACCTTCGCGCACTGGGCGGCGATCGGCGACCCGGCCAACGCGTTCACCTACCAGCCCGTGTTCGACGGGCTCGGGGCGTCACTGCTCATCGCCGTGATCACCGTCGGGATCGTGCTGCTCGTGCTGCTGCCCGCCCAGATCATCACCGCGCTCCGCTACCCGAGGCTCCGACGCATCCTGGAGTTCGTCTGCATCGTGCCGATCACCGTGCCGGTCGTGGTGCTCGTCGTCGGGTTCATCCCCGTGTACCAGGTGGTCTCGCAGGTCTTCGGCTCCGGCGCGTGGACGCTGGCGTTCGCGATCGGCATCGTCACGCTGCCGTTCGCGTTCCGCCCGATCGCCGCCGCCATCACCGCGATGGACCTGATCGTCCTGTCCGAGGCGGCCCGCTCGCTCGGTGCCTCGTGGTGGACCGTCACCTGGCGTGTGCTCCTGCCGAACCTGCGCCGGGGCATCACCGCCGCGTGCTTCCTCACGATCACCGTCGTCCTCGGTGAGTACACCCTCGCCGCGTTCCTCTCCCGCAGCACGTTCCAGACCGGGCTCGTGCTCGTGCAGGGGACCGACCCGTACGTCGCCGCGATCTTCTCGGTCGCCGCGCTCGTGTTCGGCTTCGTGCTGCTCGTCCTCATCGGCCGCATCGGGACCCGTCGCACGGGCCGAGTCCGCCGCACCCGCACCACCCGTCGTCCCCGCAACCAGGAGTCCGCATGACCGTCACCGCTCCGGCAGCCCCGGCGTCCCTCGCCACCACCGGTGCCGTCGTCGAACTCCACGCCGTCGAGAAGCACTACGGCGCACACCGGGCGCTCGCGGGACTGTCCCTCCGTGTCGAGCCGGGGGAGTTCGTCTCGCTGCTCGGCCCGTCCGGCTGCGGCAAGACGACGGCGCTCCGCGCGCTCGCGGGCCTCGAGGCGATCGACGCCGGTTCGATCCGCATCGACGGACAGGACGTCGCCGACACCCCGGTCAACAAGCGCGACATCGGCATGGTGTTCCAGCAGTACTCGCTGTTCCCGCACATGACGGTCCGGCAGAACGTCGCCTTCGGCCTCGAGATGCGCCGGGTCCCCGCCGCCGAGCGCAGGAGCCGCGTGGTCGAGGCCCTCGACATGGTCCACCTCGGCGAGTTCGCCGAGCGCTACCCGCACCAGCTCTCCGGTGGGCAGCAGCAGCGCGTCGCCCTGGCACGTGCCCTGGTCACCCGCCCCCGGGTGCTCCTGCTCGACGAGCCGCTGTCGGCCCTGGACGCGAAGGTCCGGGTCTCGCTGCGCGACGAGATCCGCCGCATCCAGAGCGACCTCGGTATCACCACGGTGTTCGTCACCCACGACCAAGAGGAAGCGCTCGCCGTCTCCGATCGGATCGCCGTGATGCAGGCGGGCGACATCGAGCAGATCGGCACGCCCGAGGAGCTCTACCGCACCCCGTCGTCGGCCTTCACCGCGGACTTCGTCGGTCAGTCGAACCGGCTGCAGGGCGACCTGCGCGGGGGTGACGTCTTCGTGTACGGGTTCCGGGTGCCTGCCCTCGACTCCTCGGCTCCGGACGGCCCGGTGCTCGCCTACGTCCGGCCGGAGGACATCGCCTTCGCCCCCGAGGGCATCACCGGCACCGTCGTCACCTCGAGCTTCCTCGGGTCGATCCGCCGCACCACCGTCCGCCTGGACGACGACACCGTCGTGACCGTCCAGCACGAGGTCGGCGACCGCCGGGCCACCGGCGACCCCGTCGCCGTGCGCCTGCTCGGCGCACCTGTGGCGGTCGCGCCGCTCGCGTAGTCGCGACGAATCCTCGCGCTGAGCGACAGTCCACGCGCGACCAGACGCGTGGACTGTCGCTGCGCCCGAAACGTCAGGGGACACGGACGGGAGGCTCGTGGCGGCCTGGCACCGCGCCTCCAGACCGGTGGGGTCAGCGCTGGAAGCGCGCCTCGCGCTCGTCCGCCAGCCCGGCCTCGACGCGTGCCCGCATGTTCTCCGACATGTCGGGCAGTGCGTCGAGCCGAGCCCAGAACGCCTCGGTGTTCTCGCCGTCGGCGGGGTTCGGCGTCCCGGAGACGTACCGGCAGGCGAAGACCAGGTCGAGGTACTGCGACCGGTCGCCGTTCGGGTAGGTCATCTCGGGCAGCACCTGCACCCAGGCAAGGCGTTCGGCGACGGCGACGACGTCGGCTTCCTCGAGGACCTCGCGTTCGGCGGCGACGGCGGGTTCCTCGCCCGGGTCGACGATCCCGGTGACCGGCGTGTAGGCGCCCGTGTCGGCCCGTCGCACCACGAGCAGTTCGCGCTCGGCGCCGGAGCCGCGCGTCACGATCGCGCTCACGCCCGACAGCCAGAGCGGCGCCGTGCCGATCTTCTCGCGCAGGGACAGGACGAAGTCGGGGGTGGGCATGCATCCACGCTACCCACACGACCCCTGTCGCAGACTGGTCATGACCAGTAGGCTGGGTGGGTGGAGATCATCATCCTGCCCACGCCGGACGAGGTCGGTCGCGTCGCCGCGGCCAAGATCGCGTCCGTCGTCGCCAAGAAGCCGTCCGCCGTCATCGGTCTCGCCACCGGATCCAGCCCGCAGGGCATCTACACGGACCTGCAGCGCCGGGTGCAGGCGGGCGAGATCTCGTTCGCCGAGGCCCGTGGGTTCGCCCTCGACGAGTACGTCGGCATCCCGCTCGAGCACCCCGAGTCCTACGCGGCCGTGATCGCCCGCGACGTCGTGGCGCCCCTCGGCTTCGACGCGTCGCGCGTGCGGGTGCCGGACGGCCGTGCCGCCGACCTGGAGTTCGCGGCCAAGGAGTACGACGCCGCGATCCGTGCCGCCGGTGGGATCGACGTGCAGATCCTCGGCATCGGGGCCAACGGCCACATCGGGTTCAACGAGCCGACCTCGTCGTTCGCCTCGCGCACCCGCATCAAGACCCTCGCACCGTCGACCCGTGACGCCAACGCGCGCTTCTTCGACTCGCCCGAGCAGGTCCCGACGCACTGCATGACGCAGGGGCTCGGCACCATCCTCGAGGCCCGCGAGCTCGTCCTCGTCGCCCAGGGCCCGACGAAGGCGGCGGCCGTCGCCGCTGCGGTCGAGGGGCCGCTCAGCTCCTTCGTGCCCGGCTCGGCCCTGCAGCTGCACGAGCACGCGACCGTCGTCGTCGACGAGGAAGCCGCCGCCGGCCTGCAGCTCGCCGACTACTACCGCTACACGTACGCGAACAAGCCGGCCTGGCAGCGGTTCGAGTAGGCCGCCGCCGGCGTCTTGCTCAGACGCCGCCGTCTTGGTGCGGTCAGACGCCGGCGTCTTGGTCAGACGCCGCCCGAGCACTGACACGCCGCCGAATTCGGGGGCGTGTCAGTGGTTGCAGGGCGTCGCACGCGCACGCCGGCGTCTTCCGGCAAGGTCCGGTGTTCAGGCGTGCACGGCTGCGGCGAGGCGGCTGAGCCCCTCGTCGAGGGTCTCCGCCGAGCACCCGAAGTTCAGCCGCGCGAAGCCCCGGCCCTGCCGTCCGAACGCCGGCCCGGAGCCGAGCGCCACCTTCGCCCGGTCGACGAGCTCCGCCGCGGGGTCGTCGCCCCACGGCAGCGCCCGCAGGTCGAGCCACGCCAGGTACGACGCCTGCGGCTGCCGGTACTCGGCGCCGGGCAGCACGCCGCCGATGCGCTCGGCCAGGGTGCGCCGGTTCGCGGCGAGCTCGGTGAGCAGTGATGCCAGCCACGGCCCGCCCTCGCTGAAGGCCGCGACGCTCGCGGTGTAGCCGAGGATGCCGGTGCGCTCGACGACCTCGGTCGGCAGGCCGTCGAACCAGCCGCGGGCCCGCTCCGAGGCGCCGATCATCATCGCGCACTTCGTGCCGGCGAGGTTCCAGGCCTTGCTCGCACTCGTCAGGGCGACGCCGAGCGATGCGGCCTCGGGGCAGGACTCCAGGAACGGGGTGAACACCGCGTCGGCGTGCACGAGCGGCGCGTGGATCTCGTCCGACACCACGACGGCGTCCCACTCGGCGGCGAGCTGGGCGAGTGCGACGATCGATGCGCGGTCGTGCACCAGGCCCAGGGGGTTGTGCGGGTTGCAGAGCAGCACCGTGCGGGCTCCGTCGGCGAACGCCTGCGCGAGGCCGTCCAGGTCCATCCGCCAGCCGGCCGTGGTGTCGAAAGGGTCGGCGGGACCGGCTGGTGCGAGCAGCGGGACCTCGGTGACGGTACCGCCGGCCTCGGACACGTACTCCCAGAACGGCGGGTACACGGGTGGCATGACGACCACCTGGTCACCCGGCTCGATGACCCGGCGCAGCACCTCGACCGCAGCGACCGACACGTCCGTGGTGGTGCGGACCAGATCGGGGTCGACCCGCCACGCCCAGCGGCTCTCGGCGAAGTCGGCGAACGCCTCGGGCAGGGCCCGCCCGTGCCCGACGTACCCGGTGTCGCCGTTCGTCACCGCGGTGACCAGGGCGTCGCGGATCGGCTCGGCGAGCATGCTGTCCATCTCGGCGACGAACATGGGGAGCACGTCCGGCGGGAAGGCCGTGTACTTCTCGCTCGTGCGGGACCGGTACGCATCGAAGACGGACACCATGACGCTCATGCGCCCATCCTGACAGCGAGCCACGCCGGGCGCGAGGGCGGTGGTCAGGCCGGGCGGAGCCCCGCCAGCAGCACCTCGACGTAGCGCTCGGGGTCGTGCACCCGGGAGCCACCCGCCACGGCGGCCGCCCGCATCCCGCACAGCAGCCGTCGCAGGTCGTCGGCGTCGACGTCGGCACGCACGAGCCCCTCGGCCCGTGCCCGAGCGAGCAGCGCGTCGACGGACACGACCAGGTCTCCGGCGAGCGCCGCGGTGTCGGCGCACGAGAACCCGCCGTTTGTCAGCAGGTCGCCGAGGGCGGCATCGTCGACCATGCTCCGGAACGCAGCCGTCACGACCCCCCGGAGCGCGTCCACTGTGCCGGGTAGTGCGACGGCGACACGGACGAGGTCGAGCATGTCCTCGAGCGCGTCGATCGCGAGCGCCTCGAGCAGGTGCTGCTGCGACGGGAAGTGCCGGTAGGCGGTCCCGACCCCCACACCGGCCTCGTGCGCGACGGCGTTGAGGAGCGGCTGCTCGCCGTGCTCGAGGAACGACCGGGCGACGTCGAGCAGCGCGGTCCGGTTGCGCTGCGCATCGGAACGCAGCGCTTCGGGACGGGCCATCACGATCGTCATACGGACACTCTATCCGCTTGTGCTAGCGTTCCGGATGGATCATCCGATTCGACACGGAGCGCGGACAGGAGACGACGATGGAACCCTTCACGTGGGAGCCCGGACAGATGGCCGACCAGCACGGGCGGACGGTCGTGGTCACCGGTGCGACCGGCGGACTCGGTCTGGTGGTCGCGACCCGAATGGCCGCCGCCGGAGCGCGCGTCATCGCGGCGGTCCGCAACCCGGACAAGGCGGCTCGCGTCCTGCCCGCCGGTCTGGAGGCGCGGCTCGTCGACACGGCGTCGGTCGCCTCGGTCACGGCGTTCGCCCGGCAGCTCGCCGCGGACGGCATCGTCGTGGACACGCTCGTCAACAACGCCGGCGCCACGCTGGGCGCGTTCGCGCTGACCGACGAGGGCATCGAACGCACCTGGGCCACCAACGTCGTCGGGCCGGCCGTGCTCGCCGACGCGGTGCTCCCGGTGCTCGGCGGACCGTCACCCCGGGTCGTGCTCGTCGGGTCGAACCTGTCGCAGCGCACCCGCCGCGTGCCTGCACCGGGCGGGGTCGACGATCCGAGCGACTACTCCCAGTTCGCCGTGTACACCGATTCGAAGACGGCGGCGGCGGCGCTCGCGGTCGACCTCGGTGAGCGGCTCCGCGCGGCCGGCTCCGAGGTCCGCTCGGTCATCGCACACCCCGGCATCGCGGCGACGGGGATGAACGACCAGGCCGAGACCCTCACGCAGCGCCTCGGCGGCCTGGTCGCCCGCAGCATGGCCCGGACCGCGGAGGACGGCGCTCGCTCGACGCTCTGGTCGGCCACCGCGCCGACTGTCGCCGAGGGGGTGTTCGTCGGGCCGGCGCTACGTCGGGGTGATCGGCGGATGCACGTCGTCCCCGTCCGCGGGGCAGCCGCCGACCCGGGGTTCCGGCAGCGGGTCCGCACCTTCGTCGACGAGGTCGCAGCGCGCACCGTCGTCTGACCGGGCGGGGCCGCGCCCGTCGCCGAACCCGACGTGAACAGCGGGAGAGCGCTCGGTGACGAAAGCGGCGTCCCCCGTCCGAGGGGGCTAGCGTCACGAACATGAACCGATCTCGCGTGCACCGTCGCCCGCTCGTCCGTCCGCTCCCGCTCGCCGCGGTGGCCACGATCGCCGCACTGCTGGGCACGGGGATCGTCGCCGCGCCGGCGGTGGCCTCGCCGTCGACGCAGGCCGGACCGACCGTGACCGATCCGGCTCGGTACGTCGACCCCTTCATCGGCACGAGCAACAACGGCAACACCTGGCCAGGGGCCACCGCGCCGTTCGGCATGGTGCAGTGGAGTCCCACCGGTACCGCGGGCGATCAGACCTCGACCCCGGTAGCGAACGGCTACTCGTACGACGTGAACCGGCTGCGCGGCTTCAGCCTGACGCACCTCAACGGGGCCGGGTGTGCTCCGGGTGCTGCCGGGGACGTGCCGATCATGCCGGTCACGACCCCGGTCACGACCTCGCCGTCGGCCGACGCGAAGGACGCCGTCTACGCCGCCGGGTACTCCCACGACCAGGAGTCCGCGAGCCCCGGCCGCTACGGCGTCACGCTCGACAACGGCGTCCGCACCGACCTCGCCGTCACCACGCGTGCCGGCGTCGGCGCGTTCACGTTCCCGGCCGGCAAGGACGCGAACCTGCTGTTCCGGACCTCGAACTCGATCAACGGCAGCGAGGCCGCGATCACCAGCGTCGACCCCCGCACCCGCACGGTCAGCGGCAGCGTCCTGACGGGTGGCTTCTGCAGCCGCCGTGCGAACGGCGGCGGCGCCACCAACCCGGACCGCCGCAGCTACTACCGCCTCTACTTCACCGCGACCTTCGACACGGCGTTCGCGAGCACCGGTACCTGGAAGGACGGCACGGTCCAGCCTGGAGGCACGTCCTCCTCCGGTGGGGAGGGTTACCTGACCGGCGCCGATCGCGCCGGTCGCGGCTCCGGCGCGTGGGTCGGGTTCGACGCGCGTCGCGGAGCGACGGTGCAGGCGAAGATCGGCATCTCGTACGTGAGCGCGGCCGGAGCGGTCGCCAACCGTGACGGCGAGGTGACCAAGCGATCGACCGTCGCCAGCGTGGCGGCCGGCACACGGGCCTCCTGGAACCGTGAACTGTCCCGCCTGCGCGTCGGCGGTGGCACGGCGGACCGGACCACCCAGCTGTACACGTCGGTCTACCACGCACTCATGCAGCCGAACACGCTGAACGACCGCGACGGGCGCTACCTCGGCCCGGACCTGCGGGTGCACCGGATGGACCGCGGACACCGGGCCGTCTACGGCACGTACTCCGGGTGGGACCAGTACCGGGCGCAGATCCAGCTGCTCGCACTGCTTCGGCCGGACGTCGCCGGGGACATGGCGCAGTCGATGCTCCGGTTCGCCGAGCAGAACGGCGGCGTGTGGGACCGGTGGCTGCACCTCGGTGCACCGACGCACGTGATGACCGGCGACCCCTCGGCCGCGACGCTCGCCACCTGGTACGCCATGGGGGTCCGGAACTTCGACGTCCGGGCCGCCTACGCCTCGCTCAAACGCCAGGCGACGGTCGAGAACGCGGACGCCGAGAGCGACATCGGGTGCCCGGGGCAGTGCCTGGCGCAGCGCCCCGCACTCGACGAGTACCTGGAGCGGCAGTACGCGGCGAACGACGACTGCTCCTGCTGGGGTGGTGCGGCCGAGACCCTCGAGGACTCGATCTCGGACAGTGCGCTCGGGTACTGGGCGGGGGCGATGGGGCTCCGCTCCGACGCCCGGATGTTCGCCGAGCGGGGGACCTACTGGAAGAACACCTTCAACGCCGCCGTCGGGTACCAGGCCGCGCGGCAGGCCGACGGCTCGTGGACGCCGGGCTGGTCGCCGTCGACGGGGACCGGGTTCGCGCAGGGCACGAGCGCGCAGTACACCTGGCTCGTGCCGCAGGACGTGCAGGGACTGTCGAGCGCGCTCGGCGGTGACGACGCCGCGGTCGCACGGCTCGACGACTTCTTCCACGACGCCTCGGGCAACTGGGCCGTCACGGGCGGCGACGCGACGAAGTTCGACCCGACGAACGAGCCCGACATCCACACGCCGTGGATGTACAACGCCCTCGGCAAGCCCTGGAAGACGCAGGAGACCGTGCGGCAGGTCGTGGACGACGCCTACTCGACCGGCCCCGGCGGCCTGCCGGGCAACGACGACCTCGGCACGATGAGCGCCTGGTACGTCTTCGCCTCGATCGGCCTGTTCCCGCAGACGCCCGGGCGAGCGGAGATGCTCATCGGCAGCCCGACGTTCAGCACGGTCGACATCCGGCGCGCAAGCGGCGAGCGGATCGTCATCCGGTCCTCGGGGACCGAGCCGTACGTGCAGGGAGCCCGGTTGAACGGGCGGACCCTCGAGCAGTCATGGGTACCGGCGTCGTTCGTGACGCGGGGCGGCACGCTGTCGCTCCGGGTCGGGGACACGGCGGACACGACGTGGGCATCGGGAGTGCGGGGGCGGCCGATCGACCGGTGAACACACGCTGCGCGCCTCAGCGCAGCTCGCGCCCGCCGCCCCAGACGCGCTGCACCTCGAGCGACGGCGACAGCGCCACGAGGTCCGCGGCGAACCCCGGCGCCAGCCGACCCAGGCGGTCGCCGAGCCCGAGCGCCGCGGCCGGCACGCTCGTCAGCGCCGCCACCGCCTCGGGCAGGGTCCGCCCGGCGAGCGAGACCGCGTTGCGGAGCGCCACGTCCTGCGTCAGCGTCGACCCCGCGATGGTCTCGGTCCCCGCGACGTGCGCGACCCCGTCGGTCACCGTGACGTCGAGCGACCCGAGCCGGTACGAGCCGTCCGCAGCGCCGGCGGCACCCATCGCATCGGTGATCAGCGCCACACGACCCGGCGTCGCCCGGAAGAGCGTGTCCGCCACGACCGGGTGCACGTGCACGGCGTCCAGGATGAGCTCGAGCGTCACGCGGTCGTCCGCCACTGCGGCGCCGATCGGCCCCGGTGCGCGGTGGTGCAGCCCGGGCATCGCGTTGCAGGCGTGGGTCAGGATCGTCGCCCCGGCGTCGAAGGCTGCCCGGGCCTGGTCGTACGTGCCGACGGTGTGGCCGACGGCGACCGTGACGCCGGCCTCGACGAACCGACGGACGGCGTCGAGGGCTCCGGACAGCTCGGGCGCGATCGTGACCTGGCGGAGGACGCCCTCGCCCGCTCCGAGCAGCGCGTCGACCGCGGCGGGTGTCGGGTCGATCAGGAACGACTCGTTGTGCGCACCCTTGTTGTGCGGGGACAGGAACGGTCCCTCCAGGTGCACACCGAGCACGAGCGGGTCGGTCGCCATCACGGCGCGGACGCGCGCCAGCGACGCCGCGAGGGCGGGCACCGGGTTCGCGACGAGCGACAGGACGGAGCGGGTCGTGCCGTGCGAACGGTGCATCACGAGCGAACGGTCGAACGAGTCGTCCTCGTACGCCTCGGTCGCCCCACCGTGCCCGTGCAGGTCCACGAAGCCGGGCGTCAGGACCCCGTCGCCCAGGTCGACGACCCGGTCGGCCGCGGGGGCCTCGGGGCCGGAGCCGGTCGCGTGGATCGTGTCGCCGACGACCAGGACCCAGCCGTCGGCCGTGGTGCCGGCCGCGTCGACGACGCGGGCTGCGCGGACCAGCGTGCGCCGGGCCTCCTGGCCGGTCTGGAGGCCCGTGGCGCTCATGCGGTCTCCTTGCGGAACGCGATCACGCCGCTCAGAGCGGCGATCACGATGAAGACGATCCCGACGACCGGGCGGCCGATGGAGATCCAGGTCGCGCCTGCGGCGACGACCAGGGCGACCTCGACGATGGTCTTGCCGACGATGTCGGTCTCGATCGGGGACCGCGGCGACCGGAAGAAGTACCAGACGACCGCGGCGAACAGCGGGGCGCCGACCATGAACAGGTAGCCGGGGAGCGGGAGCTGCCACGACCAGTAGCCCCAGAAGGCCAGGGACAGCAGGCCGAACACCATTACGGCGATCCGCAGGACCATCCAGGCCTCGAACCGTCGTCGCGGCTGCCGGACGGCGGCCGGGTCGGGAACCGATTCCCAGTCGACGGGGGACTGCGGGGCGTTGGTCATGGTGCTGCCTACTTGAAGATGATGGTGCGGGCGCCGTCGAGCAGGACGCGGTCCTCCGCGATCCAGCGCACCGCCTGGGTGAGCGTGCGGGACTCCTCGTCCTGCCCGATGGACACCAGCTCGGCTGGTTCCTTGGTGTGGTCGACGCGGACGACGTTCTGCTCGATGATCGGGCCCTCGTCGAGGTCACTCGTCACGAAGTGCGCGGTCGCACCGATGAGCTTGACCCCGCGTGCGTGCGCTTGCCGGTACGGGTTCGCGCCCTTGAAGCCGGGCAGGAACGAGTGGTGGATGTTCACGGCACGGCCCTCGAGCGCGGCGCAGAGCCCGGGTGACAGGATCTGCATGTAGCGGGCGAGGACGACGAGCTCGATGTCGTGCTCCTCCACCGCCTGCAGCACGCGTCGCTCCATCTGCTCCTTCGACTCGGCGTCGGTGACCGGGCGGTGCTCGAACGGCACGGAGTAGAACGCGGCGAGCTCGGACAGGTCCGCGTGGTTCGACAGGACGAGGGGGACCTCGATCGGCAGCTGTCCGCCGCGCTGCCGGTAGAGCAGGTCGTTCAGGCAGTGGCCCGCCTTCGACACCAGCACGAGGGTGCGCAGCGGACGACCGACGACGTCGAGCTGGACGCGGGCGTCGTAGCGGGCGGCGACGGGGGCGAGCGCTGCCTCGAAGGCGGCGCGGTCCACCGGCGCCATCACCTGCAGGCGCATGAAGAACGTGTTCGTGTCGGCGCTGGAGAACTGCTGCGACTCGGTGATGTTGCCCTGGGCGGCGACGATCGCTCCGGAGACGGCGTGCACGATCCCGGGCTGGTCGTCGCAGACGAGCGTCAGGGTCCAGTGTGTGGGGGTCGGGTCGGTCACCGGATCAGGGTACCGGCCGCGGGGGACGTGCTTCGTGAGCAGGAACGGTCGAGTGGGCAGCGGCGACTCGACCGTTCCTGCTCACGAAGCGTCAGACGCAGGGGCGGACGCAGGGGCGCGCGCGGGTGCTGGCGCAGGGGCCGGCGCGTCGGCGTCCCGCAGGCGACGGTCGGCCAGGGTCAGCACCGTCAGGAGCACCGCGACGCCGAGGATCACCCACGCCAGCACGTGCAGGTCCGGCGTCGTCGGGGCCTGGCCGAACACACCGCCGATGAGCGAGGACGCCGCGATCGCCCCGATGTACACCGCGGTGCGGGACAGCCCGGCCGCGGTGCCAATGTACTCCGCCGGGACGAGGCGGTACAGCGCCGCCTGGTTCGACACCGATGCCAGGGCCTGCGGCACCCCGAACAGTGCCGGGGTCAGGGCGAGCAGGACGACGGGCGACCCGGTGTGCAGGAAGAGCAGGAGCCCACCGCCGAGGATCGGCACCAGCGCGGCGACGACGAGTGGCCCGCGGATCGCGGTCTTCCGTGCGACCACGAACGAGGCCACCCCGGCGACGATCGCGGCCGGCAGCTGGATGTACCCGGCGACGTCGCTCGGGTAGCCCGCGACGTCCTGCACCCACTGCGAGAACCCGTAGGTCATCGTGTAGGCGAGCAGGTACGTCAGGAACAGGCGGCCGTACGTGCGCGACAGGGCACCGTTCCGGGCGAGCAGCCGCACGTCGACGAACGGTCGCACGGCCCGGAGCTCCCACGCCACCAGGGCGACGAGCAGCACGACGGCCACCGCGAGCAGCCACCACAGCCCGGCGGACAGGTCGAGCAGGAAGACGAGCAGCGCCGAGACGGTCCCGGTCATCAGCACCATGCCGAGCGGGTCGAGCGCCTGCAGCACCGGCAGGTCGGCGTCGTCACGTGGACGCAGCCGGTCGGACGGCAGCCAGAGCGTCGCCACGACGATGCCGAACACCGCGAGCGGCACGTTCACCAGGAAGATCGCATGCCAGCCGAACGCGGCGATGAGCGCCCCGCCGAGCGGTGGGCCGGCGGCGGCGGACACGAGCGACGTGATCGACAGCGCCCCGAGCACGAGCGGCGGCGTCGGCCTCCCGATCCGGGCGGAGTGCTGCCGGAGCGTGGTGAGCGCCGCCGGGTACGCCGACGACGTCCCGATGCCGATGAGCACCCGGGCGAACACCGCACCGCCGAACCCGGTCAGGACCTCGGGCACCACCCCGGCGATCCCGACGATGACGAGCCCGGTCAGGAACACCTTCTTCGGGCCGAACCGGTCGGCGAGCTTGCCCATCGTGGGCTGCGCGATCGCGCTCGCCAGGTACAGGGCCGCGACGAGCCAGATCGCCTGCGCCGCACCGATGCCCAGGTCGCGGGAGATCGGGGTGAGGGCGACCGACACCATCGTGGTGTTGATCGGGTTGAGCAAGGGTCCGACGAGCACCGGGATGAGGAGCTTCGGACCGAAGCCGCTGGCCGTGGTCGTGTCGGGGGTCGTGGTGGTGGTGGACGTGAGAGCGCTTCTTCCGGTTGCAGGACTGGGCGACGGGTGCGGGTCAGGGATCGACGATCGGCCCGAGCAGGTCCATCGCCCGCGCGACGACGCGGCGGTCCGCCTCGGGCAGGGTCGCGAGCCGCTCGGCGAGCTCGTGGTTCCGCGCGGCCCAGGCGGCCTGGCGTGCGTCCCGGCCGGCCGCCGTCGCGCTGACGATCGACCGCCGGCCGTCCGTCGGGTCGGCCTGCCGCACGGCCAGGCCGAGGTCGACCAGGGCCTGGACGGTCGCGCCCATCGACTGCGGTCGGACACCCTCGGCTCGCGCCAGGTCGGCGATGGTGGCCGGCCCGTGCCGCAGCAGGCGTCCGAGGGCGGCGGTCTGCGACGCCGTGACGTCGTCCGACTTCGAAGCCAGCAACGAGCGCCGCAGCCGTCCGTGCATCGTCAGGACGGCGTCGGCCAGGTCGGTCGGGTCGGTCTCCGGTGCGTCGGTCACGCCCCGGAGGCTAGTCCTTCACCAGCCCACCTTGCAAGGTTGCCTTCCGATATCGTTCAGGGAACGGCGGAACCGTCGTCGCCGGCGTCCGGCTCGAGCAGCGGGAGCAGGGTCGCCGAGATCGGTTCCGCACCGTCGCCGAACCACGCGTTGCTCGCCCGGACGATCGGGTGCGCGCGTGCCAGCAGCGCCTCGCCCTGGTCGGTCAGCCGCATCCGGGAGGCCCGTCCCCGGCCCGGTGCGGCGCCCCGCTCCACGAGTCCCCGCGTCGAGAGCCCCCCGACGAGCGTCGTCATGCTCTGCGGCCGGACGCCGACCGCCCGCGCCAGGTCGGCCTGGCTGAGTTCGCCGGCCGCCGCGAGCTGGATGAGCGCCCCGAACTCGACGGGCGTCAACCCGAGCGGCGCCAGCTCGGCCGCGAGTCGGCGGGAGAGCGTCCGTGCGGCCCGGATCACCGTCCACGCCACGATGCCGTCGACGTCGTCGCGCGGGGCTGGGAGTTCCTGGGGCACGGGGCGATCGTACC
Source organism: Curtobacterium sp. MCPF17_051 (assembly GCF_003234595.1). Lineage (NCBI taxonomy): Bacteria > Bacillati > Actinomycetota > Actinomycetes > Micrococcales > Microbacteriaceae > Curtobacterium > Curtobacterium sp. MCPF17_051. The sequence goes on along the minus strand of NZ_QKSE01000006.1, from coordinate 160,407 downwards.
GGCGTACATTCTGGTATCAGGAAACTGATACCAGAACGGGTCGGTCGGACAGGAGCAGACATGGGCGAGATCGTGGCGGTCACCGGCGTGACCGGGGACGTCGGGGGCAAGACGGCGGACCTGCTGCGGGCGGCAGGGGTGACGGTGCGAGCTGTGGTCCGACGACCTGAACAGGTCGACGCGCTCCGGACGCGGGGCATCGACGGCCGCCTGGCCGACCTGGACGACGAGGACGCACTCACCGCGGCGCTCGACGGGGTCGACCGGTTCTTCCTCGTGACGCCGGTCAGCCAGCGGCAGCGCGAGCAGGGCACCACCGGGGTCCGTGCGGCGCAGCGGGCCGGGGTCGGCCGGATCGTGCAGCTGTCGGGCGGGGACGCCGCCGAGCACTCCCCGATGTCGTGGGCGAGCGCCGCCTGGCACATCGACCGGCTGGTGCGCGAGAGCGGGCTGGCGTGGACGATCCTGCACCCCTCGTCGTTCATGACGAACGTGCAGCCCTCGGCGCCCGCGATCCGACGGGGGTGGTTCCCGCACACCACGGGCAGCGGGGTGATCGGCTGGATCGACACCGAGGACATCGCCCGGACCGCCGCCCGGGTGTTGACGGAGGACGGCCACGACGGCACCGAACCGGTGCTCACCGGGCCGGACCTGCTCGACGCGCGGGGTGTCGCCGCCGCGCTCACCGCAGGGCTCGGCCGACCCGTGCGCGCCCTGCACCTGCCGAGCCGTGTCTACGCCGGTGTGCTGCGCCTGAGCGGGGTGCCCGCCTGGCAGGCCGAGGGGCTCCGACAGCAGTTCGGCCGGGTCGTCCGCCGCGGCCTCGACGGCGTCGACGTGATGAGCGACGACGTCCTGCGCATCACCGGCACCGCACCCCGGAGCCTGGCCGACTGGGCGCGAGCCCACCGCGACGACCTGCTGGGGTGATTCGTCGCGCGGGAGGTGATCCGGGCCTCCAGGCCGTGGGCAGTCAGCGCGACGTGAGCGTGACGACCAGGTGCTCCTGCACGTAGCCGAGCCAGTCGTAGACGTCGCGCAGGCCGACGCCCGCGTCGGCCTCGACGGAGCGCTCCTCGTCGTCGGCGTCCTCGATGCCCAACCGGTCGGCGATCGTCAGCCGCAGGTCCGTGAGGGTGCGGAGCCACGCCTGCTCGTCCTCGGCGTCGAGCGAACCGTCGCGGGTGCCCGTCAGCCAGTCGTGCACGATCGAGGCGTTCGTCGTCTTCTGCGTGAGCAGATCGGACTGCGTGTACTTCCGGAACTCCGCGCTCGCCTCGTCGTCACCCGGGTAGGCGTCCGGGAACATCCGCTCGCTGATCGGGTCGGTGGACAGGTCGCCACCGAGCACCTGCCGCAGCTGTTCGGTGAGCGAGGCGAGCAGGTCGCGCTCGCCGGAGGACAGGCCGAGGTGGACGCCGTCGGCGCGGCGGACGAACGGGATCACGCTTCGGGGGCCTTGTCGACGGTCGCCTGCAGCCCGTAGCCGTGCATGGACTGCACGTGGGCCTCCATCGATTCGCGCGGGCCCGACGCCACGATCGCCCGACCGTCGTCGTTCACCTGGTGCATGAGTCGCTCGGCCTGCTCGCGTGAGAACCCGAAGTGCCGCTGGAAGACGTAGGTGACGTACGACATCAGGTTCACCGGGTCGTCCCACACCACCGTGACCCACGGGGTGTCCGCCCGCGCGCTGGTCCGTTCGTCCGTGGTGGTCCGTTCGTCCACGTCGGGCGAGAGCAGCGTCATGCATCCAGGGTGACACAGGGCGGGGTCGCTCGGTACGATCGTCAGGTCGCGACTGGCGTTGGATGGGTCACCATCGGGGAGCGACAAAGACACGGTGCGCGGCCGTACGCCTGGGCTGCACCGACCGACCGTCCGAGTGCGACCAGCTGGTCGTCCGCACACCGTAGGAGTCCCGTGTCCATTGCCGATCTGCCCCCGTTCGTCTCCGACTCGGCCGAGGTGGCCGAGCAGGCCGCCGCCCGCGCCGCGTTCAACGCCCCGCTCACCGAGGTCGACCCCGAGATCGCCGCCGTCCTGCAGCAGGAGCTCGGCCGCCAGCGCGACACCCTCGAGATGATCGCGTCCGAGAACTTCGTGCCGCGCGCCGTGCTCGAGTCGCAGGGCTCCGTGCTCACCAACAAGTACGCCGAGGGCTACCCGGGCAAGCGCTACTACGGCGGCTGCGAGTACGTCGACGTCGCCGAGCAGCTCGCCATCGACCGTGCCAAGGCGCTCTTCGGTGCCGAGTACGCGAACGTGCAGCCGCACTCCGGTGCCACGGCCAACGCTGCTGTCCTGCACGCCATCGCCTCGGCCGGCGACACCATCCTCGGCCTCGAGCTCGCCCACGGCGGTCACCTGACCCACGGCATGAAGCTCAACTTCTCCGGCCGCATCTACAACGCCGTGGCGTACGGCGTCGACCCCGAGACGTTCGAGGTCGACTACGACGACATCCGCGCCAAGGCCATCGAGCACCAGCCGAAGGTCCTGATCGCCGGTTGGTCCGCGTACCCCCGCCAGCTCGACTTCGCGAAGTTCCGCGAGATCGCGGACGAGGTCGGCGCGAAGCTCTGGGTCGACATGGCGCACTTCGCCGGCCTCGTCGCCGCCGGTCTGCACCCGTCGCCGGTCCCGCACGCCCACGTCGTCTCGTCGACGGTCCACAAGACCCTGGGTGGCCCCCGCTCGGGCATCATCCTGTCGAACGACGAGACCCTGTTCAAGAAGCTGAACTCCGCGGTCTTCCCGGGCCAGCAGGGCGGCCCGCTCATGCACGTGATCGCCGCGAAGGCCACCGCGTTCCTGCTCGCCGGCACCCCGGAGTTCAAGGACCGTCAGGAGCGCACGATCCGTGGCGCCCAGGCCCTCGCCGCCCGCCTGACCGCCGACGACGCCAAGGCCGCGGGAATCGACGTGCTCACCGGCGGCACCGACGTGCACCTGGTGCTCGTCGACCTGCGCGCGTCCGAGGTCGACGGCAAGCAGGCCGAAGACCTGCTGCACGAGGTCGGCATCACCGTGAACCGCAACTCCGTGCCGTTCGACCCGCGCCCGCCGATGGTCACCTCGGGTGTCCGCATCGGCACCTCGGCGCTGGCGACCCGCGGCTTCGGCGACGCCGAGTTCACCGAGGTGGCCGACATCATCGCGCTGACCCTCATGCCGAACCCGGACGTCGCAGCGCTCTCGGCCCGCGTGAAGGTCCTGACCGACGCGTTCCCGCTCTACGCGTGAGCGGTTCGGTCAGCGCGGCGCTCCCGCGCGAGCTCTGGGCCGGTGAAGGGAGTGCCGTCCGCATCGACGGCACGGCCCTCGCCGCCCGGACGCTCGACGAACTCCGGGGCCGGATCGACCGCCTGCACGAGCACGGCATCCGTCCGGGCCTCGGCACGATCATGGTCGGTTCGAACCCCGGCTCGATGTCCTACGTCGCGGGCAAGCACCGCGACTCGGCGTCGATCGGGCTCGACTCGCACCGCATCGACCTGCCCGAGACGGCGTCCGCTGCCGACATCCGGGCCGCGATCCTGCAGATGAACGACGACCCCCGGGTCACCGCGTTCATCGTGCAGCTCCCGCTGCCGCAGGGCATCGACCCGACGCCGATGCTCGAGCTGATGGACCCGGCGAAGGACGCCGACGGCCTGCACCCGACGAACCTCGGCGAGCTGGTGCTCGCCGTGCCCGGTGGTGCCGGCACGATCGACGCACCGCTGCCGTGCACCCCCCGGGGCATCGTCGCGATGCTCGACGCGTACGAGATCCCGATCCGTGGTGCGCACGTCACGATCATCGGCCAGGGGCTGACCGTCGGGCGGCCGCTCGGTCTGCTGCTCACGCGGCTCGAGGCGACCGCGACCCTGACGCACTCGCTGACCGCCGACGTCGCCGCGGAGTGCCGTCGTGCCGACATCATCGTCGCCGCGGCCGGGGTCGCCGGGCTCGTCAAGCCCGACTGGGTGCAGCCCGGTGCCGCCGTCATCGACGTGGGGATCACCCGCGTCGTCAACGAGGAGACCGGCAAGGCGAAGCTGCACGGCGACGTCGACCCCGCGGTCGCATCGGTCGCGGGCTTCCTGTCGCCGACTCCCGGTGGTGTCGGGCCGATGACCCGCGCGATGCTCATGAAGAACGTCGTCGAGGCCGCCGAGCGCCAGCTGTCGTAGCGCGCGGGGTCGCGCGCTGCCTGCGCTCGCGTGCTGGTCGCGTGCTGATGGTGTGCAGCGATGGTCGGGTGCCGTCGTCGCACCCGACCATTGCTGCACACGAAGCGCACTCCGCCGGTGCTACGGTCGCGGCATGGGGGATGAACGACTGCAGACAACGCCGGTGATGCGAGCCCGGTCCGAGCCGTCGCAACTGACCAAGGACGCCCGGTGGCTGATCGTCATCGTGGCGATCTGCGTGCTGTTCCAGGCACCGGGTTCGAGCTGGGCGACGACCTTCGTGCACGCCGGCCAGGAGTACACGTTCACGTCGGGCCCCTGGTTCGGATGGGCGCTCGCGACAGTGGGGTTCGCGGTCGTCGGGTTCGTCGTCGCGATCGCCCGGCGAGGTGCAGCCCGGTTCGACGAGCACACCGTGATGGGCCTGACCCTGGCCGCCGTGCTCGGGACCACCGCCCTGGTGTGGCTGCTCATGCCGGCACAGACCGCGTGGGTGGAGTGGGCCGTGGAACACGGTCGGACGCACCCGTTCGTGCTCGGAAACGTCGTCGAGCGCGTCGGGTACGCGGACTACTCCGGCTGAGTAGGCGGGCGCGCGGCGGGCGCTGCCGTTCTTTCGCGCCGAGCGACAGTCCACGGGCTGATCGCCGCGTGAACTGTCGCTGAGCGCGAAACGTCGAGCGGCCGAGGGCCGTCAGTCGCGCCGGGCGCCCTGCGCGGCGTGCACCGTGAACACGTTCGGCTCGCGGTACCCGGCCTCGGCGAAGGCCTCGATGACGGCCGCGGTGATCGCACCGCGGGACTCCTGGTCGACGAGCGCGATCGCCGCACCGCCGAATCCGCCCCCGGTCATGCGGGCACCGACGGCACCGTGCCCGACCGCCGTCGCGACGGCCAGGTCGAGCTCCGGCACGGAGATCTCGAAGTCGTCGCGCATCGACTCGTGCGACGCGACGAGCAGCGAACCGATCGCCCGTGGGCCCTGTTCGCGCAAGGTGCGGACGGTGTCGAGAACACGCTGGTCCTCGGTCACGATGTGCCGAACGCGGCGGAAGGTCTCGTCGTCCAGGAGCTCCTGCGCGCGGGGTAGGTCGTCGACGCTGACGTCACGCAGGGCCTCGACACCGAGCACCTGCGCACCCTTCTCGCACGAGGCCCGACGAGCCGCGTAGCCACCGGTCGCGTGGGCGTGCTCGACACGGGTGTCGATCACCAGGACCTCGAGCCCGTTCGCCTCGAGCGCCAGGTCGACGACGGCGGTGTCGAGCGTGCGGCAGTCGAGGAACACGACGGCGTCCTGCTCGCCGAGCAGCGAGGCGGACTGGTCCATGATCCCGGTGGGGGCACCGACGGCGTGGTTCTCGGAGTACTGCCCGACGCGCGCCAGGGTCTTCCGGTCGAGGCCGAGTTCCCACAGGTCGTTGAACGCCAGCGCGACACCGCACTCGATCGCGGCACTCGACGACAGGCCCGCACCGACCGGTACGTCTGACTCGATGAAGACGTCGAACCCGGTCTTGTCGCTCAGATCGGCACCGGCCTGCTCACGCAGGGCCCAGGCGATGCCGAACACGTACGCCGACCAGCCGTCCATGGCCTCGGGCGACAGGTCATCGAGGGACAGCGCCACCGGCTCGCTCGTGGCGTCGAAGGCGGAGGCGACGCGGATCGTCCGGTCGTCGCGCTGCGCGATGGAGGCGGTGGTGCGACGGTCGATCGCGAAGGGCAGCACGTAGCCGTCGTTGTAGTCGGTGTGCTCACCGATCAGGTTGACGCGACCCGGGGCGGAGTACCGCACCGTCGGCTCGTACCCGTAGACCTGCTGGAACGTCATGCGCGCTCGACTCCCTGTCGGATGAACTCGGCCGCCTTCTCGGGCACGAGGTCCCCGATCCAGGCGCCCATGGCGGCTTCGCTGCCGGCCAGGAACTTCAACTTGTCCGCCGCACGTCGCGGCGAGGTGATCTGCAGCATCAGCCGCACGGTGTCGCGGGCGGTGTGCACCGGTGCCTGGTGCCACGCGGCGATGTACGGCGTCGGGTCGCCGTAGAGCGCGTCGAGCCCGCGGGTGAGCCGGAGGTGCATGTGCGCGAGCTCGTCCTTCTCGGCGTCGGTCAGGCCGGCGAAGTCGGGGACGTGGCGGTGCGGCAGCATGTGGATCTCGATCGGCCAGCGCGCGGCGAACGGGACGAAGGCGGTGAAGTGCTCGCCAGCGAGGACGACCCGCTCGGAACCCCGCTCGTTCGCGAGGTGCTGCTCGAACAGGTCCGGGCCGAACCGTTCGATGCTCGCGAGCAGTCGCTGCGTGCGCGGGGTGATGTACGGGTACGAGTAGATCTGCCCGTGCGGGTGGTGCAGCGTGACGCCGATCGCCTCGCCCCGGTTCTCGAAGGGGAACACCTGCTGGATGCCCGGCATCGCGGAGAGCGCGGCGGTGCGGTCGGCCCAGGCTTCGACGACGGTGCGGGCGCGCGACTCCGAGATGGAGGCGAAGGACCCTGAGGTCTCGGGCGAGAAGCACACGACCTCGCACCGGCCGACCGAGCGGAGCTGGCGGTTCAGGCCGACCTCGCTCAGGGACTCGAGTGACTCGGGGGCGTCGTCGGCTTCGAGCAGCGGGCCGAACGACGGCGAGCGGTTCTCGAACACCGCGACGTCGTAGCGGCTCGGGATCTCGGACGGGTTGGCCGGGCTCTGGGGTGCGAGCGGGTCCTGGTCGGCCGGCGGCAGGAACACCCGGTTCTGCCGGGACGCCGCGATCGACACCCATTCGCCCGTCAGGACGTCCTGCCGCATCCGCGCCGTCTCGGGCCGCGGGTCGAGCACGCGCCCGTCGATGCTGCGTTCTGCTGGCAGCGTCGAGTCGGCGTCGTCGAAGTAGAAGAGGTCGCGGCCGTCCGCGAGCTTCGTCACGCGCTTGGTGATCACCGGGACAGCCTAGCGCTCGACTGAAGCGTTGCGAAAGACATCGGAAGCAGGCGAAACTGTCCCCATGACGGACGCCGACCTCTCGTTCCTCGCCGGCGCGCTGCCCGCGCCCCTGCGGCAGGACCGCATCGTCGCGATCGTCGACGGCGCCCCGGGCATGGTCCGGACGGCCGCGTTGGCCGCGTCCCTCGGCACCAGCGAGGTGACCGTCCGCCAAGACCTCGCCGTCCTCGACCAGGAGGCCCGGATCCGCCGGGTGCACGGGGGCGCCGTCCGCCTCGGGGCCGGGTCCACCGAGCGCCCCTTCGAGGAGACCGCCGTCGAGCACCAGGTGGCCAAGGCGGCCATCGGCCGTGCGGCCGCCGCGCTGGTGCGCCCGGGGGAGTGCGTCGTCCTCGACGTCGGCACCACGCCGGCCGCCGTCGCCGAGGCCCTCGTGGCGCGCACCGAACTCACCGGCGTCACCGTCGTCACGAACTCCCTCACCACGGCGCTCGCGCTCGAGCGAGCTGTCCCGCGCTTCACCGTGATCGTCACCGGCGGCACCCTCCGGCCCCTGCAGCACTCACTCGTCGCCCCCTTCAACGGCGCGGTCCTGCCGATGATCGCCGCCGACCTCGTCTTCCTCGGCGGCACCGGACTCGACGTCGACCACGGGCTGACGAACGTAAACCTGCCCGAGACCGAAGCAAAGCGGATGCTCGCGGCGACGGCCCGGCGTACGGTCGTGGTCGCGGACGGGTCGAAGTTCGGCCGGGCCCACATCGGGGTCGTCCGCGCGCTCGAGGACATCGACGTCGTCGTCACCGCCGAGGCCGATGCCGCCGCGGTCGCCGCGATCCGGGCGGCCGGGGCCCAGGTGATCGTCGCCGACGGCGAGCGTCGCACCGAACCAGCCGGAAGGAAGAACGCCCCATGACCGCAGCACCCACGGGTGGCCAGTACCGCCTCCACCACGCCGGACCCGACGGGGTCGTCGAAGCCGTGGTCACCGAGGTCGCCGCGGGCATCCGCGAACTCCGCGTCGCCGGCTTCGACATCACCGAGCCGTTCCCCGTGACCGAGCAGCCGCCGGGCGCGAACGGTATCGTCCTCGCACCCTGGCCGAACCGCGTCGCCGGCGCTGCGTGGGAGCTCGACGGCAAGCGGCAGCAGCTCGACGTCTCGGAGCCGAAGTACGGCAACGCGTCGCACGGACTGCTCCGGTTCGCTCCGTACCGGGTGGTCTCGCAGACCGAGACGTCGATCCAGCAAGCGGCGACGATCCACCCGCAGCACGGGTGGCCCTTCACCCTCGAGACGCGCGTGCTGCACGAACTCGTCGACGACGGCATCCGCGTCACGCACGAGGTCACGAACCGTTCGGGTGTCCGCGCACCCTTCGCGGTCGGCGCGCACCCCTACCTGCGTGCCGGTGACACCCCCGCCGACGACCTGGTCGTCACGCTCGACGCCGCGACCGCGTTCACGGTCGACGAGCAGAAGGTGCCGAACGGTTCGGTGCCGGTCGAGGGCACGCCGTACGACCTGCGCCAGGGGCGGCGTGCCGGGGACTCGGACCTCGACACCGCGTACAAGGACGTCACCCCAGACGCCGAGGGGATCCGCCGCACGACGATGCACGGGCCCGAGGGTGACGGGGTCGAGCTCTGGCAGGACGCCTCGTTCCCCTACGTGCAGGTCTTCACGTCGCGCGAGTACCCGCGGGGCGACGGGAAGGGCCTGGCCGTCGCGGTCGAACCGATGACGGCGCCCGCGAACGCCCTGAACTCGGGCGAGGGTCTGCGCTGGCTCGAGCCGGACGAGACCTGGACCGGTTCGTGGGGGATCCGCCGCGTCTGGTCCTGAGGACTCCGGTCGGCTCGCACCGCTGACACGACGAAGGCCCCGCCGGGTGTCCGGCGGGGCCTTCGTTGTGTGTGTCGGAAGCCGGGCGTCAGCCGCGGCGCATCCGGAGCGCCTCGACCGCGAGGGACTCGGTCGCGTACCGGCCGACCTCGTGCGCCCACGCCGGGTCGTCGCCACGGAGCGCGATGAAGTCCTTGCGCTGCCGGCAGACGTAGCCGAGCACAGCGGTGGCCGTCGCGACCTCGATGAAGTCCTTGCGGATGTGGCGAGTAGTGACCTGGGCGTTGCGGCGGAGCGTGTCGAGCAGGAGCTCGTTGCTCATCGTCGTGTTGGTCGCTGCTGCGAGCTCGACGATGCGGCGCGCGTCACCGGTGGTGCTGGTCTGCGTGGCGTCGATGGGCTCGATCACGGTGTACCCCGTTCGTTCGTGGTGGTGCGGTGTTGCAGGATCCGTCGATCGGATCCGGGAACGACACTATCGGCGGTATGCCAACAATCCGCTGAGGGCGGGCTGGGCTGTGCAGGGGATCCGCCATGAGCCGGCTGGGGACGACTTGTACCCCGGTGCCGCCGCCCACGGTGCCCGGTCACGTCGTCAGGAGCAGCGTTCGCTCGGCGCGGCCCTGGTGAGTTCTTCGAGCGCCCCGTCGATCCTGTCGGCCAGGTAGCGGTACCCGTCGTCGTTGAGGTGCTGCCCGTCGCCCGCCGCGTAGCTCGCACTGTTGCTCGACGTGAACCACTGCCGGTCGATCGCGTCGATGAACGGCACCCGGGCGTCTCGTGCGCCGGCGGCGACCGCCGCCGAGATGGCGACGGTGGTCTTCGCGCGGGGCTGCGGTGCCGAGGGGCCGATCGCGACCACGACCGCGTCCGGCCACTGTCGCTCCGCGGTCCGCAGGGTCTGCTCGACGCGGGTCTCGAGGGTCGTGGCATCGACGAGCCAGTCGTTCTGGCTGCCCTGCACGATGACCAGCTCGGGGTCGAGGGACGCATGCCGCTCGATCCGCGCGATGTAGGTCCGTGCGGAGGAGTGCGACCTCCCGGTGTTCACGTAGCCGCTCCCGGGCACGCCGTCGATGGTGGCGTCCCAGCCGCGTTCCGCGACGAGGTCCTGCGCCCAACCGTGCATGCCGTCGTACGAGCCACGCCCGGCCGTGTACGAGTCGCCGACGATGAGCACGTCCGAGCCGGTGGCGATCGCCGACGCCGCCTCGCTCGCCGACACGGTCGGTGCTCCCGGCTCCGGCTGGCACGCGTCGGACACCGCCGGGAGCATGACGAGGAACCCGGCGACGCCGAGGCTCATCGCGCCGAGGGCGACAGCCGGTAACAGGCGTCGCCTCCGGCGTCGTCGTCTGAGCAGCAGCGAACGGGGACCGTCCGGCCATCCGCCGTCGGTTCGTCGGGCCACGGCCGGGATTCTACGCGGCCCGATCCGCACCGCGGCTGACCGGTGAGGAGTGTCCGCGAACACCGCTGGCGGCACGCGGAGCGCTGGACTGGGCGTGGTTGGCTGGACACCCGCGACCGAAACCGACCCTGGGAGCTCCCGTGACGACCGTCACCTATGCCGGCGACAGCATCACGAACCCCGAGAACTCGTTCTCCTGGACCAGGTTCCTGACCGGGACCGATCTGCGGCTCGTCAGCGGTGTCGGCATCAGCGGCGCGACGTCGGCGGCGGTGCGGAACGCCGTGGCCCCCGTCGACGCTGACGTCCTCGTCGTCATGGTGGGGACCAACGACATCCGCCTCGGCGTGGGTCGGTCGACCATCCGCGACAACATCGCCGCGATCGTCGAGGTCGTCGGCGCCGACCACGTCGTCATCGGGCAGGTCGCACCGTCCAACCTCACCGACTACGGCGCCGACCACATCGACCGTGCCGCCGGCGGGTTCGCCCACAACCGCGACCTCGCCCGGTTCACCGCCGATCGTGGGTGGCTGCTCGTCGACCCCTGGTTCCCGGTCCGGCGCCTCGACGGCACCTACGCGTCCGGTGCGGCTGACGCCGACGGCGTCCACCCGACGGTCGCGACCGGCACCACCGCCGGGGCCATCCTGTCCACCGCCATCCGCATCGCCGCCGGTGGGGCGTCTGCCTGACACGCCGGGGTTCAGGAGGGTGTGGGCCCCGTGGGGCTCGAACCCACGACCCTCGGATTAAAAGTCCGGTGCTCTACCAACTGAGCTAGAGGCCCTCACCCGCAAGGCTAGCGGGTGAGGGCCTGAAGGAGCGGAACCGTCGGTCCGGGTCAGCCCCGACGTCCGGTGAGCGAGCGCAGCAGCCACGCGATGACCGCGATGACCAGCAGCACGATGCCCACCCAGAGCAGGAACTTCAGGCTCGCGGCGAACCCGCCGACGAACAGCAGGATGACTGCGATCACAGCCAGGATGATGAGCAGGGCGTTCATGGATGATCCTCTCCTTCACGTGCAGGGAGGAGCGCCTCCCTGCCGCAACACGGTACGCGTGGCGCAGCCGTTGCGTTCTGGGCGAACGGGACGCGGGCGTGTCACCGGCCGCGCCTACACTGCTGCGGTGCCTCGCGATCACCACCGTCCCGTCCACTTCACCGACGCCGAGTTCGCCGCCATCCAGGGCGGTGAGGACCCGGCGCTGGTGAACCGTGTCGCGCACGAGACCGCGAACGCACTGCTGCACCGGGTGCGCGAGGACCCGGACCCCGCCGTGGTCGAGCGGCTCGTCACCTACACCGACGTGCACGGCATCGACGCCATCGCGGAGCTGTGGGCACGGGTCGGCGCGCACACCCTGCCGGGGGCGCTCTGGCGGGTGTACCTGGTGCGCATCGTCATCCGGCAGAACCCGGAGGAGATCGCGTACCTGTTCGAGCGGGGCACCGCGCAGATCGGCACGATCGACCAGGCGGTCGCGGGCGCCGAGGAACCGACGGGCCCGGCCGAGATCCTGACGCTCGCCGACCGCATCCTGCACGGCCTGTACACGGGCGACCTCGCGGTGGCACTCGACCGCGGGGCGTCGTTCTGCCGTCTGACCGCTGCCGGCGCGACCGCCGTGGCGGACGAGTCGGACCTGGTCGCGTCCGAGCGCGCGAGCGAACTCACGACGCGGGCGCTCCGCCTGACGGAGCTGGCGGCCGATCTGACCGAGGCGGCGGCGCTCTGGCGCCGCGACAGCCTGGACTGAGCGCGCTGCGGGACGGACCCGCACCGGGCCTCCAGGCCAGGGCCGCGCACCAGCGCGATGACGCTCCGGGCCAGGGCCGCGCAGCAGCGCGATGACGCGCCAGGCCAGGGCCGCGCAGCAGAAGACCGGAACGCACCCGGGCATGGAAAGACCGGGCCGCAGAAGCGCCTCTCGGCGCGAGGCCGCTCGAAGCGGCGAATTTTGGAGCCCGGGGCTTGCTGCGGCCCGGCGAGATCAAGTCTACGAGACGCTGGCTGATCACTCGACCCTGTTCACTCATGGTGGACAGAACCGGCCCCGGGCGTGCCAGCGCGCACCCCTGCGAAGGCAGGCCGCGCCCACCCCGCCGAGAAATCCCGACCCTCATCCAATCCACAGCGGGGACCGCGCCGAATCATCTGCGTGACGGACGGAATGCCCGTCACGAAGCGAGAGGCCCGGTGTGACCCGGACCGGCACCGCCGGTCAATTCCCTGTGGGTCACGCCGGCCCCTCGTCTCGACCGCCCATGCGGAGGCTTCGCGCTACCCGCCTGGTCAACGAAAGCAACCGAGAGGAGGGAAACCTGCAATGCTTGCCCTCGTGGATAGCGACACCGAACGCTGGAGCTCGTCAGAGCCAGCTCAGGCATCGCCGGACGACCTCCTCGCCCGGGTCGCCGCCGGTGACCAAGCCGCCTTCGCGGACCTCTACGACGCACTCTCCGGTCGGGTCCTCGGTCTGATCACGCGCCTCCTCCGGGACCGCGCGCAGTCGGAAGAGGTCACGCAGGAGGTCTTCCTGGAGGTCTGGCAGCAGGCCACCCGCTTCGACCGGAAGCGCGGCACCGCCGCCAGCTGGGTCCTCACCATGGCTCATCGCCGGGCGGTCGACCGGGTCCGTGCCTCGCAGTCGTCGCACGACCGCGACACCAAGATCGGCATCCGCGACCTCGAGGCCGGTTTCGACCAGGTCTCCGAGTCCGTCGAGATCCGCATCGAGCACGAGCGCGTCGGCCGAGCGCTGGCGAAGCTCACCGAGTTCCAGCGGCAGGCCGTGCAACTCGCGTACTACGGCGGCTACTCGCACAGCGAGATGGCCGAACACCTCGGTGTCCCCATCGGCACCGTCAAGACCCGTCTCCGTGACGGGATGATCCGACTCCGAGACGAGATGGGGGTGACCTCATGACCGAACGCCACGACGACCCCGCACTGATGACGGGTTCCCATGCCCTCGACGCGCTGTCCGACGACGAGCGCGCGCTCCTCGAGGACGCCCTCCGGACGTCTCCCGAGCTGCAGGCCGAGAACGACTCGCTGCGCGAGACCGCGCTGCAGCTCGCCTACGCCGTCGCACCGATCGAGCCCCCCGCGTCGCTCAAGGCGTCGCTGCTGGCCCAGATCGCCACGACCCCCCAGGCCGCACCCCTCGCCGACACGACGGTCGACCAGACCCCGGTCGCCGAGACCACCTCCGTCCAGGAGGCCCGTCCCGAGCCCGCCAGGCACGTCGCCTCGATCGCCGACGGCCCCACCGCCGGTGGCCGGGCGTCGTCCGAGGCTCGCCGCCGCTGGTTCCAGCGTCCGGCGGTCATGTTGACGGCCGCCGCTGCTGTCGCCGCGGTCTTCTTCGGCGGACTCGGCGTCGGATCGATCTTCGACCCGAACGGCTCCGGCACCGGCACCACGCAGGCCTCGAGCGGCCTCGACCGCATCTACGCCGCCTCGGACTTCCAGCGCACCACGACCAAGGTCGCGGGCGGGGGTTCGGCGACGGTGGTGTGGTCGAACGACCTCGGCAAGTCCGCGGTGATCCTCGACGGCGTCGAGCAGGCGCCGAAGGGCAAGACGTACGAGCTCTGGTACATCGGCTCCGAGGAGCAGGGCGGCACCATCAAGTCGGCCGGCCTGGTCGACGGTGTGGCCGACGGTGTGCACTCCGCCGTGCTGCAGGGCTCGATGTCCGAGGGCGCGACGATCGGCATGACGGTCGAGCCCGAGGGCGGTTCCGAGCAGCCGACCACCCCGCCGATCATGGCGGTGCCCACCACCACCGCCTGACCCACTTCCGGAAGGTGCCTGTGCAGTCGATGCGCAGGCACCTTTCGTCGTTCCACGAGTCGATCGACGGGTGTCCGGTCGCGACACGCGTGCACGGGGCCGGGCGCAACCACGAAGGCCCGGTGCGCGTCCGTGGCGGACGTGCACCGGGCCTCCAGGCAGTCCGTCAGCGCGACGGACGGATGCCGATCAACCGAAGCGGCCCGAGACGTAGTCCTCGGTGGCCTGCACGGACGGGTTCGAGAACATCGTCGCGGTGTCGTCGAACTCGATGAGCTTGCCGGGAGCGCCGGTACCGGCGATGTTGAAGAACGCCGTCTTGTCGCTGACACGCGACGCCTGCTGCATGTTGTGGGTCACGATCACGATCGTGAACTCCTTCTTGAGCTCCTCGATCAGGTCCTCGATGGCGAGGGTCGAGATCGGGTCGAGGGCCGAGCAGGGCTCGTCCATCAGGAGCACGTCCGGCTCCACCGCGATCGCGCGGGCGATGCAGAGACGCTGCTGCTGCCCACCGGACAGGCCCATGCCGGGCTTGTCGAGGCGGTCCTTGACCTCGTTCCACAGGTTCGCGCCCTGCAGCGAGCGCTCGACGATGTCGTCGGCCTCGGAGCGGGAGACGCGCTTGTTGTTGAGCTTCACGCCCGCCAGCACGTTGTCGCGGATCGACATCGTGGGGAACGGGTTCGGACGCTGGAAGACCATGCCGACCTGACGACGGACGAGCACGGGGTCGACGCCGGCGCCGTACAGGTCGTCGCCGTCGATCTTGACCGAGCCCTCGACCCATGCGCCGGGGATGACCTCGTGCATGCGGTTCAGGGTGCGGAGGAAGGTGGACTTGCCGCAGCCCGACGGGCCGATGAAGGCCGTGACGGTGCGGGGCTCGATGGTGATGTCGACGCCCTCGACCGCCTTGAACTTCGAGTAGTAGACGTTGAGGCCGTCGACCTCGATGCGCTTGGACACGTTGATCCTTCTGGGTGGGTGGTGTCGCTGGTTCCGCGGGGGCGGAGGGTCAGCGGCTGAGCTTGGGGGCGAAGAGGCGGGTGATGAACCGGGCGAGCAGGTTGAGCAGCATCACGATCAGGATGAGCACGAGGGCCGCGGTCCAGGCCCGGTCGACGAACGGCACCGGGTTGGCGCCCTGCTGCGAGTACTGCGTGTACGCGTACACCGGCAGGGTCATCATCGGGTCACGGAACAGGTTGTAGTTCATGCTCGCGGTGAAGCCGGCCGTGACGAGCAGCGGGGCGGTCTCACCGATGACGCGGGCGATCGAGAGCATGACGCCGGTGGTGATGCCGGCGAGGCTGGTGGGGAGCACCACCTTGAGGATCGTGAGGTACTTCGGCACACCGAGGGCGTACGAGGCCTCGCGGAGTTCCATCGGGACGATCTTCAGCACCTCTTCGGTGGAGCGCACGACGATCGGGATCATCAGCACCGACAGGGCGACGGAGCCGACCAGGCCGAAGCGGGCACCCGGGCCGAGGAACAGCGCGAAGAGCGCGTAGGCGAACAGGCCCGCGACGATCGACGGGATGCCCGTCATGACGTCGACGAAGAACGTGATGCCCTTCGCCAGGGCGCCGCGACCGTACTCGACCAGGTAGATCGAGGTGAGCAGGCCGATCGGCACCGAGATGAGCGCCGCGAACAGCGTGATCTCGAGCGTGCCGATGAGGGCGTGGACCGCGCCGCCGCCCTCGGAGATGACCCCGCGCATCGAGTACGAGAAGAAGTTCGCGTCGAAGCGGGCGATGCCCTTGGCGATGACCGTCCAGAGCAACGACACCAGCGGCAGGACCGCGATGACGAACGCCGTGATGACGAGCGAGGTGACCAGGCGGTCGACCGCCTTGCGGCCGCCCTCGACGATGCGCGAGATGACGACGATGAGGACGTCGAACAGGACCGTGCCGAGGAAGATCGCGGCGACGACGTTGAAGTCCTCGACGGCGCCACCCGCGTTGAGCAGGGCGAAGACCAGGACGAGGGCGACCCAGCTGCCGACCAGCAGCAGCCACGGGACGGAGGCGTGCAGCTTGCCGTTGGCGTAGACGTTGCCGGCGGTGCCGGTCTGACGGAGCGCGAGGGACATCGGGTGCGACCTCTCAGCTGACTCGGCTGCGGACGATGTACCGCGCGAGCATGTTGATGACCAGGGTGATGACGAAGAGGATCAGACCCGACGCGATGAGCGCGTTGAGTGCCGTGCCCGAGGCCTCGGCGAACTGCAGGGCGATGTTCGCGGCGATCGTCGAGGGGTTCTGCGACGTCAGCATCTGGAACGTGACGTTCGTCGAGACCGACAGCACCAGCGCGATCGCCATCGTCTCGCCGAGTGCGCGACCGAGGCCGAGCATGATCGCGGAGACGATGCCGGACTTCGCGAACGGCAGGACCGACAGGCGGATCATCTCCCAGCGGGTCGCGCCGAGGGCCAGGGCCGCTTCCTCGTTGAGGGTCGGGGCCTGCAGGAAGATCTCACGCATGACCGCGGTCATGATCGGGATAGCCATGACGGCGAGGACGATCGACGCCGTCAGGATCGTGCGGCCGGTGCCGGACACCTGGCCGGAGAACAGCGGGAACCAGCCGAGGTACTCGTTGAGGAACACGTAGAACGGCTTCACCAGGGGCGCCAGCACGGCGATGCCCCAGAGGCCGTAGACGACCGACGGCACCGCGGCCAGCAGGTCGATCACGTAGCCGAGGACCGGCGCGAGTCGACGCGGCGCGAAGTGCGAGATGAAGAGGGCGATCCCGAGGGACAGCGGCACGGCGATCACGAGCGCGATGAGCGCGGACCAGACGGTGCCGAAGACCAGGGGGCCGACGAAGTCCCAGAAGTTCGTGGCCTTGCCCGGCAGCTCTCCGACCTTGGCGGAGAAGGCCGGGATGCTCTGCCAGACGAGGAACGCGGCGACGAGCACGAGCACGAAGAGGATGAGGCCGCCGGCGATGACCGAGGCGGCGGAGAAGACGCGGTCGCCGACACGGACGACGGCCTTCGGCTTGATCGGGGTGACGGTGGCCCCTGGCTGGGCCGGTGCGGTCGTCATGGGGTACTCCTGTCGGAGGAACGCCGGGGGAGGCGACGGGTTCTGGGGGTGGTGGTGCGGTGTCCGGGCCGTGGGCCTGGACGGGGGCCCGTCCGTGTGGGGTCCTGGACGGGGGCGCGTCCGGGTGGGTTCCTGGACGGGGGCCGTCCGTGTGGGTCCTGGACGACTGAGTGCCCGGACGCCGGTCAGGTGGGTGGGACCGGCGTCCGGGCGCTCAGGGGGCCTTACTTGATGGACGCGACCGCGTCCTTGGCCTTCGACGCGAGGTCGGAGGAGAGGGCGGCCGACTTGGCCTCCTTCGCAGCGGCGTCCTGAGCGGCGCTCGAGACGACGTAGTCGAGGTAGCCCTTCACGAGCTCGGCCTTGTCGGCCTCCTTGTACTCCTGGCACGCGATGGCGTAGGAGACGAGGACCAGCGGCCAGGCGCCGTCAGCGGTGTCCTTGCGGTCGATGTCGATCGCGAGGTCGTTGTCCTCGCGGCCGGTCGCGATCTCGGAGTCGGCGACGACCTGCGCGGCACCCTCGGCCGAGAGCTCGGTCGCCTTGTCGCCGACCATCAGCTTCGCGCGGTCGAGGTCGCCCGCACCGGAGTCGTCGATGTAGGTGATGGCGTTGGTGGCGCTGCCCATCGCGGAGGCGACACCGGAGGTGCCCTTCGCGCTGTCACCGACCGAGTACGGGAAGGTCTGGCTGGGCTCTTCGGTCCAGACGTCAGCGGCGTTCGCGGAGACGTACTCCGAGAAGTTCTGCGTGGTGCCCGAGTCGTCCGAGCGGTGCACGACCGTGATGTCCGCGTCCGGCAGCTTCGCGTCCTTGTTCAGGTCGGCGATCTGCGAGTCGTCCCACTTGGTGATCTTGCCCGAGAAGATCCCCGCGATGGTCTTCGCGTCGAGGGTCAGGTCACTGACGCCGTCGACCTTGTACGCGATCGCGATCGGGGAGATGTAGACGGGGATGTCGATGCCCTTGGTGTCCGCCTTGCAGGACTCGAAGGTGCCCGAGAGCTCCTCGTCCTTCAGCGCGGCGTCGGAGCCGGCGAAGTCCGCGGCACCCGACATGAAGTTCTCGCGGCCGGCGCCCGAGCCGTCCGGGGTGTAGTTGACCGTGACGCCCGAGGCCTCGTTCTGGAAACCGGCGGCCCAGGTGGCCTGCGCGGTCTGCTGTGCCGACGAGCCGGAGCCGGTCAGGGTGCCGGAGAGGCTCGAGTAGTCGTTACCGCTGGTGGACGAGGACTCGGTGCTGCCCGCGTCCTCGTTCGCCGCGCACGAGGAGAGCACGACTGCGCCGGCGATCGCGATTGCTGCGATCGAACCGATTCGCTTGATGTTCACAGGGGTCCCTTCGGGAATGGAATGCAGTGGGACCACTGCGGTCCCTGGGCCGGTGCCGACCCGGGAGCGACTGTAGGGACGCGAGGTGACCGCAATCACCCCCGTTGGTGAACGGGAGGTGAACGAGGGGTTGTCCACGTCGGGGCGGCGTGCGCCGCACCCGCGCAGGGAGCAGGATCGGGGGCACTGTGCGCTCGTTCGGAAGATGCGCACGCATGATCGCGGACGAGCGGTCGGGAGGCCCGGATCGCGTTCCCGGGCGCGGCGCGGCCCCGGCGTGTGGCCGGGTACCGGGCGCGTTGGCTGCGGTCCGGCGGCGCTGTGGCCCGGCGACGCTGCGGTCCGCCGGCACTGTGGCCCGGCGGCGCTGCGGTCCGCCGGCACTGTGGTCGGGCGGTGGCGGGCTACGCCGGGATCGTGTTGCGGTGCGTCTCGACCGCGACGAGCGTGTCTCCGGCGATGTGCATGACGGAGAAGTCCCCGACCGACAGCATCGCGGCGCGGCGCAGGTCGAACCGGCCGGACTCGTCGGCGGTCGCGGTGGCGATCCGGGCGATGATGTCGGGCAGCACCGGGCCGTGCGAGCACAACACGGCGGTCTTGCCCTTGTCGAGCCGGCGCCGGACGACGCCCTTGACGTCGGCAGCTCCGCGGTCGTGGGCGTCCTGGCTGAGGTCAGGGGTGCTCGAGACGCCGAGCTTCGTCGTGGCGGACAGCGGTTCGACGGTCGCGAGGCACCGCGCCGCCGTGCTGCTCACGATCTTCTTCGGGCCGAACGCCGCGACCGGCGCCGCGGCGGCCTTGGCCTGCGAGCGGCCGACGGGCAGCAGCGGACGGGTGGCGTCGGGGCCGTCCCAGTCCGAGCCGGGCACCGTCTTCGCATGGCGCAGGGTGATCAGGGCGAACGTGCGGTGCTGTCCGGCGGCGGCACGCTCGGCGAACCGGTCGAGGATCGCGACGTCCCGCTCGTACGTCAAGCGTTTGCGGGCGTCGTCGATGGTGACCCACTCGAGCGCCGCGACCTCGTGGTTCGGCACGAAGGCGCCGGCGCGGGCGTACTCCTTGGCCGAGACCCGGGCCGCCCAGTAGTGCACGACCTTGTCGCGACCGTTCGGCAGCACGTACTCGGCGGTGCCGAGCGGTGCGCCGAGGTGGACGCGGTACCCGGTCTCCTCGTCGATCTCGCGCACGGCGGTCGTCGGGACGGCCTCGCCCGGGTCCACCTTGCCCTTGGGCAGGGAGACGTCCTTGTGGTGGTCACGGTGGATGAGCAGCACGAGGGGTGTGCCGTCCTGTTCGCGCCAGACGACCGCACCCGCAGCGACGACGGGGCCCGAGGGACCGCCGCTCACCGAGTCGAGCGCTTCCGGGCCGAGATCTTCCGCATGGTCACATTCTGCACGTCCTCGAGCGGACGGCCCGCATCGTCGGTGGAGTGCCGCGTCCACTCGCCGTCGGACTCCAGGTGCCACGAACTCGCGGTGTCCGCCATCGCGAGGTCGAACATCTCCTGCACCTCGGCGATGTGGTCGGGGGCGGTGAGCCGGACCAGTGCCTCGACACGACGGTCGAGGTTCCGGTGCATCATGTCGGCACTGCCGATGAACACCGCCGGGTCGCCGTCGTTGTGGAACGCGAATGCCCGCGAGTGCTCCAGGTAGCGGCCGACGATGCTGCGCACGCGGATGGTGTCGCTGACGCCTTCCATGCCGGGCTTGAGCGAGCAGATGCCACGCACCCACACGTCGATCGGCACCCCGGCCTGGCTCGCCAGGTACAGCGCGTCGATGATCTGCTCGTCGACCATCGAGTTGACCTTGATCCGGATGCCCGAGGGCTTGCCGGCGCGGGCGTTGGCGGCCTCGGTCTGGATGCGCTTGAGCAGCCCCTTGCGCAGGTGCAGCGGTGCCACGAGCAGCCGCTTGAACTTCTTCTCGATGGCGTACCCGGACAGCTCGTTGAACAGGCGCGTGAGGTCCTTGCCCACGGTGTCGTCCGACGTGAACAGGCCCATGTCCTCGTAGATGCGCGAGGTCTTCGGGTTGTAGTTGCCCGTGCCGATGTGGCTGTAGTGCTTGAGCGTCCCGCCCTCTTGCCGGATGACGAGCACCAGCTTGGAGTGCGTCTTCAGCCCGACCAGGCCGTAGACGACGTGCACGCCGGCCTTCTCGAGCTTCCGGGCCCAGGTGATGTTGTTCTGCTCGTCGAAGCGGGCCTTGATCTCGACCAGGGCGAGGACCTGCTTGCCCGCGGCCGCGGCGTCGATGAGCGCTTCGACGATGGGGCTGTCGCCGGAGGTGCGGTACAGGGTCTGCTTGATCGCCAGGACGTTCGGGTCGGCCGCGGCCTGCTCGAGGAACGCCTGCACGCTCGTGGCGAAGGACTCGTAGGGGTGGTGGACCAGGACGTCGTTCGCCTTGATCGCGCGGAACAGGTCGGGCTTCGTGTTCGGTTCACCCGGCTGGAACTGCACCGGGGTGGTCGGCACGTGCTTGGGGTAGTGCAGGTCCGGACGGTTGATCTTGGAGATCTCGAACAGCCCGCCGAGGTCGAGCGGCGACGGCAGCCGGAAGACCTCTTCCTCGGTGATGTCGAGTTCACGGACGAGCAGGTCGAGGGTCACCGGGTCCATGTCCTCGGTGATCTCGAGGCGGATCGGCGGACCGAACCGGCGGCGCAGGAGCTCGCGCTCGAGGGCCTGGATGAGGTTCTCGGCCTCGTCCTCCTCGATCTCGACGTCCTCGTTGCGGGTGACCCGGAACACGTGGTGCTCGAGGACCTCCATCCCCGGGAACAGGTCGTCGAGGTGGTTCGCGATGAGGTCTTCGAGCGGGATGAAGCGCATCCGACCGGAGTTGTCGTCGGGGAGCTTGATGAAGCGGGAGAAGTTCTGCGGCACCTTGAGGCGCGCGAACTCCTGGCGCTGCGACTTCGGGTTGCGGACCCGTACCGCCAGGTTGAGCGAGAGCCCGGAGATGTAGGGGAACGGGTGCGCCGGGTCGACGGCCAGGGGCATGAGCACCGGGAAGATCTGCTCGTTGAAGTACTCCCGCATCCGCTGCCGGTCGGCCTCGTCGAGGTCGGACCAGTGCTCGATGTGGATGCCCGCGGCGTCGAGGTCGGGCTTGAGCGACCCGATGAAGGCCTGGGCGTGCCGGTCCTGCAGCTCGTGGGCCTTCTTCGCGATGTCACGCAGGACGTCGCTGGGGGCACGGCCGACGTTGGTCGGGACGGCGATGCCGGTGTCGATGCGGCGCTTCAGGCCGGCGACGCGGACCATGAAGAACTCGTCGAGGTTGGACGCGAAGATCGCCAGGAAGTTCGCCCGCTCGAGCAGGGGCTGCGTGCGGTCTTCACCGAGCTCGAGCACGCGCTGGTTGAACCGCAGCCAGCTGAGCTCGCGGTCGAAGTAGCGGTCCGTCGGCAGTGACTCGTGCTCGATCTCGATGACTTCGTCGAAGTCGTCGAGGTCGGGTGCGACGGATTCGCCGTCGAGCTGCGGTTCGGTGTCCATCCCCACATCCTGCCACCAGGCCCCTGCCGCCGGAGGGGCCTCGGTGGACGCTGTGGAAACCGGCGGTGAACCGTTCGGATGTGGAGGAAGGGTCACGATATACCGACGGTGACATCTGCCCGGGTTTGTGGGTATGGTGGGCCGTGTCAGAGCCTCCGGGGGGATTCCACTGCGCGGGGGTGCAGCTACGAATGAAAGAGGTTCATCATGTCGCGTGTCCTTTCGACCGAGCAGGCCAAGACCGCCATCCGTCAGGTTCAGTCGATCATCAACGGTGGTTTCACCGACCAGATCTCGCAGCTCGACGCCCAGGGCCGGATCCTGTCCGACTCGAACGTCTGGGACGGCCCGCTCGCGGCGACGTTCCGCGGGTCCACCTGGCCGGAGACCAAGGCTGCTCTCGACAAGGCGAAGACCGAGCTCGAGCAGCTCCGGACGCAGCTCGACAAGATCTCGCAGGACATCTTCACCGCAGGTGGCGGCGCGTAAGCACCGGCCTGTTCCCGCCCGGACCGTCGCACTCGCGGCGGTCCGGGCGTTCGCGGTCGGTGGGGCCGCTTCACCAGCACGATCAGCACGACCATCACCGACCCTGGGGGGACGACCATGGCGAAGATCCACGCCAACACGGATCCGATCGAGTTCGACGACGCCACCGCAGATGCGCTCAAGAGCTCGCTGACCGCGTCGGCTGACGCGATCAGTGGCCAGAAGGCATCGAGGCAGTCGTACGTGACGACCGCCTCGCAGGAGTTCCGCGGGCACTTCTCGCAGCTCTTCACGCAGAACGCGGGGACGGCATCGAGCGACGCCACCAACATCGTCGACGCCCTCGAGACCGTCGCCGGGTGGATCGACACCATGAAGGCCGCCGCCGCGGACGAGCGCGCGCGACGCAAGACCGCCCGCGAGTGGCAGGAGCGCGAGGACGGCCGCAACGGCTTCCAGGACTTCCTCAACGACACGGTCCACTACGACCCGATGCCGACCGTCGAGAACGAACCGGCACCGAAGTTCGACCCGCCGGCGGTGACGACGAAGCCGCGTGACACCCCGAACCCCGGAGCCGGCGGTGGGGGCGGTGGTGGCACGTCGTCCGCCCGACCCGCTGACCTCCGCTCGTTCGCGACCGGTTCCTCGGCGCTGAACCGTGCCCTCGACGGCAAGCCCGGGGCGCTCCGCGGCAAGCTCGCCGGCTTCGCCGCGAAGTGCTCGTGGGCGCACGTCGACGCCGGCAGCGTCGTGACGGCGTTCGAGCAGTGGATCGCGGCGAACGACCAGGACGTCACGTGGGCCAACACCGTCGCCGACGCCTTCGCGGCCGCCGGCGGCGAGGGCGAGGTCTCGACCGTCGCGGACTCCGGGCTCGCAGCCGCGCTCGCCGCGGCCGGCGTCTCGCAGACCCGCACCGATCTGCAGTTCGATCCGCCGACGGCCTACGGTGCCCAGCCGACGACCGGCTTCTCGATGGACCCGGTGAACACCACGACGGGCAACTTCCTCGAGCCGGAGCTCGACCTGGCGTTCACCGGTGCATCTGCGGCGCTGCAGGTGACCCGCATGTACAACTCCCTCGACCAGTACGTCGGCCTCTTCGGTCCGGGGTGGGCGTCGATCCTCGAGACCCGCCTGCTCCTCGACGACGAGGGCGCGTCGTTCGTCGGCGCCGACGGTCGTCAGGTGCGCTTCCCACGTGACGGCGAGGGGTGGGCCCGTGGCGTCGGCGAGAACCGCTGGCTCGCGGCCGAGGGCGACCGGCTCGTCGTCCGCGACAACCAGGGTGAGCGCATCGACTTCTCGCCGTCCGGGTTGTGGCTCGGACAGCGCGGCGGGGCCGGCACCACGGTCCGCGTCGAGCGGGACGCCGACGACGTCGTCGTGCGCCTGCTGCACGAGCGCGGGCGCTCGATCGACATCGACCACATCGACGGCCGAGTGGCGGTGCTCCGCGCCTCCGACGGTCGCCGGGTCGAGTACGGGTACGACGAGCGCGGCCGACTCGTCTCGGTGACCGACGCCCTCGGCACCCGGACCTACGGCTGGAACGACGACGACCTCATCACGACGGTCACGAGTGCGGCCGGTGTCGTCGAGGTCGACAACACCTACGACGACCAGCGCCGCGTGGTCGAACAGATCAGCCCGCACGGCCGCTCCGTGCGCTTCGCGTACCTGCCTGGCCGCGTCACGGTGGTGTCCGACCACGACGGCTCGCGGTCGAACTCCTACATCGCCGACGCCAAGGGGCGTCTCGTCGGGGTCATCGACTCCGACGACCGACGCCAGTCCATGAGCTACGACCGGCACGGCAACCTGGTGTCGGCGACCGAGCGCGACGGGTCGGTGACCGTCCACGCGTACGACGACCGCGGCCGGAAGACCCGGACCGTCACGCCGTCCGGCGGCGACCTGACCTACGGGTACGACGACCAGGACCGCGTGACGACGGTCGTCACCGAGGCCGGTGCCGTCGTGAGCTACGAGTACGTGGGCGACGACCGCGACCCGTCGGTCATCGTCGACCCGGTCGGCGGCCGGACGGAGCTGACCTGGCAGGACGGCTCCCTCACCCATGTCGTCGACCCGACCGGCGTGGTCCTGACGCTTTCCTACGACGCGTTCGGTGAGCTCGTCTCGACCACCAACGCCGTCGGCGACACCGCTCGGATCGAGCGCGACGCGGCCGGTCACCCGGTCGCCGCGATCAGCCCCTCCGGCGCACGGAGCGAGTACCGCTACGACGCCGCCGGGCTCCTCGTCGAACGACGTGACGCCGACGGAGCCGTCTGGCGTTTCGAGTACGCCGCCGGAGCACGGATCGCTGCGATCACGGACCCGCTCGGAGCACGGACGACGCTCGAGTACGCCCCGAACGGCGAACTCGCGACCACGACCGACCCACTGGGTCGACGCGTTTCACGGACGTTCGACGACCAGGGGAACCTGGCGGAGCTCGCGTTGCCGGGCGGCGCGGTCTGGACGTTCGCGCACGACGCCTTGTCGCGCCTCCAGGCCGTCACCGACCCGGCCGGCGCGAACTGGCGTCGCGAGTACGACGTCGTCGGCGAGCTGAGGGCGACCGTAGACCCGACGGGCGTCCGTCAGGAATTCTCGGACGACGTCGCGACCGGCGTCGCGACGCTGCGCGACGCCTTCGACACCGCGACCGTCCGGTTCGACGAGTACGGCCGACCCGTCGAGTCCACGTCTGACGAGACCGGTTCCGAACTCATCACCTACGACGCCGCCGGTCGCCCCGTCGAACTCGTCGACGGCGAAGGCGGACTGACCCGACTCGAGCGCGACCTCGCCGGTCGCGTCGTCGCGTTGGTCGCCCCCTCGGGCGCGCGCTCCACGTACGAGTACGACGCCTGCGGGCGTCCCGCCGCAGCCACCGACGCCGCGGGGGCGCGGACGACGCTCACCTACGACGCGGACTCCCGTGTCGTGGCCCGGACCCTGCCCACCGGCGAGGTCGAGGAGATCACGTACGACGCAGTCGGGCGCGTGGTCACGCAGACGACTCCGGGTTCCGGCACCGCGCGGTTCCGCTACGACCAGGCCGGGAGGCTCGTCTCCAGCCACGACGCACGCTTCGGCCGTCGTCGGTTCCGCTACGACGCCGCCGGGCAGCTGATCCAGGTCGTCAACGGTCTCGACGGGGTCACCTCGTTCGAGTACGACGAGCGCGGGCGCCTGGTGACGATCACCGACCCTGCCGGCGGGACCACTCGACGGGAGTACGACGCCGTCGACCGCGTGGTCGCCGTCACCGATCCGCTCGGGCGGACCACCATGGCGGCCTACGACCCGGCCGGGCGCCAGATCCGGCAGACGGATCCCGACGGCCGCACCACCGAGTGGACGTACGACGCAGCCGGCCGCCAGCAGGCCGTGCTCGTCGACGGTGCGGTGCAGTCGGAGATCACCCGCGACACCGTCCACCGAACTGTCGTCGTGTCGGACCACACCCGTGGTGCAGGCCGGACGATCGAGCACGAGCTGCAGCACGACCGCCGTGGCCTGCTCGTCCGCCGAGCCCGCGGCGACCAGTCCGTCGCGTGGGAGTACGACGCTGACGGCAACCGCACCACTCGGGTCGACCCGAACGGCACCCGAACCACCTACCGTCGCGACGCCGTCGGCCGCGTCGTCGGTGTGGACCGTGACGGCACCGCTGCCGGCGCGTTCTCCTACGACGCCTCGGGTCGTATCGTCCAGGCGGCCACGGGCGACCTGGTGCAGTCGTGGTCGTACGAGGGAGGCACCCTCGTCGCGCACACCTCGACCACGCTCGACGGTGCCACCAGCACGCGGATCGAGCGCGATGCCGACGCGCGGATCACCGCGGTCGACGGACCGTCCGGAGCGGTGTCGTACGAGTACGACGCCGCCGGGCAGCTCGTGCGCGCCGGGGACTCGACGTGGGCCTACGACGACGGTGGGCGACTCGTCGCCGAGACCGTCGGTGGTGTCGAGACGCGCCACGACTACGACGCTGCCGGACAGCTGGTCGCGACGATCACCGAGGCCGGCCGGACCGAGTACGTCCACGACGGTCTCGGCCGACGCATCCGGCGGACCGCAGCCGATGGTTCGACCACCGAGTACGCGTGGTCCGACCTGGGGTACATCGCTGCCGTCGTCGACCGCGACGCCTCGTACGCCGAGACCGGTCGGCTCGACGTCTGGGTCGACGCGCTCGGTGAGCTCGCCGAGGTGGGTGGGGTCGCCGCGTGGTGGGACTCCGCCGCGGTCGTGCCGTCACTCATCAGCATTGCCGACACGTCGCTGCTCGACCTGCCGGGGGGTGTCACCGCGATCGGCGATGCCGTGACGCAGCCCGCTTGGCGCAGCGCTCGCGCGACCGATGCTGCGGACCCGTGGGTTGCGCTCGCTGCCGTCACCGACGTCGGGCTGCCCGCGGGGGTGTCCCTGACCGGCTCGGGTGGGGTGTCCGTCGCAGGGCTGGAGTGGCTCGGCGCCCGTGTGTACGACCCTGCGGCGCGGGGCTTCCTGTCGGTCGATCCGCTCGCGCCGATCCTGGGTGCCGCGTGGTCGGGGAACCCGTACTCGTACGCGGGCAACGATCCGTTGCAGGCCGTCGACCCGCTCGGGCTGCGGCCGGCGACCGATGCCGACATGCAGGCGTACCGGGATGCCAACCAGGGGTTCATCGTAGGAGCCGGCAAATGGATCGGTGAGCACAAACAGGCGCTCCTGGCGACGGCGATGATTGTCGGGGCTGTGGCCCTCATGTTCGTTCCAGGAGTGAACATCGCAGTGATGGCCGCCGCTGCGGCTGGGTCGGGTGCGCTCATGGCCGGGGGGATCTCGATCATTCAGCAGGGGCCGGACACGGGAAACGTCGACTGGGGGAAAGTTGGGATCCAGATGGTGATCGGCGGCGCGGCTGGGTTGGTCGGCGGTGGTGCTGCTGGCACGATCGCCAAGTACGGAACGCAGGCGACCCGTGCTGCCCTCCCTACAATTCAGAACATCGGCAATTCAGGCGTTCAGAACGTGGCGCGGGCCGCCGTGGGTTCGATGGGACAGCGAGCGGTCTCGGGAGGGCTGCAGCAAGCAAGTTCGAACACGCTTGACTACGGCATAAACGGCGAAAACCGCAACCTGGGTGGCTATGTGCACGCATTCGGTAGCGGCTTCGCCACGGGTGCAGGCGGGAGCGTCTTCGCTGGCAAGCTGGCAGGCGAACTTCGGCTGCCCCTGGTGAACGCGCAGGGCGTCGCCTCTCGAGCCGCCGGGCTCGTCAACGAGAGCACGGACCTCGTGGCCAACCACGTTGTCGGAGCGGGACAGTCCGTGGTCAACGAAGTCGTGCGACCCAACGGTGACCGCGGGGCAGACTTGCTCCCGGACGCTATGGGAGGATTCATCTCCGGAGCGAAAGGTCCACGTTGGGTTGGACACTGAGAGGGTGTGCTCGATGAATGACCGTAGAACCGCGCGAGCTACCGTGAACGATTCGGATCATGCGAGCCGTGGGGGTTACTCGAGATCGCGCTGGATTCGTTTTTTCTCGGCCCTTGGCGTATTGATCTTTATTATCCTTGCCGTGTTCGTGGGACCGGCGTGGTTGAACGCTTACGACGCGGCGAACCACACCTGGATAACCTGCGAAGTGAAGTCCGCTCATGCAGAGACTGGTAGTAACGTGAGTCGAACGGGGATTGGTGGTTCGCGTGCAGAGGTTGAAATAAGTACGAAGGGCTGCGGGTCGCTTCTGCTGCGCCAAGGCATCACTCAAGCGAACTCAAAGCGGGTTGCGACCGCGCTGGAAGAGAGCGGCAAGGTTGAGATTGAGGTGGGCTCGGGGTCCTACGCTATTCGCTCGGTTCTTGGCGTGATCAATCGCCTGCCTACCGCCTACGGCTTCCGCTCTGCGTAGTGTCATCGCATTGAGCGAGCCGACCGCCGCATCGAAGCCCCGAAGAAGGGGAATCGAAGGGCCTGGATCATCCTGGCCGTCTGGGCTTTCGGCGTCGTGGTGTCGCTAGTAGTGCTGCTGGTATGGCCATATTGGATGAGCGCGTACGACGAAACGCACCGGAAGACCATGCCGTGCAGCGTCTCCAGCGCAGAGGTCTACGCCGGGTCCACGGTGAGCCGTACTGGTTTGGGGGTGCCGTTCTCCTACCTGAAGGTAGACACACAAGATCGCCGACACGTCGCTGCTCGACCTGCCGGGGGGTGTCACCGGCACCATCGTGAACCAATGGCCGCTTTCCTAGGAGTGCTGTTGAGTAAGTTAATTGAAAGAATTGAGCAGCTCGTCCCTCTGCTTCTCAGCATGCAAGAGGTGGACTACGCCAGGGCGTTCCAGCAGGATGTGATCGCCATCCGCAGCGGAGACAAGGCCCGAAGAGTCAGGGCACTGGCGGACGTCGAAGGAATGCTTCGCGAGGGGTCGGGTACGCTAGCCGATCGTTATATCACTTGTGACGATGGTTCCCCAGATGTCGAGCGATCCCGATTGTTTCGTCATCTAGTGGTCAGGGTCAGATCCGAGGCAGCGATCCGACGGAGGCTGCGACTCTGAAGTGAGTGAAAAAAGACGAGAAGTACAAGGTTGCCTGCCGACGAGTCGTTGAGGCTTGCAACCGCGCAGTTCACCGGCAGGAAGTGACGGCTGGAGTCGGTCACTTCGTGGGCGGCTTGCGGGACGGCGTGAACGAATGAATGCGGCTCGGAGGCAACGGGCCTGTGCGAGGAGCTGCCAACGGGCTGTTGTCTGAAGCAGAAGGTCAGACGCACTCGACGCCGAGGCGCGTAGCAGGGTCGACGGAAAAGGGGCAGTGATTGGAACAAGAAGCTCGGGGTGCTGATGCTCTGCGGAGGAAACGAAAAAGGGGAAATATTCTCGTTTTCTTCGTTCTCGGTCTTGCGGTTTTCGTCACGATCGGCATCGTCGGTGGCGGGCAGCTGTTTGAAGCGTATGACAGATCGCACCAGATCGAGGAGACTTGCGAAGTTCAGAAGGCTGAGGCCTCATCAGGTGGCTCGACTTCCTCGAGGGGTGTCGGGACCCTATTCGATCAGGTTGAAGTCGACACGAAAGATTGTGGCCCCCTGGTGCTGCGACGCGGAGTGACTGAGCAGAACAAGCAGGAGATCGCGGACGAGTTGAGCTCCGCCGGACGTGTGCAATTCCGCATCGGGGCTGGGTCGTTCAAGTGGCGGGAAGTGCTCCACACCGTCCGGACACCGGTGATCGTGCAGTCCTACGTAGCTCACGAATAAGCTTGAACCGTGTCGGGGGGCTTTGGCGGCGATGCCGATGCGCGGACCACCTCGCTTGACGGACCCTCGGGAGTGGTGTCGTCCGAGTTCGACGCTGCTGGGCGATTGGGACGCTGTTCCGCGCGGAAGGGAAGGACGAAGCCCCCGAAGAAGGCGAGTCGAAGGGCCTGGACGGCCCTGGCCGTCTGGGCTTTTGGCGTCGTGGTGTCGCAAGTAGTGCTGCTGGTATGGCCATTTTGGTTGAGCACGTACGACGAAACGCACCGGAAGACCATTGGTCTCCACGCCCGCTGATGAGAACCACGGAACATCGGAGTTGTAGTTGACGAGATCGGCGCCTGATCGCACAGTGCAGAGAAGGCTTGCGCGTAGGAGGAGGGCCTTAGCTTCCATTGTCCTGGTGTTTGTTGTCCTGTTTCCATTGCTCGGCTTCTTCGTTGGGCCGATTACGTTGAAGGCGTACGACGCGGGGCACCGGGTTAGCCCGATCTGTACCGTCAGCTCGGCGCACAGCAGCGTTGATTCGTCTCGTTCGTTGAAGGGCGTTGGATCGTCGACATCTCAAGTTGTGTTTGAGACTTCAGATTGTGGGACGCTCGTGTTGCAGTGGGGTGTCACGCGTGACAACGAGGACAAAATCGCCCGAAGCGTGGACAAGCGAGGGCGTTACAGATTCGATGTGGGCGAAGGGTCCTTCAATATGCGAAATTCCTGAACATGATTCGTCAGGCCGTATATGTGAAGAGCTTTGAATCCGCTTGAATTCCGCTTCCTCCTTTTGGGGTCGGCTTCGCCAATCGGGCGATTCAGCTCTGCCTGCCCGGACCGCGCCTTCGCGATTGAGCGCGTTGCGCAGGGGTTGTGCGGAGGCGGGACGTTCGAGTTCTCGCTTGGCACATCTTCGCGGCGGTTCCGAGGTGCGCTCCAGGTGATGAATTGGTATCCGACGGCCTTTGAGTACAAGCAATGAATTGCAGCAGTTGAGGGCTGCTTCAAGCGGCGGAGACCAATCCCGAAGAATCAGGGCACTGGCGGAAGTGGCGGCGACGGGAGAAGGAGAGCGCAACCGTGCCGAATGCTGAGACTCGGCTTGGGACGGAGGTTGCCCGGCGGCGTGTCTTTCGGAACCGCGCCGTCGCCGTGCTCTTGCTCTTCCTCGTCGTTGTCGTCCCGATCTGGGCATTCTTCGTAGCGCCGATCGCTTTGGGTGCGTACGACGATTCTCATCTGATGTCAGTGACCTGAACGGTTGAATCAGCAAAAGCGGGGAGCGGGCTCGTTCCGGCTGCGTGCCGGGCTCAAGATCCTGAAGGTAGCGCCGGAGATCTACAGCTACACCGGAGTGCCCGCCTCGGAGGCGCCCCGGCGCGGACCGCGTGACAGCACAAACGACGAGTGAGCCGGAGCGGTGATGTTGAGACGAAGGAGAACACGTGTCCAGGTCGTCACGCTGTGCAACGAGGTAGCCGGATTCCTCGGTCGGATGGAGGCTCGTGAAGCGGAGGGCTTCTACCTCCGCCAGGCCGAGGCGCTTCGCGTGGAGGAAGCGCGGCTTGCTCGGCGGCGGATCTACCGAAGGATCTACTCCGCGTCGAACTCGGGGGCAGGGGGCATGGGCGACATGTTCGTGGTCACGCCTGACGGCGCGGGCGATGTCCCTGCGACCGAAGCGTTCCAGCGGTCACTCTCCGCGCTGCTGCGGGCGACGCGCACATTTCCGTGATGGACTCGTTGTTCCGGCGCTGAAGGGGCACGGGAGAACATGACATTGTCGGAATTGCTCAAGCGACTCGACGATCACGCCGTCGAGGACGCCGCGTCGGCTTTGCAGATAGCCGCCGTACGATCTGCTCTCGTCGCCGTGTCCGAGCAGCCGCCCGACCATTCGGGGTACCGCAGGGGGATACAGGGCGCAGCCCGCCTTGTTGCCGACACCTGGCCCTACGAGAGCGAGCTGGGGGCGCTGGTGCTGGCCTTTTCCGAAGCGGTGCGACGCGACATTGGCCCGTACCGCACGACGGACACCGGGGCTGCAGTCGAGTGATCCAGGACTGAACGACTCGCACCGTCAGCTCCGCGCACAGTCTTGCGGGCTCGTCTCACTCCGTGAAGGGCACCGGCTCGTCGACGTCGCAGGTCGTCTTCGAGACGTCCGACTGCGGGGCGCATGTGCTGTGTGGGGTGTGGATCGCGACAGGTCCGTCGGCCCAGTGCAGCAGCAGTACGCCGGTCAGCGCCCGAAGGCCCCGGCGAACTCACCCCACTGCGCGGGCGCCCGCTGCTCGAGCCACGCGCAGAGCTCGGGATAGGCGGCGTCGATCGATAGGACGCTGATCACGCCGCGTTGGCCGTTCACCTTGATGTCGAGGCCACCGAACCGGTTGGTGGTGGGCCGGATGCGCTTGATCGCCGCCGGATCGACGGTCCGCGCGGCACGGAACATCGGCGTCACGACCAGCTGCGAGTCGTACGCCTCGACGCGACGGCGCTTCTGCCCGACGCCGAGGTAGACGAACAGCAGACCGAACAGCACCATGCCGACGCCGGCGATGAGCATCCCGATCGCGTCGGGGTCGTCGAGCACGCTGAGCGTGACCAGGAAGAAGAACCCGCCCACGACGATGACGACGATCCCGATGATCCGGAGCAGCAGGTAGCTGAACCGGCGAGCCCGGACGGTGAAGAGCACGCCGTACGCCTCGTCTCCCACGACGGTGGACGGTGGCCGCTTCCGGTCGTTCTGACGAACGAGCGCGCTGACGGCGGCCGGGATGGTGATCATGGCAATGAGCGCGATGAACACCGGCGAAAGGTTGATGTTCACCGGTTCGCCCCCATTCCTGCGTTCGTGCGCCGTTCGAAGGGCGTGATGCCCTGGTCCCCCTGGATCATGCGTGCAGAGTATCAGCGCCCTGTGGACAGGCCCGAGCATCGTCGCGGATGCTCTATGTTGGATTTCAGTAGCGAGCTGTGGCCCGAACGGGGGTGGCTCCCGGGGCGGACCAGCCCGGACCTGACGCCGTTCAGCAACTAGCATCGATGTGCTCGACGATTCTCTTGGGGGGAAGACCGTGATGAACCAGCGTGCCGGGAACACCGGAGCACGACGGACCGGACGACGGATCGCGGGGACGGTCGCCGGCATGGGGATCGCAGCGCTGGTGCTCGCCGGCTGCACCTCCGACGACAAGCCTGTTGCCGACCCCTCGCGGGTCCTGCAGACCGTCGACACGCGCCTCGCCGCGGACGGCTCGATCACGTCGATCTCGGACACCGCGATCTCCGTCGCGGGCAAGGACTCCTCGTCGGCGACGACCGAGCACGACCCCGCGAAGGCGGCGAGTGACCTGCCACTGCGCATCACGACGCAGTACTCGACCAAGAAGAAGACCGGCACGGATCTGGCCGACCTCGACGGGTACTCGGGTCGGGTGTCGATCGACCTGACGATCGAGAACCTGACGGTCACGTCGAAGAACCTGACCTACGACGTCGCCGGCACGTCGCGGTCGACCCCGGCACTCGTGGGCGCGCCCTTCAGCATCGCTGCGTCGACCGTGCTGGCGGGGACCGCCGCCGACCGCGTCGTCACGGACTCCGCCGACTCCGGCTCGTCGACCGACGGTGTCGTGAGCACCAACGAGGACGGCGACGCGGTCGTCCAGTGGGGCCGGTTGCTCGCCCCGCCGACCTCCGGCGCGAGCAGCACGCTGCACCTCGTCGCCGACGTCGAGGACTTCACCGCGCCGACCATCGACGTCGCCGCGCAGCCCGGGCTGTCCACGGACCTGTCCTCCACGGGCGTCGTCAACGCCGCCTTCGGGTCCGACAGCGACTCCGAACTCGCGCTCCAGCGCCGCACGATCGACCTCATCTCCCAGGTGAACGAGGTGTTGGCGCGTGCCGGTGGCACCATCACCGAGGTCCGGTCGAACCTCGAGACGACGTCGGAGACCCTCGGCGTCAGCACAGCCGAGCGCCTCAAGGAGAGCAGCTCCTCCCTCGCCAGCACGATGCAGTCCCTCTCCGGACAGCTCGGCTCCCTGAACAGCGACCTCGGCACCACGGTCAAGGCCACGCAGTCGACGGTGTTGCAGCAGCTCCAGCAGACCACCACGAGCCTCGACAGCCTGCTCGGGGACACGTCCGCGACCGCGCCGGCAACGGTGCTCGACGGCAACGGGTGCGCGGCCACGCCGAAGACCCAGTCCACCGGAGGCAGTGTCTACGGCAACCTCCTGCGCGTCTCGGCGCAGCTCACCGGCTACGCCGATGCGAGCGAGGCGTGCAAGCAGCAGGTGAGCGGGCAGCTGGCGGGCGCCGTCGGCCCGGCGTCGCCGGACGAGACGACGTGCGCCCCTCAGGAGGCCCGTGGATCGTTGACCTGCGCGCTCTGGGATTCGTCGCGTGCGGTGAGCACCTCGCTGATCGGTCTGGTCAGCACCGGGCAGCAGCTCGCCGACCAGCTCGACCCCAAGCTCGCGGACATGGCGATCGAGCAGTCGGACGCCCTGCGCGCCAAGCTCGGCGAGATCGACACCGCCGTGCAGGCCCTCGGCGCCGACGGCACCGGTGAGGTCGCGCGCACCCTGCAGGCGTTGCAAGACCTCCGCGACCAGACCGCCGACGACCTCGGCCCCGTGCGCGACGCCGTCACGACGGTGAACCGGCAGGCAGTCGCAGCGCGCGGGCTGGTGGGCAACGCTGGCGACGGTCGGTTCAGCACCTCGATGCAGGCGCAGAACCTCGAGGTCGCCGACCAGCTCTGCGCCCTCGCGGCGACGGACCAGCTCGACGCCGAGCAGGCCGATGCGCTGCGCGGGTACCTGACCGCCACGCCGTGCCCCGGTGCCGAAGAGGGCACGACGTTGCAGCCGGGTGGGCGCTTCAGCACCCCGATGGACCAACGCCTCACGGACCAGGCGAAGCAGTGGGACGCGGTGGTCGCGGCGACCGATCTCCGCTCCGAGACCGGGATCGGTGCCGCGGTCACGACGCTGTCCGCCGACGTCGACGCGCTCGACGACGGCATCGCCGCGGTCCGCCGGGCAGTGAGCAACGACGGCGGTTCGGTCGAGGGAGCGGCACAGGAGCTCCAGGAACTCGTCGAGCAGGCAACGAAGTCGAGCGCTGTGGTCGGCACCCAGCTGACCGCGATCAGCACGCAGCAGACCCAGCTGCAGGACGCGGTCCGCAAGGCCTTCGCCGACGCATCGACGCAGTCCGAGAAGGACGTGCAGAAGATCATCGACCAGCAGGTGCGGCAGGTCAGCGAGACTGCGAAGAGCAGCCGTGATGCGGTCATCTCGGCCTTCGACAAGTCGATTGCCGGGCTCCGGTCCACCTCGGGCGAGGTCACGAAGGACTCGAAGGGCACGATCGACGAGCAGAAGGGCACGCTCGAGCAGGAAGGCTCCGAGCTGGCATCCGCCGTCGACCGTCAGACGGCCTCGAGTCTCGAGCAGATCGCTGCGAGCACGAGCGCCTCGACGCGCGACGTGCAGGGAGCCTCCACGCTGCTCACCGGCGACCTCAACCGGGTGATGCTCGACCTGGGCGACCGCAAGGTCAACGGATCCGGCATCCTCGGCGCGATGGCCACGAGCGCGGCGAAGTCCGACTCCGCCGACTACCAGCTCGCCCTGGCATCGCAGAACGCCGCGGGCTACGCGAACGTCCGCGCCGAGGACGTCGCCGGGATCCTGCTCCAGCAGGAGCAGTTCCGAGCCTCCCTCGACGCCGCGACGACGCTGCCCGCCTTCCAGCTCGAGGTGCCGGCCAGCGCGACCTCGACCACGCTGTACACCTTCCGGATCGGGGCGGACCGATGAGCGACCAGACGATCGACGAGTCCGATGGCACCGAGGCGGGCCGTCCGCGCAATCGCCGTCCGCTGGTCATCGCAGCCATCGCGGTGCTCCTGGTCGCCGCGGTGGTCGCCGCCGTCCTGACCTTCCGGGCGATCGGCAGCAGCACGCCGGCCGAGGCTGTCCCGGCCACGGTGCCGGTGAAGATCACCGTCAAGCACGTCCCCGACACCACGAAGATCGGCGTCGTCGTCACCCTGGGTGACGGTGAAGGCTCCGAGTGGAACGAGGCGGCGCAGGGTGCCCTGGTCGCCGAGCGACGACTGGCGCTCGGTGGGACCGACATCACCCTCGTCACGAAGAACGATGGCGGAACGTCCGCGGGGGCGAAGACCGCGGTGGAGTCCCTGGCGAAGAGCGGCGTCGCGGGCATCGTCGTCGCGTCGTCCGGCAAGCACGTCTCCGGAGCGCTGACGGCGGCGGCCGAGGAGCACATCCCGGTGGTGGCGCCCTACGCCTCGGCCGAGAAGGACTCGTGGTCGACCGCGCCGACGGCCGAGTCGATCGGCGCCGCGATGACGACGGCGCTCGGCGACGCTGAGTCGCCGCTCCTGGTGAACCTCGGCGGTGGTGCGCCCGCAGACCTCCGAGTGGCGCACGTCCTCGACGGCGACGACACCGCTGACACCGCAGAGCTCGCCGAGACCATCGCCTCGCGGACCGGTGGGACCGACGCAAACGACGACACTGACGAGGCCGCGGACGCCGATCCGAAGGCCGCGCCGGACTCCGACGCTGTCGTCGTCAGCGGGTCCGCGCAACGACAGGGCGCCCTGGTGGCGGCACTGCAGGCCGCTGACGTCACCGTGCCGGTCGTCCTCACCCCGGACGCGACGAGTCCCGCCTTCGGCACCGCACTCGTCGAGGCCGGGGGCAGCCTGAGCGGCTCCTTCCGCACCGTCGGGGTGGCCGCCGACGATGCACGGGCGCTCTCCTCGGACGCCGAAGGTCGGGCGATGTCCGCGTTCCTCGGTGGGGTCCGGGTGCTCGCCGACGATCCCGACGCCCAGAACCTGACGGGCGACCGGCCGTTCTCGGTGGTGGCCGGAGCAGCGGACTCCCGCAGCCACGATGCCGTCGTCGCCCTGGTCCGCGCGGTCGGCAAGGCCGGCAGCACGAAGCCCTCCGACGTGACCGATGCCCTCGCCGCGCTCGACCTCGACTCCGCGGCGGGCATCGCCGGTCCGGCGCTCGACTTCACGCGGCAGCAGGCGCTCGGTGCGTCCGCGACGGTGTTGGCGGCCTCGGCACAGCCACTCGGACTCCGACCCGACAACGCCGCCGCTGCTGGCTCCGAAGACGCATCCGGCGACGACGCGGCTCAGGCCACCTCGCTGGTGTGGTTCGAGGACTCCACCGCACGCTGACCCACCCACGCACAACCCCGAGAAGGACACCGCGAGCATGCGCCTGCTGATCGAGCTCGACGACCGACGTGAAGCGGTCGAGGTCGACGGGTGGTCCGGCGCGTCCTCGCTGGGGGAGCTCATCTCGGCGGCGATCGGCGTCGAACTCGATGCCGAGACGACCCTCGCGGTCGACGCTCACCGCACCAGTGCGGCGACCCCGCTGCGTGACCTCGTCCTGCTCGAGGGGTCCCGCATCGGCCGCGCACCGGAGGAGCGTCCGCAGACGATCGACGGGTGGAGCGTCACCCTCGCCGGGGGACTCGACGCGGGTCTCGTCGTACCGGTCCCACGCAGCCGGAAGCTCGTCGTGGGCCGGGCGCCGCAAGCCGATGTCGTGCTGCCCACCGAGAGCGCTTCGTGGGAGCACTGCACGATCGAGCGCGAAGACGACGGGGTCCGGGTGCGTGACGCCGGTTCGACGAACGGCACCGTGATCGCGGGTGAGCGCATCGATGCCGAGGGCGTCCTGCTCACCGGGACCACGAGCGTCATCGTGGGCGGCGCCGTGCTGCTGGTCCGGCCAGCGCTGGACGAGGTCCCCGTGCCGGCCGCGGGCTCCCTGGCCAACCTGACGCCCGCGGGGACCGCGCCGTTCAACCGCCCGCCCCGAGCCGGGCGGAACACCGAGACCGAGACCGTCGACCCGCCGGCCAAGCGCGAGGTCCCGCAGGCCTCGAAGTTCAGCTGGATCACCGTCGCAGCGCCTCTGGTCCTCGCCGGCGCGATGGTGCTCCTGCTCGGCGACGCCCGGTTCGCCCTGTTCGCGCTGCTGTCGCCGGTCACCGCGATCGGCATGTGGTTCGAGCAGAAGCACCGTCGGGCGAAGAACCTGAAGGAGGAGGACACCCGCTTCGCCGAGGCCGTGGAGTCCTTCCGGGGTGAGATCGCCGAGGCCGCAGCGGTCGAGGCGGCCCGTCGGCAGGAACTCGTCCCCGACCCGGCCACCGTCGTCCGCCGGGCCGAGCTCCCCACCACCCTGCTGTGGCAGCGACGCTCCGAGGACGCTGACTTCCTGAGCCTGCACGCCGGCACCGGTGACGCACCGTGGCGCCCCGAACTCGATCAGCGGGCGGCGTCGTCCAAGCTCGAGGACGAGGCGAAGGCCGCCGTCGCCGACAGTCGCCTCACCGCTGCGCCGGTCGTGGCGGACCTGTCCGACGCCGGCGTCGTCGGGATCGTCGGCGACCGCGAGGGCGCGCTCGCGCTGGCGCGCAGTCTGCTCACGCAGGCCACCGTGCACTGCGGGCCCGCCGATCTGACGGTGGGCATCTTCTGTGACGCCGGCCGCGCGGACGACTGGGGGTGGGCCTCCTGGCTGCCGCACGCGCGCGTGGCGGGGAGCAGCACCGGTGCCCGCTGGATGTCGGCGCAGCGCGACCAGAGCGCCGCGATGCTCCGGGGGCTGCGGGAGTCGCTCGACGAACTCCCGACCCCGAACCTGCTCGTCGTGGTCGACTCGGAAGTGCTCACCGAGGGCCGCGACGCACCCGCCCGGAACCTGCTCGGCGAAGGGCGCACCGTGCCCGGACAGTCGCTCCGTCCCGGCGAGCAGCCCCGACGGGTGAGCGGGATCGTCATCGCGACCAACGAGCAGCAGCTCCCCGCAGCCTGCACGACGATCATCACGGTCGGGGCCGACGCCGCAGCGACGGTCTACCGGCCGGAGGACCGGACCCGCGTCGAGGACGTCGTGCTCGCCGGCCTCAGCGCCGAGACCGCCGAACGGAGCGCCCGCAGCGTGGCGCACTTCGACGATCCCGAACTGCTGGTGCCGGGTGCGTCGTTGCCGTCGCTCGTCCGCCTGCCGGAGCTGCTCGCGGGTGACGACACGGTCGCGCGAACCCCGACGGGCACGAGCCCCGCCGATGCGATCCGCACGGCCTGGGACGCCCGCACCGGCTTCTCGACCCCGATCGGGTCGTCGGAGAGCGGCGTCCTCGAGATCGACCTCGTCCGCGACGGACCACACGGCCTGGTCGGTGGCACGACGGGTTCGGGCAAGAGCGAGTTCCTGCGGTCGCTCGTCGCCGGGCTCGCTGCGCGGAACGACCCGACGCGCCTGAACTTCCTGCTCGTCGACTTCAAGGGCGGGGCCGCGTTCGCCGCCTGCGAGCGGCTGCCGCACACCATCGGCACGATCAGCAACCTCGACGAGCAGCTCGCCGACCGGGCGATCCGTGCGCTCGAGGCCGAGCTCGAGCGGCGTCAGCGGGTGTTCGCCGCCGCCGGGGCGGACATCGACAACCTCGACGCCTACCTGGCGACGAAGCCGGACGAGCCGATGCCGCGCCTGCTCCTCGTCGTGGACGAGTTCGCGATGCTGGCGAAGGACTTCCCCGACGTCCTGACCTCGCTCGTCGCCGTCGCGGCGGTCGGGCGCACACTCGGCGTCCACATGATCCTGGCCACCCAGCGGCCGGCCGGCGTGGTGAGCGAGGACATCCTGGCGAACACCAACATGCGTGTCGCGCTGCGGGTGCAGAGCCGCGAGGACTCCACGAACGTGATCGGCGTCCCCGCGGCCGCCGGCATCGGTCGCCAGCAGACGGGTCGCGCCTACGTGAAGCTGGGGCAGGACGACATCACCCCGGTGCAGACAGCCCTCGTCACCGGCCGAGCCCGTGACGAACGCGCCGAACAGCCGGTGTCGGTCCGACCGACGGACGTCTTCGGCGTTCCCGCGCCGATGCCCGCCCCGGCTCCGACGGCGTCCGACGTGACCGACCTCGACCAGCTCATCGAGTCGATCGGGCAGGCGAACGCCGCCGCCGGCTACGCCCCGCCGCGCCCGATCTGGCCCGAGGCACTCGGCGACCGCGTCGAGCTGGGTGCGCTGGCGGCAGCCGACGCCGTTGACACGTCGCGGACGGTGCCCGTCGCCCTGGCGGACGACCCCGACCACCAGCGTCAGGTCACCACCGGATGGGACCTCGACGAGGGCAACCTCATGCTCATGGGCATCCCCGGCAGCGGGACGAGCACCGCGCTCGCCACCCTCGCCCTGCAGCTCGCCGCCGCGACGAGTCCGGAGGACCTGGACCTGCTGGTGCTCGACATGGGTCCCGGGGACCTCGCTCCGCTCGCCCGGCTGCCGCACACCACGGCCTACGTCGGCTCCGGAGTCGGCGCAGGGGAGTTGCAGGCGCGGTTCCTCCGCCACCTGCGCGTCGAGCTCGAGCGCCGTCGTGCCACTCCGGGCGGCCGCCGTGCCGTCGTGCTGATCGACGGTCTCGCGGCACTGCGCGACGAGTACCAGGACTTCGAGGGCCAGCAGCTGCTCGATGCCCTGTACCGCGTCTACGCCGAGGGGCCCGCGCTGGGCATCTCGTTCGCCGTGTCGACGACGCGGGCCAAGGCCGTGCCGTCTGCGATGGACGAAGTGACCACCCAGAAGTGGATGTTCCGCCTGGCGGACCCGTACGACTACGCCTCGATCGGCGTCCGCCCCAAGGACGTCCCGCCGCCGGTGCCGGGGCGCTTCATCGACTCGGTCCTGCGCCTGCAGTCGCACGTGGCGACACCCGACGTCCCGCTCGCGCAGGCGGTCGAGCGCCTCGCGGAACGCTGGTCCGGCACCGCTCCGAAGGCGAGTGCGGTCGGGCGGCTGCCCGACGCCGTCCTGGTCGACGAGCTCGGTGCCGGTGCGGTCTTCTCCAGCGAGCCGTGGCGGCTGCCGGTCGGGATCGCCGAGGACGACCTCGCTCCGGCCGCACTCGAGGTGTACGACGGCGAACACGTGCTCGTCGCGGGGCCGGCCCGCTCGGGCAAGTCGACCGTCCTGCTGGCGTTGGCGGCACTGGCACGCGCTGCAGAGGGCGTCCGCCCGGCCGTCTGGGCGATCTGTGATCGTCGGTCACCGCTCGCCTCGGGATCGTTCGACCGCATCGCCGTCGGATCCGACGAGGTCCCCGCACTGCTGGCCGGGCTGCGGCTCGAGCGCGGTCCGGTCCTCCTGCTCATCGACGACGCCGAACGCTTCGACGACGGCGACCAGGCGATCGCCACCCTGCTCGCGACGGAGCGTCCCGGTCTGTGCGTGGTCGCCGCCGGTCGGTCTGCCGACCTCCGGTCGCTCTACAGCCACTGGACCCGCGCCGTCCGCAAGTCGCGGTGCGGCGTGCTCCTGCAGCCGGACGTCGACTACGACGGCGAGCTGCTCGGCGTCACGCTCCCGCGCCGTGCACCGGTCGCGCTGACCGTGGGGCGCGGCTACGCGTCGTCCGGCGGAGCCGTCCGCCTGGTCCAGACCGCGTCCGCAGGCAGCTGACCCGACCGACTGACGGACTGGAGGCCCGTGGCGACGCCGCCACGGGCCTCCAGTCCGTCTGCTGGTCGCGCTCAGTCGTGCGATGGACGCGCGTGGCAGACGCGCTCAGTCGCGCGTCGTGATCCCGAAGGGCGAGCTCTCGAGGTTCGTGAAGTTCCCCACCGTCGCCCGGACGGTGCACGACGGGGCGACGGACAGCGCGGTGACCACGAGCCCGTCGGACGACACCGCCAGAGCCCCCGAGCAGCCGTCGGCGAACCGTACGCCTGACTCCCCGCCGGCCACGTCGACGAGCATCTGCGACGGGCGCCCGCTGCTCGGACTGCGGTAGAGCGGGTTGAGCTCGTCGGCACCGTTCGGCCAGACCGGCACCAGGGTCACCGGCAGTGCCGTCTGGCTGACCGTCCGGTCGGGCGTCCGGACCTCGACGCCCTGCAGCCGCTGGACGGGGTAGGCGGTCCCGCGCACGGCGTCGTCGGTCACGGCTGCGGTGGTCGCCTCGCCGACGCCGTCGAGCCAGGTCTGCAGCGCTGCACCGTCCTCGACGGCGAGTGGCACCGAGGCCTCGACGGTGACGTCTCCGCCGGCGGGCACCTCGACGCCGGACAGGCTCCACGCGCACGCGGTGTCCACACCGGTCAGTGACGGCTGGTTGCGCTTCGCGGTGATGCCCTCGCCGGACCAGGTGACCGCGGGGCAGGAGGCTCCCGAGCGGGCACCCGGCAGCACCTCGAGGAACGGTCCGCTGAGGGTGGCCGCCTGCGCCGCGTACGTGACGCGCAGGTCCACGGTGCCCTTCACCGGGTCGACGGTGGCGCGGCGTGTGGTCGCCAGCCCGGTGGGCAGCGGACGGTCCTGCTGGTAGGCGTTGGCGGCCTGTGCGGTCGCGGTACCGGTGCCCGGCGTCTTCCGGAGGGCTCCGGGCAACCACACGACGCCACCGACGACCAGTGCGGCGACGAGCACGACGCCGATGCCGCCGAACAGGAGCGCACGGTCGGTCAGCCACTCGGGGCGGGCGAACCGACGCGTCGGTTCGGGCTCGGCGGACGGCGCCGCGGGCAGCGGCTGCCGCGCCATCGGCCGGATGACGGTCTGCGACCCGGCGGGGCCGAGCTCCGGGGCCGGCCCGACGGCCGCGGCGTCGTCCCCGGTGGCGGTGGTCCGAGATTCCGTCGCGTTGTCGGGACGGACCCCACGGACGACGGTCGCCGGGCGCTCGACCTCGTCGAACGAGTCCGGGTCGCTGGAGGCGACCAGTGCGGGTGCCGACGCGAGGGACCGTGCGAGCCGACGGAGGGCCCCCGCCGCGTCCGCCGCCGACGGCCGGGCGTTCGGGTCCTTCGCGAGCAGAGCGGACACCGCGGCCCACAGGGCGTCGGGCACGTCGAGCGGGGGCGGGTTCGAGGTGACGTGGCGGTAGGCCACGGCGAAGTCCGTGCCCGGTCCGGCGAACGGTGTGCGACCGGACAGCAGCTCGTAGAGCATGACCCCGGCGCCGTAGACGTCGGCGGCCGGACCCGAGCGTCCGTGGCTGATCGACTCGGGCGCCATGTACTGCGGTGTGCCGAGGAGCCCGGTGGTCGTGCGTTCGCGTTCGGCGACGACCGACGCGATCCCGAAGTCGGTGACCCGGACGGCACCGGTGGCACCGGGGACCCACGCGGTCTGGAGCAGGACGTTGTCGGGCTTCACGTCACGGTGGGTGACGTCCTGCTCGTGCGCCGCGGTGAGTGCGTCGAGGGTCTCGGCGGTGATCGTCAGGGCGTCCCGCGGCAGGAGCGGGCCGTTCGACGCGAGCAGGTCGCGGGCAGACCCACCCGGCACCAGGTCCATGACGATCGCCAGCCGGTCGCCCTCGACGACCAGGTCGCGGACGCGCACGATGGACGGGTGCTGCAGGGCGAGGAGCACCGAGCGTTCGCGGACGAAGCGCTCGACGATCTGCGGGTCGGCGGCGAGTTCGGCACGCAGGAGCTTGGCCGCGAAGGCCTCGCCGGTCGCGGAGTGCTCGACCCGCCAGACCTCACCGGTGGCGCCGGTCCCGAGGAGCTCGACGAGCCGGTAGGACGCGCCGAGCGGTTCGCCCTGGCCGTACTGCCCTTGACGGTCCTGCGCCACGCGTTCCCCGATCCCCCCGATGGCCGGCCCCTCGCCGACCACGCAATGTTACCGGCCGGCGGGCTGCTCCGGCGCCGCGTACTGCACGTCGATCGCGTGCTGTGTGAACCCCGAGCGCCGGTACAGCGCGAGCGCCGGCTCGTTGTCCCCCTCGACGTACAGTGCGGCGGCGGTCAGGCCGCGGCCGCGCAGCCGAGCGGTGCCCGCACGCATGAGCACACCGCCGAGTCGCTGCCCCTGCAGGTCGGGCCGGACGGCGACGGCGTAGAACTCGCCGATGCCGTCCTCGACCTTGAGCCAGCACGAGCCCGCGAGCTGCCCGGAGGCGTCGCGGAGCAGCAGCAGGTCCTCACCGGAGAACCAGTCGTCGGCCTCGCGGGCGTGCAGGTCGTCGAGCGTCATCCGCCCCTGCTCGGGGTGGTGGGCGAAGGCGGCGGCGTTCAGCGCGAGCCAGTCGGTCTCGTCGTCGGTGCCGGGGCGGAACGCCGACAGCGAGTAGCCGTCGGGCAGCTCGACCTCGGCGGCGACGTCGACATCGGAGTCGGCGACGGGCGCCCGGAGCTGCAGCAGCGTGCGGACCGCACGCCAGCCGAACCGGTCGGCCAGCGCACGCGCTGCCGGGTGGTCCCCGTGCGCCCACGCGAGCCGGGGAGCGGCCCCGCCGCCCGGCGCGAGTGCCTGCGACACCAGGGCCGTGCCGATGCCCTGGCCACGGGCCTCCTGGGCGACGACGAGTTCCAGCTCGCCGTCACGGACCACCGCGACCCCGTGGTCAACGGTCAGGACGGTCGCGCGCCCCGCGCGGACGTCGACCAGGGTCTGGTCGGAGAACGGGGGAGCCTCACCGGGGGCGACGAAACTGCCGAGGTCGGGGAGCACTACTGCCCCATCAGGCGCTCGGCCTCGTCGTCGTAGACGTTGAAGCGGTACCCGACGTTGCGGACGGTGCCGATGAGCGACTCGAGGTCGCCGAGCTTGGCGCGCAGCCGTCGGACGTGCACGTCGACCGTGCGGGTGCCACCGAAGTAATCGTAGCCCCAGACCTCGCTGAGCAGCTGC
Organism: Curtobacterium sp. MCPF17_051; assembly: GCF_003234595.1. Classification (NCBI taxonomy): domain Bacteria; kingdom Bacillati; phylum Actinomycetota; class Actinomycetes; order Micrococcales; family Microbacteriaceae; genus Curtobacterium; species Curtobacterium sp. MCPF17_051. The sequence goes on along the minus strand of NZ_QKSE01000006.1, from coordinate 115,837 downwards.
TCGCGGGTGAAGACGCGTGACGGGTGGGTGGCGAAGAAGCGCAGGAGCTCGAACTCCTTGAACGTCAGGTCGAGCGGCCGGCCGCGCACCTTGGCGGAGTAGCTGGCCTCGTCGATGACGACACCGGACGCCTGGATCTTCGAGCTCGTCTGGCCCTTCGCCGCACGACCGGCCGACAGCCGGATGCGGGCGTCGATCTCGGCCGGGCCGGCGCTCTCGAGCACGACGTCGTCGACGTTCCAGTCGCTGTTCACCGCGGTCAGCCCGCCCTCGGTGACGACGAGCACGATCGGCGTGGTCGATCCCGACGAGGCGAGGATCTTGCACAGGGCCTTCGCGCTGACCAGGTCGGTGCGGGCGTCCACGAACATCAGGTCGCTCTGCGGGGCGTTGACCAGCTGTGCGGCCTCGGCCGGCACGTGGCGGATCCGGTGGCTCAGGAGGCCCAGGCTCGGCAGGACGTCTCCGGGCGCGGTCGAGGTGAGTACCAGGAGCTGTGCCACAGGACCTCCGGAGGTGGATGACGTCGTGGAGACATCCTAGTGATGCTCGCGAACCACCTATCCGGCCGGACGGATTGCGCGTCGTCCCGCACCGCACGGCGCGAGCACCGCACGGCGCGACCACCGCACCGCACGGTGCGTGCGTTCCGCACGTCCCTGACATGATGGAGCGCGTGACCGAGCCCGTGCACCCCACCGACCAGCGTCGCCTGCGGCTGACGTCCGTCCTGCCGGTCTGGGTGCTGGCGGTCGTCGGGGCCGTGCTCGTGCTGACCCTGGCCGAGCGCGACGCCTTCGCCTGGCTGCTGCTCGTCTTCGTCGCCTGCGTGATGGTCAGTTTCGTGCTGCAGCTCATCACCGCCACGAAGGACGGTCTGGTCGAACGGATCAGCATCGCGTCGTCCGGGGCGTTCGTCGTGGTCCTCGTCACCGCGGTGGTGCTCCTGGCGCGTTGAGCCGAGCCGCGTAGACTCCGAGCATGGATTCGCTGCTTGCGCTCGAGCTCTTCTACGTCGGCCTGCTCGGCCTGGCGTCGCTCGCGATCGCGTTCATCTCGGTGGTCGTCGTCGTGAAGCTGTTCAAGGGCCAGCGTTGATCGAGCTGCCCGAGGGCCTCGCCCCCGAACTGGTCCCGCTGTCGTGGCTGGTCGGCGTGTGGGAGGGCACCGGCGTGGTCGAGTACCCGGTCGGTGACGACGACGAGGTCCGGAACTACGAGTTCGGCCAGCGTGTCAGCTTCAGCCACGACGGCCTGCCGTACCTGAACTACTCGTCGACCACCTGGCTGCTCGACGACGACCACACCCCGCTCGCCGCCGAGATGGGCTACTGGCGGATCGACCGGCCCACCGAGCCCGGCGACCGCGGCCCCGCGATGCTCCTGGGCGACGGGCCCACGCCCTTCAGCACGGTCGAGAGCGTCGAGGCGCTCCGCAACACCACGGACGGCTTCGACGTCGAGGCCGCGATCATCCACCCGACGGGCGTCAACGAGCTCTACGTCGGCCGCGTGCGGAAGGGTCGGATCGACCTGTCGACCGACGCCGTGCTGCGCTCGCCGAACGCGAAGGACTACTCCGCCGCGACCCGCCTGTACGGGCTGGTCGAGGGCAAGCTCTTCTGGGCGTGGGACATCGCCGCGCTCGGTCGCGAACTCACCTCGCACGCCTCGGGGCAGCTCGCGAAGGTCGACTGATGTCGGTGTTCGCCGCGCGTGACGGCTTCGTCGCCGCCGACTCCGTCGCCGCGCACTTCGGCAACCCGATCGGGGAGCAGCGCCTGCTGACCCGGGGGCGTGCCGTCGTCGAGCTCGGACTCGGTGTCGTCACCGTCACCGGACCGGACCGGCTGTCGTGGCTCAACTCGATCACCTCGCAGCAGCTCACCGGGTTGCCGACCGGCGTCAGCACCGAGACGCTCGTGCTCGACCAGGCCGGACGCGTCGAGCACGCGGCCCGCGTCGTCGACGACGGTGCGACGGTCTGGCTGCTCACCGAGCGCGCTGACGCTGCGCCGCTCGCCGGGTGGCTCGACTCGATGCGCTTCATGCTCCGGGTCGAGGTCGCCGACCGCTCCGCCGACTTCGTCACCCTCGGCTGGTTCGGGGCGGACGCCCCGTTCGCGTCCGTCGAGCTGCCGGAACCGCCCGTCGCCGAGTGGGTCGACCCGTGGAGCGCCGTCACGCCGGGCGGATGGGGCTACGCCGAACAGGAGGCCCACCCCGGCTCCGACTGGACCCTCCGCATCGCCGTGGTCACCCCCGGCACCGCGACCGCGATCGCCACGTCGGACGTGCCCGTCGCGGGGCTGCTCGCGTACGAGGCGCTGCGGATCGCCGCTTGGCGCCCGACCCTGTCCGACGTGGACGAGCGGACGATCCCGCACGAGCTCGACTGGCTGCGCTCCGCCGTGCACCTGTCGAAGGGCTGCTACCGCGGGCAGGAGACCGTCGCCAAGGTCCACAACCTCGGGCACCCGCCGCGACGGGCCGTGCTGCTGCACCTCGACGGGTCCGACGGCGTGCTGCCGGCCCCCGGGACCCCGGTGCTGCTCGACGACAAGCCCGTCGGACGGCTGTCGGCGTCGGCGATCCACCACGAGCTCGGTCCCATAGGGCTCGCCGTGGTGAAGCGCTCGCTCGACCCCACCGCGACCCTGCGGCTCGAGGCCGACGACGTCGTGGTGACCGCGGCGCAGGAGACCATCGTCCCGCCCGAGGCCGGTGCTACGGCGAACGTCCCGCGCCTGCCCCGCCTCGGGGCCGTCAAGCGCTCCTAGCCTGCGCGCTGAGGGTCGCAAGACACCGGTGTTCGCCGGTCGCACCGCGGTTCGCGGGTGTTCGGAGCGCGAACACCGGTGTCCTGCGCGCTGGCGTCAGGCGGGCTCGACGGCCGACCACGGGACGCTGAGCTCACCGAGCCGCCAGCGCGTCACACCGTGCAGCACCGGCCAGCCGCGGTCACGCATCCCGCGCACCGTGGCGATCCACCGCTGCCGGGGCCCGTACGTGCCGAGCGGTGCGGCGACCGCCCACGACAGGTCGAGGTCCCGCAGGAACGCGTGCACCCGTTCGCCGGGCACGTTGCGGTGGATCAGCGCCTTCGGCAGACGCTCGGCGACGATCGAAGGCACGTCGAGCCCGGCGAGCCGGAGGGACACCGTGAACGTCTGCGGCGCGACGTCGTCGAGCGTCACCCACGAGGCCACCCGACCGACCTCGTTGCAGGTCCCCTCGACGAGCGCACCGCCGGGCTGCAGCCGGTCCTGCATGATCCGCCACGACCCGACCACCGCGGACTCGTCGTACTGCCGCAGCACGTTGAAGGCCCGGATGACGGCGGGCCGGCGCTGCCTGGGCGTCGGCGTCTCGAAGCCCCCCAGGCGGAACGTGACGCCGTCGCGGGCCCCGGCGTTCGCGAGTGCGACCCGCGACGGCTCGATCTCGATGCCGGTCACCTCGACGTCGGGCCGGACGGCGGCCAGCCGGTCGCGCAGTTCGAGGGTGGTGGTCGGCGATGCCCCGTAGCCGACGTCGGCGACGAGCGGGTCGTCCGTCCGGCGCAGCACCGGCAGGGTCGCGATCCACCGGTCGACGCGGCGGAGCCGGTTGTACCCGGTCGTCCCGCGCGTCACGTTCCCGATGGGCATGCGTCAAGGGTACGGGGCCGGTACCGCTCGGTAGACTCGGAGCATGACCTCCACGCTCGTCCTGCTCCGTCACGGCAACAGTGACTGGAACCAGAAGAACCTGTTCACCGGTTGGGTCGACGTCCGGCTCAGCGAGCTGGGCGAGAAGGAGGCGAAGCGCGCCGGCGACCTCATCGCCGAGTCCGGCATCGTCCCCGACGTCCTGTACACCTCGCTCCTGACCCGTGCGATCCAGACGGCGGACATCGCGCTGCTGCAGGCCGACCTGGCCTGGCTGCCGGTGAAGCGCGACTGGCGCCTCAACGAGCGCCACTACGGCGACCTGCAGGGCAAGGACAAGGCCCAGACCCTGGCCGAGTACGGCGAGCAGCAGTTCATGGAGTGGCGCCGTTCGTTCGACGTCCCGCCGCCCCCCATCGCCGACGACGCCGAGTGGTCGCAGTTCGGTGACCGCCGCTACGCCGAGCTCGGCGACCAGCTGCCCCGCACCGAGTCGCTCAAGCTCGTGATCGACCGTCTGCTGCCGTACTGGGAGTCCGACATCACGAAGGACCTCGCCGCCGGCAAGACCGTGCTGGTGACGGCCCACGGCAACTCGCTGCGTGCGCTCGTGAAGCACCTCGACGGCATCTCCGACGACGACATCGCCGGCCTGAACATCCCGACGGGCATCCCGCTGGTGTACGAGCTCGACGACGACTTCACGCCGACGAAGCCCGCGTACTACCTGGACCCCGAGGCCGCCGCAGCCGGCGCAGCCGCCGTGGCCGCCCAGGGTGCCAAGAAGTAGCACCCACGCGAACGACGAAGGCCGCAGCCCCGACGGGGCTGCGGCCTCGCTGTGTCCGGGCAGGCGACACCGGACCACGCGGAGTGTGACGGTCAGACGAAGTGCGACGCGATCTCCTGCACCAGTGCCCCGACGTCGTAGGGCTTCGTCGTGTCGACCCGGATCACCGGGACGCCGGGCAGCCCGACGGGCCGGGCGTCGTCGCCGTGCTCGTCCCAGAAGGCCAGCACGTCGGCCAGGTCCCCGTGCACCTCGTGCCGCACCGGCACGGTGCCCGGTTCGTACCGGTCGCGCAGCCGCTGCTCGGCGGTGGCGCGGTCCGTGTCGCACCACACCTCGACGGCGCGAGGCGACCCGGCGCACGCGAGTCCGGCCTCCAGGAGGTCCCGGTCACGCGACGGCAGCCAGACGGCGTCGAGGACGACCCCGTTCTCGACGGCCCGCGCCATGGACCACATCGTGTCCATCGCGATGCCACCGAGCGGCCGCGAGGCGATCATCGGGCCGACGACGTCGGCGAGGGGCTCCTTGATGCGGTCCTTCGACAGGAACGGGCAGCCGAGCACCTCGGCGAGTGCCGTGCCGATGCTGCTCTTGCCGGAACCGGGCATGCCGTTGACGATGATCGCGACCTGGGCCATGCCACGATCCTCGCAGACCGATCGGGCCGGGTCAGACCGATCGGGCCGGGTCAGACCGATCGAGCCGGGTCAGACCGATCGGGTCGGGTCAGACCGCCGCGGTCGAGGTGGACGCGCCGGTCCAGTCGCCGGTCGCCAGGTACTCGACCTTCTTCGCGATCGAGACCGCGTGGTCGGCGAAGCGCTCGTGGTAGCGGGAGGCCAGGGTGGCGTCGACGGTGTCGATCGGACCGCCCTTCCAGGCCTCGCCGAGCACGAAGTCGAAGACGCTGGCGTGCAGCTCGTCGACGGCGTCGTCCTCGTCGCGGATCTCGGCCGACAGCGCGATGTCCTCGGTGGCGAGCAGCCGCGTGAGCTTCTGCGCCATCGCGACGTCGTGCCGGCCCATCTCCTTGAACGTGCTGCGCAGGCCCTTCGGCACGACCTTCTCGGGGAAGCGCTGGCGGGCGAGCTGCGCGATGTGCTCGGCCATGTCGCCCATGCGCTCGAGCGAGGAGCTGACGCGCAGGGCGGTCACGACGACGCGCAGGTCGCGGGCCACCGGTGCCTGGCGGGCGAGGATGTCGATCGCGATCTCGTCGAGGCTGTTCGCGGCGAGGTCGATCTTCTCGTCGTCGGCGATCACCTCTTCGGCGAGGGCGACGTCGGAGTCGCTGAAGGCCTGGGTGGCTCGGGTGATGGCGGACTCGACGAGCCCGGCGATCTCGGTCAGTCGCTCCTGGACGTCCTGGAGTTCCTGCTGGAAGACTTCGCGCATGGGGGAGTACCTCTCTCTGCGTACCGGACGAGTGTCGTCAGCCCAGGTGAACGAACGGTGACGCGGGGCTGAACGCTTCGCGTTCTGTCCTTCCGCAGACGGTGAACGGTACCGGAACCCCGCATGACCATCCCTACACTGGCGGCATGGACAACGCGTGGCTCGTGCCACTGTCGATGCTCCTCGGCGGGGTCTTCGGCGCGGGCGTCGTGGTGCTGATCATCACCGCCGAGCGGACGGCACGTGCTGCCGACGTGGCGGAGCGGACCCTGCCGGACGGCGTCGCAGCGGTCATCGCGACGATGCACAACCCGGCGGTCGTCATCGACCCGTCGAACACCGTCGTCGCGGCATCCCCCCAAGCCCTCACGGCGGGGCTCGTCGTTCGCCGACGCCTGGTGCACCACGAACTGCTCGAGCTCATCGACCGGGTGCGCAAGAGCGGGGAGATGGGGTCGGAGGACCTCGAGCTGCCGCGCGGCCGCCACGGGGAGCTCATCGGCTACCTCAGCTTCCGTGCCGCCCAGCTCGGCAACCGGTACGTCCTGCTCACGGCCGACGACCTGACCGAGAGCCGGCGCATCGACGAGGTCCGCCGCGACTTCGTCGCCAACATCTCGCACGAGCTCAAGACGCCGATCGGCGCCATCGGCCTGCTGTCCGAGACCCTCGTCCTCGCCGCCGACGACCCCGCGCACGTGAAGAAGTTCGCCGCGCAGCTGATCACCGAGTCCGAGCGGCTCGGGGCGCTGACGAAGGACATCATCGAGCTGTCCCGGCTGCAGTCCGTCGACGCGCTCGAGAACAGCGAGGAGACCGGCATCGACAAGATCGTGCAGGCCGCGATCGACGCGAACGAGGTCGTCGCCCGCGCCCGCTCGATCGAGATCATCCGCGCCAAGAAGTCGAAGCTGCGGGTGATGGGCGACCGGGGGCTGCTGCAGGTCGCGGTGTCGAACCTCATCGCCAACGCGGTGAAGTACTCGCCGGACAACACCCGCGTCGGTGTGGGCGTGCGGTCGTCGAAGGGCTTCGTCGAGATCGCGATCACCGACCAGGGCGTGGGCATCCCCGAGGCCGACCTCGACCGCGTCTTCGAGCGGTTCTACCGTGTCGATCCGGCACGGTCGCGCGCCACCGGGGGCACCGGCCTGGGGCTCGCGATCGTCAAGCACGTCGTCAGCAACCACGGTGGTGACGTGCGCGTCTGGTCGCAGCCCGGCAAGGGCTCGACCTTCACCATCCGTCTGCCCGAGGCGGATCCCGAACTGACCACAGCACTCGAAGAGCAACTGGAAGAGCAGCCATCGTGACCAAGATCCTCATCGTCGACGACGAGCCGGCCCTGAGCGAGCCCCTGGAGTTCCTGCTGCAGCGTGAGGGGTACGAGACCTCCGTCGCTGCCGACGGCGTGACCGCGCTGTCGAAGTTCGACGCCGAGAACCCCGACCTGGTGCTCCTCGACCTCATGCTGCCGGGCCTGAGCGGCACCGAGGTGTGCCGGCAGATCCGGACCCGGTCGAACGCGCCGATCATCATGCTGACCGCGAAGGACTCGGAGGTGGACATCGTCGTCGGGCTCGAGCTCGGCGCCGACGACTACGTGACGAAGCCGTACTCGACCCGGGAGCTCCTGGCCCGGATCCGTGCCGTGCTCCGTCGCCGGACCGAGGACGACCCGGCGGACAGTGGCATCCTGCAGGTCGGCGGCATCCGGATGGACGTGGAGCGACACACGGTGTCGGTCGACGGGTCCGAGACGCCGATGCCGCTCAAGGAGTTCGAGCTCCTCGAGCTGCTGCTCCGGAACGCCGGCCGAGTGCTGACCCGCGGGCAGCTCATCGACCGGGTGTGGGGTTCCGACTACTTCGGCGACACCAAGACCCTCGACGTGCACATCAAGCGCATCCGCTCGAAGATCGAGCGGGTCCCGTCGACCCCCGAGATCCTGGTGACGGTCCGCGGTCTCGGGTACCGCATCGAGGCCTGAGGCACGCGGCCCGAGACGTACGGACAGGAGGCCCGGTGCGAGTCCGTGGGACTCGCACCGGGCCTCCTGTGCGAACGGTCCGGGCGCGGTGTCAGCCGCGCCCGTCGGCGTCAGTTGGTGCCGTTGTCACCCTCGGACGAATCCGTCTGCGAGTCGGTCGGCTGCGTGCCGGGGACGGCCTCGCCGGTCGACTGCGCGCCGCTCTCGGACGGGGACGTCGAGGTGGGCGTCGGGGTCGGGCTCGGCGCGAGGGTCTGGTACTCCTCCTGCGAGCTCGTCAGCACCGGCACGTTCGCGGAGACGCCCTCGGCGTCGGGGTAGCTGAAGTAGACCTTGACGAGTGAACCGGGCTTCGCGTCCGCGTTGTCGAACACGATCGGCTCGGCGTCACCGGCGGTGGTGCCCTGCGTGGTGTCGCCCTCTTGCACGCTCGACTCGTCGTCGCTGCCCGCACCCGAGGCCATGGCGAGGTCGACGTGGGTGTTCGCCGGCACGTCGACGGTCTGGGTGTCGCCGCCGACCTCGATCGAGACGGTGTAGTCGTCCTGGTCGTCGTTGTTCACGAGCGTGCCGATGAAGCGGGCGCTCTCACCGTCGTCCGAGATCAGGAGGGCGTTCCGCACGTCGACCTTGCCGGCCGAGACGTCCACGCCGTCGGTGATCTGCTTGATGTCGGCGGTGTGGGCCGGCGACATGAACTCGCACCCGGTGGCGCCGAGCGCGATGGTTGCCGCAACGGCGACGGACACGAGTACCCGAGGTCGCAAGAGATTCCTCCGTAAGTCACGATGAGGACCGGGCGGTCCCCGCGCCCATCCTAGCGATCACCGGGAGGGGTGAGCGTTGAGGGTCCCCTTACCGGAACGGCCCTTGTGGTAAACTGGATGTCTGGGAACGGAGCCTGATACATGCAATTCGAGGTCGGCGAGACCGTCGTCTACCCCCATCACGGGGCGGCAACCATCTCTGAAGTCAAGACTCGCGTCATCAAGGGCGAGGAAAAGGTCTACCTGAAACTGCGGGTGACGCAGGGTGACCTGACGATCGAGGTCCCGGCGGACAACGTCGACCTGGTCGGCGTCCGCGACGTGATCGGCAAGGAAGGACTCGACAAGGTGTTCGAGGTCCTCCGGGCGCCGTTCACGGAAGAGCCCACCAACTGGTCACGCCGGTACAAGGCGAACCTCGAGAAGCTCGCTTCCGGTGACGTCATCAAGGTGTCCGAGGTCGTCCGCGACCTCTGGCGGCGCGATCAGGACCGCGGGCTCTCCGCGGGCGAGAAGCGGATGCTGGCCAAGGCCCGGCAGATCCTGATCTCCGAGCTCGCGCTGGCCGAGAAGACCGACGAGGACAAGGCATCGACCGTCCTCGACGAGGTCCTGGCTTCCTGAGCCTGACGACAGCGCACTGAACGCGACAGCACGAACGACGACCGCACGGTTCCCCGAAGGGGTGGACCGGGCGGTCGTCGTCGTTGCGGCGGGCTCCGGCACCCGGCTCGGCATCGGGACCGCGAAGGCGTTCGTGCCCGTGGCCGGTTCGCTGATGCTCGCGCGGGCGCTCGAACCCCTGTTCGCGTTGCCGTCGCCGACGCTCGTCGTCGTGGTCGCACCGGCGTCGCACCTGGACGAGTGCCGGCAGGTGGTCGGCTCGGTCGCGGGTGCTGCGGTCGCCTACACGGCCGTCGTGGCCGGAGGCGCGGATCGCCACGGTTCGGTCGAGGCCGGCCTGGCCGTCCTGCCGGACTCCGTCACCACGGTGCTCGTGCACGACGCGGCGCGGTGCCTCACGCCCGCGGCGCAGTTCTCGCGGGTGTTCGACGCCGTCGCCGCCGGTGACGGTGCGGGCGTCGTACCGGCGCTCCCCGTCACGGACACGGTGAAGCGGGTCGACGGTGACGTCGTCGTCGAGACCGTCGACCGTGCGGCGCTCGTCGGGGTGCAGACGCCGCAGGGCTTCCCGCTCGCGGCACTGCGGCGGGCCTACGCGGTGTCGTCGCAGTCCGAGACGGACGACGCCGGGGTGTTCCAGGCCGTCGGCGGCACCGTCCGGTTCGTGCCGGGTGACGCCGACGCCTTCAAGATCACGACGCCGTGGGACCTCGGCCGGGCCGAGTCGATCGTGCGGGCGCGGACCGAGGCGACTGTTGGTGCCGGAGCCGGTGTGCGGGCGGCGGACGCTGTCGACGCGGTCCGGTTCGGGCTCGGGGTGGACGTGCACGCCTTCGACGACGCCTCGCCCTGCCGCGTCGGGCTGCTCGACTTCCCCGGCGAACCCGGCCTCTCCGGGCACAGCGACGGCGACGCGGTGGCGCACGCCGTGTGCGACGCCCTGCTCTCCGCCGGGGGCCTCGGTGACATCGGCGGGCGCTTCGGCACCGCTGACCCGCGGTACGCCGGCGCCGCGGGCGACGTCTTCGTCCGCGGCGCGGTCGCGCTGCTCGCCGACGCCGGGCTCGTGCCGGTGTCCGTCACCGTGCAGGTCATCGGCAACCGGCCCCGCATCGGTCGTCGCCGCGACGAGATGCAGGACGCCCTGTCCGCGGTCGTCGGAGCACCCGTCGCCGTGTCCGGCACGACGACCGACGGGCTCGGGTTCACCGGCCGCGGCGAGGGGCTCGCGGCGATCGCCACGGCACTCGTGCGTCCCTCCTGAAACCGCGGCTCCGCGCCGATTAGGGTTGAGGCGTGACCGTTCGCCTCTACGACTCCCGCGCCGCAGCCGTCGTCGACCTCGTGCCCCTGGTCGACGGACACGTGAGCGTCTACGTCTGCGGTCCGACGGTGCAGTCGTCGCCGCACATCGGGCACCTGCGGTCCGCGCTCGTCTACGACATCTGGCGTCGGTGGCTCACCCACCGCGGCTACCGGGTGACCCTGGTGCGCAACGTCACCGACATCGACGACAAGGTCCTCGACCTGGCTGCCGGCACGGACGAGGAGTGGTTCGCCCGCGCCTACCGGGTCGAGCTCGAGTTCACGGCCGCGTACAACGCCCTCGGCATCCTGCCACCGACCTACGAGCCGCGGGCCACGGCGAGCGTGCCGCAGATGCACGAGATCATCCAGCGCCTCATCGACCGCGGGCACGCCTACGCCGCCGACGACGGCTCGGGTGACGTCTACTTCGACACCGGCAGCTGGGCCGACTACGGGGTGCTCACCCGGCAGCGGCGCGAGGACATGGTCGAGGCCGCCGACGCCGATCCGCGTGGCAAGCGCGACGCCCGTGACTTCGCGCTCTGGAAGGGTGCGAAGCCCGGCGAGCCGTCGACGGCCAACTGGGACTCCCCGTGGGGCGCCGGCCGCCCGGGCTGGCACATCGAGTGCTCGGCGATGTCCCGTCGGTACCTCGGCCCCGCGTTCGACATCCACGGCGGCGGGCTCGACCTGCGCTTCCCGCACCACGAGAACGAGCTGGCGCAGTCCACGGCCGCCGGGGACCCGTTCGCGTCCTACTGGCTGCACAACGGACTGGTGACGGTCGAGGGCCAGAAGATGTCGAAGTCGCTCGGCAACTCGATCTTCGCCGCGGACTTCCTCGGATCCGCCCGTCCCGCCGTCGTGCGCTACTTCCTCGGTGCCGCCCACTACCGCTCGTCGATCGACCACCACGAGGGCTCCCTGGCCGAGGCCGAGGCGGCGTACGACCGCATCGCCGGGTTCCTCGAGCGCGCCGAGACCCGGCTCGAGGGCGTCCACCTCGCCGACGCCCCGGCCGTGCCCGAGGCCTTCGCCGCGGCCATGGACGACGACCTGTCCGTGCCCCAGGCCCTGGCCGTGCTGCACGAGACCGTGCGCACCGGCAACGCTGCCCTGGACGCCGACGATGCGGAAACGCTCGGGACCGCGTACCATCAGGTGGCTGCGATGGTGGAGGTGCTCGGCATCGACCCGCGAGCCGCCCACTGGTCGGGCGGCGGCCACGACACCTCGGCAGGCCCGCTCGCCGCCCTCGTCGAACGCCTCGTGCAGGAGCGCGCGGACGCCAGGGCAGCACGGGACTTCACCGCGGCCGACCGCGTGCGCGACGACCTCGCCGCCGCGGGCATCACGATCGAGGACACGCCGTCCGGAACACGCTGGAGCATCGCCTGAACACGGCAGTGCCGAACAGGAGCTACGCATGAAGAACGTCTCGGGAAGCAAGAAGGGTCGGCCCGGCGCCGTCCGCACCGGTCGCAAGGGCAACAAGCAGGTCGGTTCCGGCGGGCAGGGTGCCCAGGCGCTCGAGGGCCGCAAGCCGACCCCGAAGGCCGAGGACCGCCCGTACCACCCCGCCGGCAAGCGCAAGGCCGCGAAGGACCGCTTCGAGGCGGCCAAGGGCCGTCACGGTTTCTCGAGCACCCCGCAGGGTCGCACGGGCCGTCCGCCGGCACGCAAGACCGACGACTCCGAGCTCGTGACCGGGCGCAACTCCGTGCTCGAGGCCCTGCGCACGAAGACCCCGTCGTCGACGCTCTACATCGCGTCGCGCATCGAGGTCGACGACCGCGTGAAGGAGATCCTCGCGCTCGCCAACCACCGTGGCGTGCCGATCATCGAGCTCATGCGTCCCGAGCTCGACCGCATCACCGGACACGACAGCGTGCACCAGGGCGTCGCCCTCAAGGTGCCGGCGTACCAGTACGCCGTGTCCGAGGACATCGTGGAGCAGGCCTTCTCGCGCGATCAGGTCCCGCTGCTCGTCGCGCTCGACGGCATCACGGACCCCCGCAACCTCGGCGCCATCATCCGCTCGACCGCGGCCTTCGGCGGACACGGCGTCATCGTGCCGCAGCGTCGTTCGGTCGGCGTGACGGCGTCGGCGTGGAAGACCTCGGCCGGTGCCGCGGCGCGCACGCCCGTCGCGATGGCCCCGAACCTCACACAGACCCTGAAGTCGCTCAAGTCGATGGGCCTGTTCGTCCTCGGCCTGGACGGCGACGGTGACGTGGAGCTCGACGGCCTCGAGCTCGCCGACCGCCCGATCGTGATCGTCGTCGGTTCCGAGGGCAAGGGCCTGTCGCGCCTGGTCACCGAGACGTGTGACGCCATCGTGTCGATCCCGATCTCGAGCGCCACCGAGTCCCTGAACGCCGGCATCGCCGCGAGCGTCACGCTGTGGGAGGTCGCTCGGCGCCGTCGCACCGCGTAGCCGCAGCACTTCGTGCGCAGGAATGGTCGCCTCCCCGAGCGGGAGGCGACCATTCCTGCTCACGGTGCTGGCTGGGGCGGGCCCGAAGGGTCAGGACACGTCGGCTGATGCCTGCCGTGCGGTCACGCGTCGTCGCTGCGCGACGCCGCAGGTGACGGTCCGTGACCGGTCGGCGTTCGCCCGGCGGGGTGTCGTGACCGCTCGACGTCCAACGTCACCACAGGCGGGGCTGGGCGTGACGGTCTGGAGGGCCGGCGCCGGTCTCCGGGACGCGGGCCGGGCCTCCAGACGGTCGCGTTCTCGACCCCCGAACGGTCGGGACACGTCTGGTGCTGCCCGCCGTGTGGTCACGAGTCGTCGCTGCGCGACGCCGCAGGCGACGGTCTGCGACCAGTCGGCGCCCGCCCGGCGGGGTGTCGTGACCGAGCGGGGCCCGCGTCAGACCGTGGCGCGCCAGTCGTCGACGTCGTCGGACTCGTCGGCGTCGTCGTCGCCCAGCACCGGGATCGGCACGGTGATCGACGAGGTCGGCGGGTTGATGAGCAGGCGCTCGTCGCGACGGTGTCGGAGCACGTCGTTGATGTAGGCGGTCGTGGCCTCGGGCAGGGAGACGGAACGCTCCTCTTGCTGGGACATGAACCAGCGGTGCTCGAGCAGCTCGTGGAACACCTCGGCGGGTTCGAGTCGGCCGCGCAGGTCACGGGGGATCGAGCGGACGACGGGCTCGAAGACCCGAGAGACCCACTCGTGCGCCACCATCTCCTCGTCGAGTTCGTCGCGGCCGTTGCGGGCGCGGTACGAGTCGAGGTCGTTGAGCAGGCGCCGGGCCTGGTTCTCGCCGGCGTCGAGCCCGGTGAGCCGCAGCAGTCGGCGCTGGTGGTGCCCGGCGTCGACGACCTTCGGCTGGATCCGGACCTGCGAGCCGCCCTCGGTCGTGTGGATCGAGAGCTCCTCGATGTCGAAGCCGAGCTCGTTCAGGCGCTCCACGCGGTCGTTGATGCGCCAGCGTTCCTTGATGTCGAACTGCTCGGTGCCGGTGAGCTCGGTCCAGAGCGTGCGGTACTGGGCGACGATGCGGTTCGAGACGTCGACGGGGTCGGCGTTCTCGTCGAGTCGACCGCCGGCCTCGAGGTCGAGCAGCTCGCCGGCGATGTTCACGCGGGCGACCTCGAGGTCGTTCTCGCGCTGGCCGTTCGACAGCCCGCCGGGGTAGAGCTTGCCGGTCTCGGCGTCGACCAGGTACGCGGCGAAGGCTCCGGCGTCGCGACGGAACAGCGTGTTCGACAGGGACACGTCGCCCCAGTAGAAACCGATGACGTGCAGGCGGACGAGGAGCAGCGCGAGGGCGTCGACCAGACGGGTGGCGGTCTCGGGGCGCAGCGTCTGCGAGTAGAGCGCGCGGTAGGGCAGGGAGAACCGCAGGTGGCGGGTCACGAGCACGGGGTGCAGTGGTTCACCGTCGGCGTCGACGCGATTGGTGATGACCGCGACCGGGTCCACGCACGGCACGTCCATGCGCTGCAGGGTCCGGAGCATCTCGTACTCGGACCGGGCGACCTCTTCGCCGGTCTCCTTCACCGCGGCGACGTACCCGCTCAGGTGCACGAACCGCACGAGGTGCCGCGAGATGCCCTTCGGCAGCGCGACGATCGTGTCGTCGGGCCAGTCGGCGAGCGGCAGGTCCCACGGCAGGTCGAGCAGGCCGGGGTCGACGGTGGCGGCGGTGATGGACATCGAGTCGGGCACGGTGGTTCCTCTGGTGTCGGGGACAGCCGAGAGCCCGCGTCCGCCCTTGTGAGGCGGGCGCGGGCTCTCGGGGGAGTGCGCTGGTTACGCGCTGACGACGGCCTTGTCGTCGAGGCGGTCGCCCGACTCGGTGTCGAAGGCGTGGACGTGGCCCTGCTTCGGCGTGATGACGATCGTGTCACCGATGGACGGGTGCGCACGACCGTCGACACGGGCGACGATGTCGGCGCGCTGGCCGTTCACGTCGGCGTGACCGTAGAGGTAGCCGTCGGCGCCGAGCTCCTCGACGACGTCGACCGTGACGGGCAGGCCTTCGCCGGACTGCGACACGATGACGTCCTCGGGGCGGATGCCGACCGTGATCTGTGCGGCACGGGCGTTCGACAGGGTGTCGCGGTCGATCGCGTGGTTGAGCGTGCCGAACCTGATGCCGCCCTCGATGACGTCGGCGGGCAGCAGGTTCATGGCCGGCGAACCGATGAAGCCGGCGACGAACACGTTGTTCGGCTTCTCGTACAGGTCGCGCGGGGTGCCGACCTGCTGCAGGATGCCGTCCTTGAGCACCGCGATGCGGTCACCCATGGTGAGGGCCTCGGTCTGGTCGTGCGTGACGTAGACCGTGGTGACGCCGAGACGACGCTGCAGCGACGCGATCTGCGTGCGGGTCTGGACGCGGAGCTTGGCGTCGAGGTTCGACAGCGGCTCGTCCATGAGGAACACCTGCGGCTGACGGACGATCGCACGGCCCATCGCGACGCGCTGACGCTGACCACCGGAGAGCGCCTTCGGCTTGCGGCCGAGGTAGTCCTCGAGGTCGAGGAGCTTGGCGGCTTCCTGCACGCGGGTGGCGCGCTCTTCCTTGCCGACGCCGGCGATCTTGAGCGCGAAGCCCATGTTCTCGGCGACGGTCATGTGCGGGTACAGCGCGTAGTTCTGGAACACCATCGCGATGTCGCGGTCCTTCGGCGGGACGTCCGTGACGTCGCGGTCGCCGATGCGGATCTGACCGGAGTTGACCTCTTCGAGGCCGGCCAGCATGCGGAGCGAGGTGGACTTGCCGCAGCCCGAGGGGCCGACGAGGACGAGGAACTCGCCGTCGGCGACGTCCAGGTCGAGGGAGTCGACCGCGGGACGGTTGCCTCCGGGGTAGAGACGGGTTGCCTTGTCATAGGTGACGGACGCCATGAGCGTTCGGTCCTTCCTTCACCGGCAGGTACGTGCCGGACGATCCGAGTGAAGCGGTGTGCCCGTACGGGCCCCGGACAGTCGCCGTCGACTGTCGAGGTTCATACAACACGAGTTCACCCGGGTGCGCCAGTGTTTTCCCCCTTGGTCGGCGGCTTCCCAGAGCGCCCCACTACAATCGCCGGGTCCGTCCGCCGAGCAGGGGAACGCCGAGCGGACACCGATCAGGAGGACGACGCACCGATGAACAACCGCCCCGAGGGTGCCGCCCGCGCCGCGCGGAACGAGCGCCGTGAAGCCGCCCGCCAGCGAGCCCAGCGTGCCCGGACCCAGCAGAAGCGACGCCAACGTGGTGTCCGGCTCGGCCTGCAGATCGGGCTCGGGGTCGTGCTCCTCGCCGCCGCGACGATCGTCACGCTCGTGCTGGTCGACTCCGTGAAGCCCGCCGGCCCCGGCCCGTCGACCATGTCGCAGGGCGGCATCACCATCGGGCAGGGTCTGAAGCCCGTCACGGCGTCCGCGTCCGGATCGGCCTCCGCGTCGCCGAGCAGCGCCGCGACCGAGGGGGCCGGCACCGTCCGGATCACCCTGTACGTCGACTACCTCTGCCCGGGCTGCGGCCAGTTCGAGCAGGCGAACGGCGACTACATCAAGGACCTCGTCGACTCCGGTGCAGCCACGGTCGACATCCACCCGGTCGCGATCCTGTCGAACCGCTCGCAGGGCACGAAGTACTCCCTCCGCGCCGCCAACGCCGCCGCCTGCGTCGCCGAGCACTCCCCGGACCAGTTCTACGCGGTGAACCAGGCGCTCTTCGCGAAGCAGCCGGACGAGGGCACCCCGGGCCTGACGAACGCCGAGCTCACCGACGTCGTCACGGGCGTGCAGGGGCTGCAGCAACGAAGCGCCGTCCGGAGCTGCATCGCCGACCAGGACTACGCCAAGTGGGTGGACGAGCAGACGACGGCGGTGTCCGGGGGCACGATCCCCGGGTCGACGCTCAAGGAGTTCCCCGGCACGCCGCTCGTGCTCGTGAACGGGCAGCGCTACGAGCTGACCTCCCCGGTCACGAACGACGACTTCCGCACCTTCGTGGTGACGGCCGCCGGGGCGACCGACGCGACCCCGACACCCACGCCGAGCGCGACCCCGTCGCCCACGCCGACCAAGCGCTGACGTCTCGACGAGCGCTGACGTCTCGACGAGCGCTGACGTCTCGACGAGCGCTGTCGTCTGGAGGAGCGCTGACGCGCTGACCACGGACGGGAGGCCCGGTGCCGGCTGGCACCCCTCCCTCGCAGGCTCGGTCGGCGCGCCCCGCGCGACGCTTCGCGTCGCCGCTGAGCGGGTCGCTCCAGTCCGTGATCGGTGCGGCTACAGAGCCGAACCCGGGATGCTCAGGGTGTCGCAGCTCGTCGCGCCCTGCTGGTAGCCCCGCAGGAACCAGCGCTGTCGCTGCTCGCTCGACCCGTGCGTGAACGAGTCCGGGTCGACGCGGCCGGTCGCACGCTCCTGGATGCTGTCGTCGCCCACGGCGCTCGCCGCCGACAGGGCGTCGGTGATCTGGGAGCGGGTGATCGGTTCGAAGAACGTCTCGCCGTTCGCGTCCTCGGTCGTGGCGGCGTCGCCGACCCAGGCCCCGGCGTAGCAGTCCGCCTGCAGCTCGACGCGGACGCTGCCCGACGACGCACCCGTGCCGGAGCGGTCGGTGTTCGCGAACGACCCCTGCAGCTGCTGCACGTGGTGGCCCCACTCGTGTGCGACGACGTACATCTGCGCGAGCGGACCGCCGGACGAGCCGTACTGCGATTGCAAGTCGTCGTAGAACGCGGTGTCCAGGAAGACCGCACGGTCCGGCGGGCAGTAGAACGGGCCGGTCGCGGCCGATGCCTGCCCGCACGAGGTGTCGGTGGAGTCCTGGAACAGGAAGAACTCCGGGGACGTGTACGAGATGCCGAGCGACCGCGCCTCGGACGTCCAGTAGGCGTCGAGCGACTCGGCCGCGCCCTCCATCCGGCACTCGACGCGCAGGTTGGCGTCGCGCCCGGTCCGGCACTCGGGGGCGGCGTCGGCGGACTCGCCCTCCTGCTGGATCGTCGTCAACCCGTCGCCGCCACCGACGATCCCGCTCAGGTCGAAGCCGGTGAACTGCGCGATCAGGAACACCACGATGGCGCCGACGCCCACGGCACCTCCGCCGATCGCTGTGGTGCGACCCCGCCGCTTGACCTTGCCGCCCCGGAGTTGCAAGTCGTCGTTGAACGTCATGATCCCGAACCTACCGATCAGCGGCCCCGCGTACCGTCGGCGGCGTCGGCCACCCCGACACCTGTCGTACACCTGTCGTACAACCGGAAGGAACCGCACGATGGCCACTCCCATCAGCACCGTGATGAGCCCCGCTCGCTACGTCCAGGGCAAGGACGCGATCACCCGCGTCGGCGAGTTCATCGCCCCGATCGGCAAGCGGCCCCTGATCGTCGCCGACGACGTGGTCTGGGGCATCGTCGAGACCGCCGTCACCGAGAGCTTCCGATCCGCCGACCTGGGCGTGGAGCGTGTCGGGTTCGGCCGATTCGCCACCCCCGAAGCCGTCGACGAGCTCGTCGAGCAGATCCGCGCGAAGGACGCCGACGTCATCGTGGGACTCGGCGGTGGCTCCGCGATCGACGCCGCGAAGGCCGCTGGGCACCTCGCCGGCATCCGGTGGGCGAGCGTGCCGACCGCCGCGTCCACCGATGCCCCGACCTCGGCGCTCGCCGTCATCTACACCGCCGAGGGCGAGTTCATCGAGTACCGCTTCTTCCCGCACAACCCGGACCTGGTGCTCATCGACACCAGGCTCGTCGCCAACGCGCCGGTGCAGTTCCTGGTCGCGGGCATCGGCGACGCACTGGCGACCTGGGTCGAGGCCCGTGCCGCGAAGCGCGCCAACGCCGACACCATGGCCGGTGGGCTGCAGACCCAGACCGGCGTCGCGCTCGCCGAGCTGTCGTGGAAGCTCCTGCACGAGAACGCCCTGCAGGCCATCGAGGCCGTCAAGGCCAAGGTCGTGACCCCGGCGCTCGAGAAGGTCGTCGAGGCGAACACGCTGCTGTCCGGCCTGGGCTTCGAGTCCGGTGGGCTCGCCGCCGCCCACGCGATCCACAACGGGTTGACCGCGGCTCCGCAGGCGCACGGCCTGGCGCACGGGCAGAAGGTGAACATCGGGACGATCGCGCAGCTCGTGCTCGAGGGTGCCCCGGCCGAGGAGATCGAGGACTTCGTCGTCTTCACCACGAAGGTCGGCCTGCCGAACACCCTGACCGAGATCGGCCTGACGGTGGACGACCGTGACGTGCTGCACGCCGTGGCCGAGGCCGCGACGGTGGAGGGCGAGACCATCCACAACATGCCGTTCCCGGTGACGCCGGAGCTCGTGGTCGACGCCCTGGTCGCGATCGAGGGCATCGCACGCAGCATCCGAGCCGAGCACGGTCTGCCGGAGCCCGTGCTCTACGAGCACCACTGACGTTCGAACAACGCCGACGGGTGAGGGGTCAGGTGCGGATCAGCGGCTCCGTCGTCGCCAGGTCCGCACCGATCCCGACGTCGACGAGTTCGATCCGCCCGGCGAGGGTGGCGGCTGGACCGGTCAGCAGGCCGGCCTTCACACCGCCGAAGGTGACGGTGACATCGGCGTGCAGGACGTGGTCGTCCGCGACGCCGCCGGTGTCGACGTCGATGCCGCTCGGCACGTCCACCGCGACGACGAACGGCGCACGCTGGTCGCGGGCGAGCTCACGGACGGCGTCCACGACCTCGCGTGCGGGGGACCGCAGCGCGTTCGCGCCCCGTGCCCCGATGCCGAGGATGCCGTCGAGCACCAGGTCGGCCTGGAGCGCGGCCTCGGTCGCGACGTCCGCCAGGCGTTCGCCGTCACTCCGGCCGGCGGCCCGCAGGATGTCGGCCGCTCCGCCCGAGTTCGGTCCCGAGGCGCCGGACGGGCCGTCCAGCAGACGGGCGCCGGCGTCCAGCGCCGCTGCCAGGCCGGCCTCGTGGACACGGGAGCCGACGCGCAGGACCGCCACGTGCCTCCCGGCCGCTGCCAGGCGTGCGCCCGCGAACAGGGCATCACCGCCGTTGTCGCCGCTGCCGGCGAGCACGAGGACGGATCCCGGCCCGTCGATCGGCCGCACGGCCGGGTCGTCCAGCAGGTCGCCGACGATGCGCGCGAGCCCGTCGGCGGCGCGCTGCATCAGGGGTTCCCCCGCGTCGAGGTGGGGGCGTTCCGCCGCCCGGATCTGATCGCCGCCGTAGCCGTCCATGGCCACCACACTGCCCCGATACGCTTGAGAGGACATGTCACTCGTCCCCGAAGCGCCCCGCCCCCGGTTCGTGATGTCGCCCGACGGGCTGCGACTCGCGACCTACGACTTCGGCGACCCCGACGCCCCGGCCGTCATCGCGGTGCACGGCTTCGCGTCCGGTGCGGTGCTCAACTGGCACGCCTCGGGCTGGACACGGCACCTGGTCCGTGCCGGGTACCGGGTCCTGGCACTCGACCAGCGCGGGCACGGCGCGAGCGCGAAGCCGCACGACCCGGGTGCCTACTCGATGGACCTGCTCGTCGCCGACGTCACCACGGTCATCGACACGTACCTGCTCGACGACGTCGCGTTCCTCGGCTACTCGCTCGGCGCACGGGTCGGCTGGCACACCGCCGAACGGCTGCCGGGCCGGATCTCGCGCGCGGTGTTCGGCGGGATCCCGGACGCCGACCCGATGCGTCGCGTCCGCGTCGACCAGGCGAAGGCGTACATCGCCGACGGCACCCCCATCGAGGACCGCGTCACCAACGGCTACCTCACGATGGCGGGCAACGTCGAGGGCAACGACCTCGGCGCGCTCGTGGCCATGGTCGAGGGGATGCGGAACAGCATCGAGCCGACCCCGGAGAACGCACCGGCGCAGCCGCTCCTGATCGCCGCGGGCAGCGAGGACGGCATCCGCGACAGCGCGGTCCGGCTCGCCGAGGCCGCACCGGACGCCACCTTCTTCGAGATCCCGGGGCGCAACCACTTCAACGCCCCGACCTCGCGGCCGTTCCGCGAAGCGGCGCTGCGGTTCCTGTCCGCCCCGCGCTGAGGGGTACTCGTGGGTCCCCTCGGTCGGACGGCACCGGGCGTACCGTCCCCGCCATGGACTACAGACTCCTCGGCA
The DNA here is from genome assembly GCF_003234595.1 of Curtobacterium sp. MCPF17_051. NCBI lineage: Bacteria > Bacillati > Actinomycetota > Actinomycetes > Micrococcales > Microbacteriaceae > Curtobacterium > Curtobacterium sp. MCPF17_051. The sequence continues at coordinate 94,741 of NZ_QKSE01000006.1, read as the reverse complement.
ACAGCGGGACATCGGTGTCGACGCTGACCCTCGGCACCATGACGTTCGGCAGTGAAGCCGACGAACCCACCTCACACGCCATCCTCGACGCCTTCGTGGCAGCCGGCGGCACGCTCGTCGACACGGCGGACGTCTACTCCGGCAACGAGTCCGAGCGGATCATCGGCCGCTGGCTCGCAGCACACCCCACCGAGGCCGCGCAGGTCGTCCTCGCCACCAAGGGCCGGTTCCCGCAGGGCGACGGCCCGAACGACCTCGGCCTGTCCCGACGACACCTGCGCGTGGCCCTCGACGCCTCGCTCGAGCGGCTCGGCGTCGAACACATCGACCTGTACCAGATGCACGCGTGGGACGCCCTGACCCCCATCGACGAGACCCTGCGGTTCCTCGACGACGCCGTGTCCGCCGGCAAGATCGGCTCCTACGGGTTCTCGAACTACCTCGGCTACCAGGTCACCAAGGCCGTCTACGAGGCGAAGGCGCACGGCTGGGCGCCGCCCGTCACCCTGCAGCCGCAGTACAACCTGCTCGTCCGCGACATCGAGCACGAGGTCGTGCCCGCCTGCCTCGACGCCGGCATCGGCCTGCTGCCCTGGTCGCCGCTGGCCGGCGGCTGGCTCTCCGGCAAGTACCAGCGTGACGAGGCCCCGACCGGCGCCACCCGCCTGGGCGAGAACCCGCAGCGCGGCATGGAGGCGTGGGAGGCCCGCAACGGCGACGAGCGCACGTGGGAGGTGCTCGACGCCGTCTCCGAGGTGGCCGACGCCCACGACGCGTCGAAGTCGCAGGTCGCACTCGCCTGGCTGCTGGCCCGTCCCGCGGTCACGAGCGTGATCCTCGGCGTCCGCACCCTGTCGCAGCTCGAGGACAACCTCGGTGCCGCGGACCTGGTGCTCACCGACGACGAGCTCGCCCGGCTGACCGACGCCAGCGCTCCCCGCATCGACGACTACCCCTACGGCACGGCCGGCGTGGCGCAGCGGGAGCGGAAGATCACGGGCGGTCGCTGAGCGGACAGGGCCGCTGCGCGTTCGTGCACATCGTGCGGATTTCCGCGGATGTGGGGTCAGGGTGTGGACGTGCGGGTCGGTGAGGTGTCATCCTCGTCGCACGACCGGCTGGTTACCGCGTCCAGCGCCCGGAACGCCCCCTGATCCGCGTTCCGTGTGCCGATGCCCCGGGCGAGACTTCGCCCGGGGCATCGCTTCATCCGGGGCCGGCAGCGGGACTTGAACCCGCAACCCCCGTATTACAAGTACGGTGCGCTACCAATTGCGCCATGCCGGCTGACGCCGCTCATCCTACCGGTGAGGGCGTCCGGGGCTCACTCGCCCGACTTCTCCGAGAAGTTCAGCGAGATCGAGTTCATGCAGTACCGGTCACCCGTGGGGGTGCCGAAGCCGTCCGGGAACACGTGGCCCAGGTGCGAACCGCAGTTCGCGCAACGGACCTCGGTGCGGGCCATGCCGAGGGAGTTGTCCTCGATGAGCTGCACGGCGTCCGGGTTCACCGACTCGTAGAACGACGGCCAGCCGCAGCCGGAGTCGAACTTCGTGCCGCTCTTGAACAGCTCCGCGTTGCAGGCCGCACAGGTGTAGACGCCCGCGCGCTCCTCGTCGAGGAGTTCACCGGTCCACGGTCGTTCGGTCCCCGCCTGGCGGAGGACGGCGTACTGGTCCGGGGAGAGCTCCTCGCGCCACTGGGCGTCGGACTTGTCGACGTTGTATGCCATTGGTTCCTCCTGCTTCCGGCCGGGCTCTTCCGGGCACTCCCGACCACTTCACTAAACTCGCCACGATGTCCGAGCATTCCGTGCACCACGCCCGCTGGACCCGTCTGACGACGGACGAACTGTACGGCATCGTCGTCCTGCGCAACCGCGTGTTCGCGCTCGAGCAGCGGGTCACCGCCGAGGACTTCGACGGCCGTGACCGCGAGCTCGACACGGAGCACTGGTGGTTCGGCACGGACACCGCTGCGGTTGGGTACCTGCGGCTCATCCGCCCGGCGGCGGACGAGGTCCACCCCGACGGTGCAGCGCCGCCGGCGTGGGTGATCGGACGGGTCGCGACCGACCCTGAGCACCGTGGGCAGAGGATCGCCGGCCGGCTCGTCGCCGCTGTGCTCGACGAACACGGGCACGACCCGTTCGTCCTGCACGCCCAGGAGTACGTCGCCGCCCTGTACGAGCGGCACGGCTTCGTGCGGTTCGGGGAGCCGTACGACGAGGCCGGCATCCGTCACGTCGGCATGCACCGGCCCGGGCGCTGATGGACACCCGCGCCCGGTACGACGCGTACGCGGACCGCATCCAGGCCGTCTCGCCGTCGTACGCCGCCTGGGCACGGTCGCTCGACGACTCCCTCGTCGCGCTCCTCGCCGAGGTCCCCGAGCAGCAGCGGCAGCCCGAACTGTTCTTCGCGGTCGCGCGGCGGTTGGGTGCGGACCCGTCGGACCCGGGTGCGCTGCGCGCGCTCGGCCTGGAGGCCCGCCCCGCGCTGGTCGCGGCCCTCGCCTCCGCCACGGTGCAGGCCAACGACCCGCAACGGCTCGCACCGGTCGTCCCGCTCTTCGCGGCGCTCGCCGAACGGTCCGCGCGTCCGCTCGGTCTGGTCGACGCCGGGGCCGCCGCCGGGCTGTGCTCGATCCCGGACCGGGTGACCCTGGACTACCGGGTCGGTTCCGGGGCCGCGGTCCTCCGGATGCACACGGCGGTCGCCGATCCCGCGCTCCGGCTGGTCGCGGACGCCTCCGGGGCCGTCCCCGCGCCGGCCCGTGTCCCGATGACGGTCGGCGCACGAGTCACGCTCGACCCGAACCCGATCGACCTGTCGCTCCCCGGTGCCTTCGACCGTCTGGTCGAGGCCGTCCCGCCAGAGGCGTCGGACCGGACCGCCCTGATGCGTCAGGCTGCGCGCGCGACGCTCGCCGTGCCTCCAGACCGACTCGTCGGCGCCGTGCCAGGTGACCTCGACCGTGCACTGGACGCTCTGCCGGACGACGTCGAACCGGTCGTCCTGACCACCGGGACCCTGGTCTACGTGCCGGGCGCGGACCGGCAGCGGTTCGTGGACCGGATCCGCGAGCGGAGCGTGCACTGGATCGCCCTCGAACGCACCGGGATCCTGCGCCAGGTGGCGGCGACGCTGCCCGACGACGTCGACGTGGCGGACCCGGACTCGTTCGCGACGGTCTCGCTCGACGGGGTCGCGGTCGCCGTCTCGGACCCGTTCGGCACGCGTGTGCGGTGGTTCCGCACGCCGAACCTGTGACCGGTGTTCGCGACAGTCCAGCGCCGTGCCAGGGTCCGGATCGACTCCACCCCTACGATGTGCGAGACCCGTTACCCGATACGTGATCGGAACCGCCGTGACCAGCCCCACCGACGAACGCCGTGTCGACGAGCGCAGCGTTGATCAGCTCGATGCTGACCAGCTCGGTGCTGACCAGCTCAGTGAGCTCGCGAAGCACGTGCTGTCGTTCGAGCAGGACAGGGCACGGCACGACCGCACGAAGGAAGCGGAGATCCGGGTGGAGTTCGAGATGTCGGCGGCGCGCTACTACCAGGTGCTGAACCGCGTGATCGACTCACCCGCGGCACTCGCGTACGACCCGCAGCTCGTCACCCGGCTGCAGCGGCTCCGTCACGCGCGCACCAGCGCCAGGGCGACGCGCAGCTTCGTCGCGCCCGGTGCAGCTCCCGAAGGACGTGAAGAGGAACGATGAGCACGAGATTCCCCCGAGACCGGTTCGACGACGTCGCCGACGGCCCGCGGGTCGGTGCACACCGCGGAGCACAGCGTCGCGGCCGTGGATGGATCGCCTTCGCCTGGGCGGCGCTCGCCACCGGTGTGCTCGTCGGCATCGGGGTGCTCGTCCTCGCACTGCTGAACGGCAGCTACTCGTTCAACGGTTCCGACTCTCCCTCGGCGTCCACGTCGGCGTCGGCGACCGCGAAGCCCTCGGCGACGTCGAAGCCGTCCGCGTCCTCCTCCGCCGGTTCCGGATCGGCTGGTGCGGGCAGCGCTGCGGCCGCGACGCCGGCACAGCAGGGCACCACCACCGTCGTCGTCCTGAACGGCACGACCACCACGGGCCTCGCCAGCCGGGCGAGTGCGGCGCTGACCGGCGGCGGCTGGCAGGTCGCCTCCACCGGCGACGCCGGCACGACGGGGTCGACGTCGACGATCGTCTACTACCAGCAGGCGTCGCAGGCGGCGGTCGCGCAGGGCATCGCGAAGCAGCTCGGCGTCACGGCGGTGCAGCAGTCGGCGGCGTTCCCGAACGCCGACGTGAGCGTCGTGCTCGGCGCCGACTACACCGGCTGATCGGCCGCGGTGCCACGTCGCGCCGCGTTTTCCGCGCATTGTGTGACGGCTGTGTTTCGGGCACGTTGATTTCTGACGGAATCGACGTGAAACAACGTCACACCTCTTGCCTGATCGGGCGCGTTCGGTCAGAGTCCCATGCAGACGACGATCACGTCGTTCCGCACTGCAGTACCAGGGAGCAAGAGATCATGGCCAACGGAACCGTGAAGTGGTTCAACGCTGAAAAGGGCTTCGGCTTCATCACCGTGGATGGAGGGGGCCAGGACGTGTTCGTGCACTACTCGGCCATCGACATGTCGGGTTACAAGGTCCTCGAGGAGGGCCAGGCCGTCGTGTTCGACGTCGGCACCGGGTCGAAGGGCCCGCAGGCAGAGTCCGTCCGCCCCGCCTGAGCACGACCACTTCCAGAACGCGCCGTCCCGTCAGGGGCGGCGCGTTCGTCGTGTGCGGCGACGGTGACGGGTGCGGGGAGCGCGACCGCGGCGGTGGTGCGGGGTCCGCCGGACGCGACGTGTCCTGGGAAGTCGTCACGAGCCTCCCGACTGTGTTGCACTCACACCCGGCGAGTGCCAGAATCGGCGTTGGCACTCGCTCACGCTGAGTGCCAGCACGACCCCCAAGACGACGTCCGGGAGGGACGAAAAACCACATGGCTAAGATCATTGCTTTCGACGAGGAGGCCCGCCGTGGCCTCGAGCGCGGCCTGAACCAGCTGGCCGACGCCGTGAAGGTGACGCTCGGCCCGCGCGGCCGCAACGTCGTCCTCGAGAAGAAGTGGGGTGCCCCCACGATCACGAACGACGGTGTCTCCATCGCCAAGGAGATCGAGCTCGACGACCCGTACGAGAAGATCGGCGCGGAGCTCGTCAAGGAGGTCGCCAAGAAGACCGACGACGTCGCCGGTGACGGGACGACCACCGCGACCGTCCTCGCCCAGGCGCTCGTCCGCGAAGGCCTCCGCAACGTCGCCGCCGGTGCCGACCCCGTGTCGCTCAAGCGCGGCATCGAGAAGGCCGTCGCCGCCGTCTCCGACCAGCTCCTCGCCAACGCGAAGGACATCGAGACCAAGGACCAGATCGCCGCGACCGCGTCGATCTCGGCAGCTGACCCGACCATCGGCGCGCTCATCGCCGAGGCCATCGACAAGGTCGGCAAGGAAGGCGTCGTCACCGTCGAGGAGTCGAACACCTTCGGCACCGAGCTCGAGCTCACCGAGGGCATGCGCTTCGACAAGGGCTACCTGTCGCAGTACTTCGTCACCGACCCCGAGCGTCAGGAAGCCGTCTTCGAGGACGCCTACATCCTGATCGTCAACTCGAAGATCTCGAACATCAAGGACCTCCTGCCGGTCGTCGACAAGGTGATCCAGGCGGGCAAGCAGCTCCTGATCATCGCCGAGGACGTCGACGGCGAGGCCCTGGCCACGCTCGTCGTGAACAAGATCCGCGGCATCTTCAAGTCCGTCGCCGTCAAGGCCCCGGGCTTCGGCGACCGCCGCAAGGCCATGCTGCAGGACATCGCGATCCTGACCGGCGGCCAGGTCATCTCGGAAGAGGTCGGCCTCAAGCTCGAGAACGCGACGCTCGACCTGCTCGGTCGTGCCCGCAAGGTCGTCATCACCAAGGACGAGACCACGATCGTCGAGGGTGCCGGCGACGCCGAGCAGATCGCCGGCCGTGTCCGACAGATCCGTGCCGAGATCGAGGCGACCGACTCCGACTACGACCGCGAGAAGCTCCAGGAGCGCCTCGCGAAGCTCGCCGGTGGCGTCGCCGTCATCAAGGCGGGTGCCGCGACCGAGGTCGAGCTCAAGGAGCGCAAGCACCGCATCGAGGACGCCGTCCGCAACGCGAAGGCTGCCGTCGAAGAGGGCATCGTCGCCGGTGGTGGCGTCGCCCTCATCCAGGCCGGTGCCGTCGCACTCGAGGCCCTCGAGCTCGAGGGTGACGAGGCGACCGGTGCGAACATCGTCCGCGTGGCCATCGACGCGCCGCTCAAGCAGATCGCGCTGAACGCCGGTCTCGAGCCGGGTGTCGTCGCCGCCAAGGTCCGCGAGCTCGAGTCGGGTTGGGGCCTCAACGCCGCGACCGGCGAGTACGTCGACCTGATCGCCGCCGGCATCATCGACCCCGCCAAGGTCACGCGTTCGGCGCTGCAGAACGCTGCGTCGATCGCCGGTCTGTTCCTGACCACCGAGGCCGTCGTCGCCGAGAAGCCCGAGCGCACCCCTGCTGCTCCGGCTGGCGACCCGACGGGTGGCATGGACTTCTAGTCCGTCTGACGGAAGGGCCCCGCACGCTGCGCGTGTGGGGCCCTTCCGCGTGTGCGGGGCGTGGCGGGGCGGGGCGCGGTGTGGCCGGGCGGGAGGTCACAACACCCCGCTCAGGTCCGCTGAGCGGTCACGAATCGTCGGCTCGGCCCGCTCCAGTCGACGCATCGTGACCGTTGGCCGGCGCGGGAGCGGGGAGTCGTGGCCGGCTCGTGCGTGCGGCTTCCGCGTGTCTGGGGTCGTTTTTCCCACACAGGAGGCCCGGCTCACCTCGTTCTCCACAGGTTCCGACCGTGCGTGGTCGGCTCGGGTGCCCCGCAACGACCATGACGGCATGCCAGCTGCCCGTCGCCTCCCTGCTCCGTTCGACCGATCCACCTTCCGCGTGGCCGATGCAGTGGGGCACGGCATCGATCCGGAACGACTCCGACGCGCCGACCTGGCAGCCCCGGTCCACGGTGTGCGTGCCCCGATCGACTCGGTGGACTTCATCGACGCCGTCGCCCTGGTCATGCGTCCCGACCAGTTCTTCAGTCACACGACCGCCGCCGCGATCTGGGGTGCGCCACTGCCGCAGTCGGTGCGCTCGGTCGGGCCGGTGCACGTCTCGACCACGAGGGACGGTTGCCGGATGCGTCGGCCCGGCGTGGCCGCGCACCGCCTGGACCGGCCGAGGACCGTCGAACACCGCGGGTTCCTGGTCAGTGTCCCTGCACAGATGTGGTTCGAGTGCGCCGGCGTGCTCGCACGTGACGCGCTGGTCGCGATCGGGGACCACCTGGTCGGACCAGCCGGGCTGGCGACGGTGGACGACCTCCGTGCGTCGATCCGCCCCGGCACACGATTCGCGCTCGCTGCTCGGCGCGCGCTGGACCTCGTCCGGGCCGGGGCGGAGTCGCCGCAGGAGACCTGGCTCCGGCTGGCAGTCGTCGAAGCGGGGTTCCCGGAGCCGGAGCTGAACATCGACGTGCACGACGGCGCGGGGCGGTTCCTCGGCCGCGTCGACATGGCGTGGTCGGAGTTCGGCATCGCGTTGGAGTACGACGGCGATCACCACCGCGAGCGCGACACCTTCCGACACGATCAACGACGGGACAACGGGTTCGTGGTGAACGACTGGCTCGTGATCCACGCAACGGCATCGGACGCGCACCGACCCGCGGTGTTGTTCGAGCGACTCCGCCAGGCGTTCGAGGTCCGAGCGGTCGGAAGTCGTCGGCGGTCAGCGTGAGGGCCGTGATCGCCACGCTGAAGGTTTCGTCGCCGGGCGGTCATGACATGTCGTCGGCTGTGCGCCGGCCGGTCACGAACTGTCGGTCAGCGAGCTCGTGGACGACAGATCGTGACCACTCGGCGGCCTCGAACGGGGTGTTGTGACCGCCCGGAAGGCCGCGGGACGGGACGCCCGCGACACCCGGGGCCCGGGGCGCCGCGGGCCGTACGGCCCGCGCGGGTCAGGCGGAGAAGTCGCGGGGGAGCAGGGGGAGCCAGACGCGGAAGGTGGCGCCGCCGCCCTCGGTGTCGAAGACCTCGACGGAGCCGTGGTGCGCCGCGACGATGCCGGACACGATGGCGAGCCCGAGGCCCGAGCCGCCGGTGTCCCGGGCACGGGACGTGTCCGCACGCCAGAAGCGCTGGAAGATCTTCTCGCGCAGCTGCGGCGGGATGCCCTCACCGTGGTCGATCACGTCGAGGTGTGCCATGCCGCGCTCGTCGTCCACGCCGATGCCGATCTCGATCGGGTCGTCGTTCGCCGTGAACCGCATGGCGTTGCCCATCAGGTTCGTGACGATCTGGCGGATCTTGTTCTCTTCCGCCAGGACGATCGGCGGGCGCTTCGGCAGCACGACCGTGGGCAGCGGCGTGGTCTCGTCGGTCGGCGCGGCACCGGCGTCGATGTTCATGGCGCGGGTGCGACGGGCTCGGAGTCGGGCGATGGTCTGGCGCGAGAACGCGATCGGCCCGGTGGTGTTCGCCGAGGTGGGCGACACGGGCGGTGCTTCGCCGGAGTCCGGGGAGCCGATGGACGACGACGCCGACGGACGGACGGCCTGGGGCACGCTCTCGCCGGTCAGGGAGTCCTCGACGAGGACCTGGATCTCGCGGTCGGGGTTGGAGGCCATCGTGTCGAGCGCCGAGTCACGTGCGATGGCGACGAGGTCCACCGGGCCGAGCTCGAGCGGCTTCGACTCGTCGATACGGGCGAGCTGCAGCAGGTCCTGCACGAGCAGGCCCATCCGCTGCGCTTCCTTCTCGATGCGCTCCATCGCCTGGGCGACGTCCTCTTCCTTGCGCAGGGCACCCATCCGGTACAACTCGGCGTACCCGCGCAGGGACACCAGCGGCGTGCGGAGCTCGTGCGAGGCGTCCCCGACGAACCGACGCATCTGGGCGATGGTGCGCTCACGGTCCTCGAACGCGGAGTCGATCCGCTCGAGCATGACGTTGAGGGAGCGGTTGAGTCGGCCGACCTCGGTGTTCGGGGTGTCGGCCTCGAGGCGCTGGTTGAAGTCACCCGCGGCGAACCGGGCAGCGGTGTCCTCGACGTCGCGCAGCGGGTCGAAGGTCGCGGTGACGAGCAGACGGGTGAGCATGGCGCCGAGCAGGATGACCGAGGCACCGAACCCGAGGAAGATCGCGGTGAACTTGCCGATCGTCTCGTCGGTGCCGGCACTGGAGACGGCGATGAGCACGTAGCCGGTCTCGGTGGTGCCGTCGGACTGGTTCTGCAGGGACGCCGGGATGATCTGGGCGCGCCACTCGTGGTTGTGCTGGCTGTCGTAGAGCGAGATGCGCTGGTTCGACTGCGAGGCCTCGACCAGGGTGGCTTCACGGACGTCAGGTCGGCTCGACGCCTTCGTCTGGCAGATCCGGTCGCCGTCGGCGTCGTACGCGGCGACGTAGGCGCTCTGCGACACCACGACGGACAGCTTGCAGTACTGCTCGCCGTCACTGATGTTCTGGCCCTCGAGCTGCTCGGTCGTCTGCTTGACCGTGTTGTCGAGCTGCTGCATGAGGTAGGTGGACAGCACCGTCATCGTGCCGAGTCCGGCGACGAGCAATCCGAGCGCGACGAGGAGCACCGTGATCCCGGTGATCTTGGTGCGCAGGGAGATCCCGTCCCACCAGTGGTTCATTCGCGTGTGCATGCTGCCCCAACGATAGACAGCGGCCGCCCGGTGAAACCGGACGACCGCCGTGAAGTCGAGCCCCGCGGGGCTCCGGCCCCTACGAAGCCTTGGACGCCTTCAGCATGTACCCGAAGCCGCGCTTGGTCTGGATGATCGGCTCGGCGGAGTACTGGTCGAGCTTGCGGCGCAGGTACGAGATGTAGCTCTCGACGATCCCTGCGTCGCCGTTGAAGTCGTACTCCCACACGTGGTCGAGGATCTGCGCCTTGGACAGCACGCGGTTCGGGTTGAGCATGAGGTAGCGGAGCAGCTTGAACTCGGTGGGCGAGAGCTCGATCTGCGCGTCGCCGATCGTGACCTCGTGGGTGTCCTGGTCCATCGTGAGCTCGCCGGCGCGGATGATCGCGTCTTCCTCGTCGTTCATGGTGCGACGGAGGATGGCCTTGATGCGGGCGACGATCTCGTCGAGCGAGAACGGCTTGGTGACGTAGTCGTCGCCGCCGACGGTGAGGCCGGTGATCTTGTCCTCGGTGTCGTCCTTCGCCGTCAGGAACAGGATCGGCGAGGTGTAGCCCGAGGAACGCAGGCGCTTGGTCACGCCGAAGCCGTTCATGTCGGGCAGCATCACGTCGAGGATGATGAGGTCCGGCTCTTCTTCCAGCACGGCGGAGATCGCCTGTGCCCCGTTGCCCACCGCACGCACGGCGAAGCCGGCGAAGCGCAACGAGGTCGTCAGGAGGTCGCGGATGTTCGGCTCGTCGTCGACGATCAGGATCTTGGGGCCATCGCTCATGGTCCTATCTTCTGACTGTTCCCTCGGGGTTTCCTGAGAGCGGTTCGTGCGTCAGCCCACGGGCGTCTGGACCTGGTCGGCGTCCAGGATCGTGTACGAGTAGCCCTGCTCCGCCAGGAACCGCTGCCGGTTCTGCGCGAAGTCCTGGTCGACGGTGTCCCGGGCCACGAGCGTGTAGAACGACGCGGGCAGGCCGTCCTTGTTCGGGCGGAGGAGCCGGCCGAGTCGCTGCGCTTCTTCCTGCCGCGACCCGAACGAGCCGGAGACCTGGATGGCGACGGTCGCGTCGGGCAGGTCGATCGAGAAGTTCGCGACCTTCGAGACGACGAGCACGTCGACCTCCCCGGACCGGAACGCGTCGTACAGCCGCTCCCGTTCGTCGACCGGGGTCGCCCCCGTGATCTCCGCGGCGTCGAGCGACGCAGCCAGTTCGTCGAGCTGGTCGATGTACTGCCCGATCACCAGGATCTGCTCCCCGCGGTGCTTCTCGATGAGTTCCCGCACCACCGGGGTCTTGGCCGGGGACGTCGCGGCGAGCCGGTAGCGCTCGTCGTCGCTCGACGCCGCGTACTCCAGGCGGTCCTGGTGCGGCAGGTCGATGCGGACCTCGTAGCAGGAGGCCGGCGAGATGTAGCCCTGCGCCTCGATCTCCTTCCACGGGGCGTCGTACCGCTTCGGCCCGATGAGCGAGAAGACGTCGCCCTCGCGGCCGTCCTCGCGCACGAGCGTCGCCGTGAGGCCCAGGCGCCGGCGGGCCTGCAGGTCCGCGGTCAGCTTGAACACCGGCGCGGGCAGCAGGTGCACCTCGTCGTAGACAATGAGGCCCCAGTCGAGGGCATCGAGGAGCGACAGGTGCGTGTACTCGCCCTTCCGGCGGGCGGTGAGGATCTGGTAGGTCGCGATCGTGACCGGCCGGATCTCCTTGACGCTGCCCGAGTACTCGCCGATGTCCTCCGGCGTCAGGGTCGTGCGCTTGAGGAGCTCGGTGCGCCACTGCCGCGCCGAGACGGTGTTCGTCACGAGGATGAGCGTGGTCGCCTTGACGGTCGCCATCGCCCCCGCGCCGACGAGCGTCTTGCCCGCACCACAGGGCAGGACGACGACGCCGGAGCCCTGGGCGAAGAACGTGTCGACGGCCTGCTCCTGGTACGGCCGCATGTGCCACTCGGCCGTGTCCAGGTCGATCGGGTGCGGCTGGCCAGGGGTGTAGCCCGCCAGGTCCTCCGCCGGCCAGCCGAGCTTCACGAGCTCCTGCTTGATCTGCCCCCGCGCCCACGGCTGCAGCTCGACCTCGGTCGAGGACCGCATGTCGCCGAGCAACGGCTTGATGCGCTTCGACCGGATGACCTCGGCCAGCACCGACGGGTCCTCGGCGGTGAGCAGCAGGAGCGGCAGCCGCTCGAGTTCCTCGGTGGGGGAGTTCGCGATCACGGGAGCGTCGGGCCGTTCCTCGCGACGGATCACGAGCCGTCCGTAGCGCGAGACCGTGTCGCGGATGTCGACCGTGACGCTCTGCGGCACGGGGAACTTCGCGAAGCGTTCCAGGGTGTCGATCATCGCCTCGGCGTCGTGGCCCGCGGCGCGCGCGTTCCAGAGTCCGAGGCGGGTGATCCGGTAGGTGTGCACGTGCTCGGGAGCGCGTTCGAGCTCGGCGAAGGCGGCGAGCTCGTGGCGTGCGTCCTCGGCGTCGGGGTGCGCGACCTCGAGGAGCACGGTGCGGTCGCTCTGCACGATCAGCGGTCCGTTCATGACCTGCCAGCCTAGCCGTCGGCACCTGCGCGCGGGTGACCGCGGCTCAGGCGTCGCTCTCGACCGACACGACGAGCGACAGCGGCAGGGTGCGTTCGACGTCGACGGCCGTGTCCCGCCCGCGGACGCGTCCGGCCGCGACCGAGGTCGGCACGATCGAGAACGGCCGCTCCGAGCCGTCCGGCATCCGGACGGTCACGCGGATCGGCGTGCGTCCGCGCACGGCCAGGTCGATCTGCCGACCGAGCCACTCCTGCTCCGGCTCCGCGTCGCCGCGCTGCGTCGTCAGGCGGAGCCGTTCGACGAGTGCGTGCGCCGACTGTTCCGGCGAGCGCCCGGTGGGGCTGCGCCGGCCGGGAGGCCCGTGGTGCGCCTCGGGGCGGGCTGCGGTCGTCAGGACGGCCGGGTAGCGCTGGTCCTCGAGTGCGGTGTGCACGACGTGCGGCGGGTAGCGCGTGGTCAGTGTCGTCAGGTCGGGCCGCTCCCACGCGAGCTGCCGGAGCTCGGCGTCCACCCCGACGAGGTCCAGCTGGTCGGCGGTGCCGCGGACCTCGGTCCCGACGCCGCCCGGCCCCCGGTCGACGACGATGCTGCCGTCGCGTCCGGCCACCTGGTCGATCAGGTAGGCGAGGGGCTGCGGGATCCCGGTGGCCGACAGCCGTCCGAGCAGGGACAGCAGGTCGTCGCGGGAGTGCCCGGCCCGGAACGCCGCGCGCAGGGTGTCCTCGGAGATGCGGTAGCGCGCCGCGAGCCCCGGTGCCTCGAGGACAGCGACGGTGCGCAGGGCGTCGTCGTCCACCGGCGCGAGCGGTCCCGGTGCGATGACGGTGAGGTCGTGCTGCAGGTAGACCCGCTCGACGGTGCCCGGCAGGTCGTCGGCGGCCTGCTCGGCGTCGCCGTCGAGGAGCGCCCGACCGGTGCTCGTGACGATGCCGTCGACCGCCAGGCCGAGCGACGCCGCGGTGCCGGCGACGTCGAGCAGCAGGGCGTCGAGCCAGCGGGACCCCGCCGGGTACGCCCAACGCCCGAGCGGCACGAGGTCGCGTAGGTCCCCGTCGGCCAGCTCGAGCACCTGGTGCACGGCGGGCGGGAGCGTGTCCGACCACGCGGCCACCAGCGACACCCAGCGCTCCGGCCAGCCGGCGAGCAACCAGGCGTGTCCGGCGTCGGTGACGATCCAGCGTCCGGTGTCGGGGTCGGCGAACCCGATGCCGTCGAGCAGCGCCAGGCGACCGGCGACGAGCTCGGCGTCGGTGCCGATGCGCTCGGCGAGGGTGCGGGCGAGCGGCATGCCGATACCGCCCTTGACGAGTTCGCGGACCGCGCCGGCGTCGACCGCCCGCAGCAGCTCGGCGAGCACGGTCATCGTGGCGAACGCCTGCTCCGCGCCGGTGGTGCGCGCACGCTCGAGCGCCGCGGCGTCGAGGGCGGGAGCAGCGGGGCGGACCTGCTCCGGGCCTCCAGGCTGCTCGTCGAGCGAGGTGAGGTCGGGGTGGGCGGCCACGCGTGCGGCGACCGCGTCGTCGACCGCGCCGTCCTCGTCGGCGAGGCCGAGTTCGATCGCGGGGCCGAGCGCGTCGACGGCACCGCCGTCCCGCAGCGCGAGGATCGTCGCGCGCGGCAGGTGCTCGACGGCGGCGTCCACGGCGTCGTCGCTGCGGAGCGCCTCGGCCAGGTCGAAGAAGTCGGTGATGCGCTGCGGGCCGGTCTCGGCGAGTGCAGCGGTGGGGAGTCGCCTCGCCGCGACGAGGCGCTCGAGCGCATCGTCCGGCATCGCCCGGAGTCGGGCGGCGAGATCGGCGGTGGTCGTCATCGTCCGGTGCCAGCGTCCGGGGCGGACGTCAGCGAGCCGTCCGGTTCGCTCGTGCGCGACGTGTCCAGGTGATGCCGAGGAGCGTGAAGACCAGCACCATGGCGATCGGGAAGCCGAACAGCGGGATCGCCATGACCACCGGCCACGGCATCGCACCCTGGGCGGCAGGCGCGGTGAGCCACATGATGATCATCGCGACGAAGCAGAGCAGGCCGAGGATGATGATCCCACCGATCATGAACGCCAGAGCGCGTTCGGTACGATTGAACGTCACCGGGGGTTCTGCGGAGTCCTGCGGGTTCCCGGTTGATCGGGTCGGCTTGGCCATCGACCCAGGATATCCGACGCACCACGGCCGTACCACGACCTCGAGGAGTCCACGCATGCCCACCGGCAAGGTCAAGTTCTACGACGACGACAAGGGCTTCGGCTTCATCACCGGAGACGACGGCGACCAGGTGTTCCTGCACGCGTCCTCGCTGCCCGACGGCGTCGTGACCGTCAAGGCCGGCACGCGGCTGGAGTACGGCGTCGTCCAGGGCAAGAAGGGGTCGCAGGCGTTGTCCGTGCGGCTGCTCGAGCCCCAGCCGTCGCTGTCGCGGATGACCCGTCGCTCCGCGGACGACATGGCCGTGATCGTCGAGGACCTGGTGAAGGAACTCGACCGGATCAGCGGAGACCTCCGCCACGGCCGCTACCCGAAGAACGGCGATCGCATCGCCGCCATCCTGCGGCACGTCGCAGACCAGTTGGAGGCGTGACCCCATGACCGAGTCCGAGACAGCAGGGGCCGAGACGGCTCCCGACGCGGCGTCCATCGACGCAGCGTCCATCGACGCAGCGTCCATCGACTACACCGACCTGGCGCGCGAGGCGTTGCTCGAGGTCACCCCGGAGTCGACCGTCGGCGCGCCCGTCGGCACGGTGGACGAAGGGGACGGCGTCGTGTCCGTCCTGTTCGCCAACCGGCTGCCCGGCTACCCCGGGTGGCGGTGGACCGTCAGCGTCGCCAAGGTCGGCGACGACGAGCCGACCGTGCTCGAGGTCGAGCTGATGCCCGGGGACGGCTCGCTCGTGGCGCCCGAGTGGGTGCCGTGGTCCGAGCGACTGGCCGAGTACCGGGCCGCGCAGGAGCACGAGGGTGCGGACGGTGCCGAGGACGCGTCGGACGAGGACCCGGACGAGGACTCCGACGACGAGGACTACGACGACGAGTCGGAAGACGACGAAGACGACGAAGACGACGAAGACGACGAAGACGACGACGAGTCGGACGACGAGGACTCGGACGAGGACGACGACTACGACGACTCGGATGACGACGAGGACGATGACGAGTCGGACGGCGACGACGATGACGACGAGTTCGACGCCGACGAGGACGACCTCGACGAGTCGGACGACGACGACATCGAGGGTGTGGACGTCGATGCGCTCGCCGATGTGAGCGACACCGACACCGACACCGACACCGAGGACGACGCCCCGCAACCGCCCCGTCGTCGCCGTGCCCGCCGCGTGCAGCCGTTCGAGCCCGACGCCGATCTCGAGGTCGACCAGCTCGACGCCGGCGAGGCCGACCCGGGCTTCCACCGCGCCTGACCCACCCGGACCGACGAACGGGCCCGGCACCACCGATCCGGTGGTGCCGGGCCCGTCCTCGTTCCGGCGGGTGTCCCCGGCGTCAGCGCAGGGCGTCGATCGTGAAGTCGATCGCGCGCACGAGCTTCGCCACGTCGTCCGGGTCGATCGCGGTGAACGTCGCGACGCGCAGCTGGTTGCGGCCGAGCTTCCGGTACGGCTCGGTGTCGACGATGCCGTTCGCGCGCAGGGTCGCGGCCACGGCCTTGGCGTCGATCGAGTCGTCGAGGTCGATCGTGGCGACGACCTGGGAGCGAGCGGCGGGGTCGGTGACGAACGGGGTCGCGGAGTCGCTGGCCTCGGCCCAGTCGTAGATCGTCGACGACGAGGTCTTGGTGCGCAGGTCCGCCCACGCCAGGCCGCCGGACTCGTTCATCCACCGCACCTGCTCGTCGAGGAGCAGCAGCGTGGAGATCGCCGGGGTGTTCAGGGTCTGGTTCAGGCGCGAGTTGTCGACGGCGTTCTTGAGCGACAGGAACTCCGGGATGTACCGGTCGGAGGCGGCGATGCGCTCGATCCGCTCGATCGCGGCGGGGGAGAGCAGCGCGAGCCAGAGCCCGCCGTCCGAGGCGAAGTTCTTCTGCGGGGCGAAGTAGTAGACGTCGGTGGCGCTGACGTCGAACAGGGCGCCACCGGCGGCGCTGGTCGCGTCGACGACGGTGAGGGCGCCGGCGTCACCGGTCGCGCGGACGACCGGGGCCATGACGCCGGTCGAGGTCTCGTTGTGCGGGTAGGCGTAGACGTCTACGCCCTCCACCGGCTCGAGTGCGGCGAGGGAGCCGCCCGGTGCTTCGACGACGTGCGGGGCCTCGAGCCACGGGGCCGCTGCGGCCTTGGCGAACTTCGACCCGAACTCGCCGAAGGACAGGTTCTCGGCACGGCGCTCGATGAGGCCGAACGCGGCGGCGTCCCAGAACGCGGTCGAGCCGCCGTTGCCGAGGACGACCTCGTAGCCCTCGGGGATCTGGAACAGGTCGGCGAGGCCGGAGCGGACGCTGCCGACCAGGTCCTTGACGGGCTTCTGGC
The DNA here is from genome assembly GCF_003234595.1 of Curtobacterium sp. MCPF17_051. Classification (NCBI taxonomy): domain Bacteria; kingdom Bacillati; phylum Actinomycetota; class Actinomycetes; order Micrococcales; family Microbacteriaceae; genus Curtobacterium; species Curtobacterium sp. MCPF17_051. The sequence goes on along the minus strand of NZ_QKSE01000006.1, from coordinate 77,988 downwards.
GGTGCGAGGTGCCGAGGATCGTGGCGCCGCGCGTCACGAGGGACTCGAGCTGTGCGCCGCGGATCTTCGACGGTCCGCAGCCGAAACGACCGTCGGTGGGGAGGAGTTCGGCCGGGATGACGATGTCTGCCATGCACCGATCCTAACGACGACGATCCGCCTGCCCGAGCCCGTGTACCGGCCGGACGGGGAGGGTTCGGCCCGCTCGTCCACCGCGTCGGATGACCCGTTCTCACGTGCGTCCGGGCGCCGGTCGGTGTTCGTCGGTGCGAACAAGTAGTGTGGTCGGCGCTGGGCCCAGACATGAGAGGCGGACCGTGACCGATCTCGTCGACACCACGGAGATGTACCTTCGCACCATCCTCGACCTCGAGGAAGAGGCGATCGTGCCGCTGCGCGCGCGCATCTCCGAGCGCCTCGGACACTCGGGCCCGACGGTCTCACAGACCATCGCCCGCATGGAGCGCGACGGCCTGGTGGTCGTCTCCGGTGACCGCCACCTGGAGCTCACCGACGAAGGTCGTTCCCGCGCCACCCACGTGATGCGCAAGCACCGTCTGGCCGAACGCCTGCTGGCCGACGTCATCGGGCTCGACTGGGCCTTCGTGCACGACGAGGCCTGCCGGTGGGAGCACGTCATGAGCGAGCAGGTCGAGGTCCGCCTGCTCGAGATGCTCGGCAACCCGACCGAGTCGCCCTACGGCAACCCGATCCCCGGACTGGCCGAGATCGGAGGCCCCGCGGCCGCCGGGTTCCTCGACGGCGTCCAGAACATCGTCGCCGCGACCGAGGGCACCGACGCCGTCACGACCGGGGTCGTCCGACGCCTGGGCGAGCCGGTGCAGTTCGAGCCGGAGCTCCTGCACCAGCTCCGCACCGCCGGGGTTATGCCCGGGCGCATGGCGAGCGTGCAGCGCGCGGGTGCCTACGTCGCGGTCCGCGTCGAGGGCGAGGACTCGGGCATCGAGCTGCCCATCGAGGTCGCGCAGCACGTCTACGTCGAGCGGGACTGACCGTTCCTGGTCGTCCCTGAGAGTCTTTACCGTTTCGTTACCCACGGGGCGTTTGGTCTCGACACGGTAACGACGCCTCCGTACACTCGTCCGAGTCGCCGCGCTGCCCCTGAGCCGGAGACCCGTGGCAGGACGTCTCGAACCCGTCTCCTGCCTCGATCGGAAACGATGACGAACGGATGGGGTTGCACACCGCCGGACACCCACGGCGGCGTGATGACGAGACGTTGGAGACCCACCTCTTGACGCAGACCGGTACCGCCGCGGACGACCAGACGCCCGCGAACCCGACGAACACCGAGAACGCCACCACCGCCCCGCTCACCCGGCGGGCCGTGCGCGAGGCCGAGGGCCGCCCGGTCCGCAAGGTCGTGCCGGTGCGCTCCGCCCCGCTGCCCGGTGGTCGTCGTGCCGCGCAGGCCGCGGCCGCAGCGAACACCGCCAAGGCCAGCTCGTCGTCGCGCAAGCGCAAGTTCCTCGCGCCGGTCGTCCTCACCGTGGCCGCCGGCATGTTCGGAACCGTCGCCGTCGCCCCGGCCTTCGCCGCGACGACCTCCACCAACTCGACCGCCGTCGCCGACGCCCAGCGGCAGGCCCGTGCCACGCAGAGCCAGGAGCTGTCGGTCTCCGACGCCGTGGCACTGGCCGACACGAGCCGTGACGGCTACGGCGCGACCTCCACCGCGACGCTCGACGCCGAGAAGGCCGCCAAGCAGGCCGCCGCCGACCAGGCCGCCGCAGCGAAGGAAGCCGCCGAGCAGGCCGAGCAGACCCAGACCGCCCGCGCCGCGACCGCGAAGCAGTACTCCTCGTACACCGGGCCCACCGCCGCCGAGTACGCGGCCAGCTCGTCCGCCGCCGACACCCCGTTCTCGCTGCCGGCCGTGGTCGCCACCGCCAAGCAGTACATCGGCACCCCGTACGTCTTCGGTGGCGCGGACCCGTCGGGCTTCGACTGCTCGGGCTACATCATGTTCGTGTACGCCCAGTACGGCATCAACCTCGCGCACTCGGTGCCGCTGCAGGACCAGGCCGGCACCACGATCCCCGAGTCCGAGGCGCAGCCCGGTGACGTCGTCATCTTCAACAACGAGGCGCACGACGGCTTCTACATGGGGAACGGCATGATCATGGACGCCCCGAAGCCCGGTGGCTCCGTGCAGATCCGTCCGATCTGGACCAGCGACTACCACATCGTCCGGTTCGGCATCTGACGACCACTGCCCTTCCGGCGTGTGAACTTCACCGGAACCGGCCCGCGCACCCTCGTGCCGGGCCGGTTTCTGGGTTAACCTGACGCTGCACCGGTCCGCACCGGCGCGAACAGGAGACCCTCATGTCGATGTTCCGCACGACCCGCACCATGGGTCGGCGCGCGCGCGTCGACATATGGTCGAGCACAGCCTGCGTGCACGAGCACGCCCCTGCATGACGAGAGCACTGCCCATCCGGGTGGTGCTCTTCGTGGTTCCAGGGGTGTGAACAGGTCGTCCTCACCCGTTCGCGTCGTCGGTCCGACGCACCCGCAGCGCCTGGAAGCCGTCCAGGCACGTCGGAAGGGAACCCATGCGCACTCTCGTCCTCAACGCCGGTTACGAGCCCCTCGCGGTGATCTCGTTCCGACGAGCCCTCGTGCTGGTCATGAACCAGAAGGCCGCCATCGTCGCCGCCGACGTCGAACACCCGGTCACCGGGTCGACGTCGAGCTACGACCGTCCGTCCGTCATCATCCTCACCCGCTACGTGCGCATCCCGCACTCCAGGCTCGTGCCGGTGTCCCGTCGCGGCGTGCTGCGTCGGGACGGCAACCACTGTGCCTACTGCGGCCGGCACGCCACCACCATCGACCACGTGCAGCCGCGGTCGCGCGGTGGGCAGGACTCCTGGGAGAACCTCGTCGCCTGCTGCCTGGCCTGCAACAACACCAAGGGCGACCGCACCCCGCAGGAGATGGGGTGGCGCCTCCGGTTCCCGCCGAAGGTGCCGCACGGATCCTCGTGGGTCGTGCGCGGCATCGAGCGTCCGCAGGCGGAGTGGGACGAGTACCTCGTGGCCGCGTAGCGGCCGCCGCCGCGTTTCGTGTTCGGCAATGGTCGGGCCGATCAGGCCGACCCGACCGTTGCTCCACAGCATGTGACGGACTGGAGGCCCGTGGTGACGCCGTCACGGGCCTCCAGTCCGCCTGTCGGTGGCGCTGACTAGCGTCGCCGACATGGGCGAGACACCGCACATCGACGACGCGACCATCGACGACCTGCGCGCTCGGCTGCGTGCCACGCGCTGGCCGGACGCCCCCGCCGGGGTCGGCTGGACGCTCGGCGTGGACCTCGACGTCCTGCGCCCGCTCGTCGAGTACTGGGCCGACGGGTTCGACTTCGACGCGCACCGTGCCGAGCTCGCCGCGCTGCCCTCGCGCCGTGTCGTCGTCGACGGCATCGGGATCCACGTCCTGCACGCCCGCGCTCCGCGGCCCGACGCCCTGCCGGTCCTGCTCGCGCACGGCTGGCCGGACTCCGGGTGGCGGTACCGCAAGGTGCTGCCGATGCTCGTCGACGCCGGGTACGACGTCGTCGTGCCGGACATGCCGGGCTACGGTTTCTCGGATGCACCGCCGCAGGTGCTCGACGCCCGGCAGGTGGCCGGCATGTGGGCGACGCTGATGACGGACCTCGGGTACGAGCGGTTCGCGGTGTCCGGTGGCGACATCGGCACGCACGTCGCCCGGTACCTGGCGCTCGACCACCCCGACCGGGTCGTCGCCGTGCACCGCATCGACGGCGGGCTCGCCTGGCCAGGGCTGGATGCGTCGACGTTGTCCGCGGCCGAGCGGGAGTTCGTCGCCGCGACCGATCGGTGGCGCACCGCCGAGGGTGCCTACGCGATGCTGCACCGGACGAAGCCGCAGACCGCCGCCGTCGGGCTGAACGACTCGCCCGCGGGGCTCGCCGCCTGGATCGTCGAGAAGCTCCGGGCGTGGAGCGACTGCGACGGGGACCTGTGGTCGGTCTACACGCGCGACGAGGTCCTGGCGCTGCTGACCGAGTACTGGGCGACCGCCACGATCGGGTCGGCGATGCGGATGTACCACGCGAACGCGGCGATCCCGGCAGAGCAGCTGGAGCGACGGGTCGAGGTGCCGTCCGGGTTCTCGATCTTCCCCGGCGACATCGTGCGGGCGCCGCGGGAGTGGCTCGAGCGCACCACGAACCTCGTGTTCCACCACGAACTCGACCGCGGTGGGCACTTCGCGCCGTTCGAGCAGCCCGACCTGTTCGTCGACGAACTGCACGCGTTCCTGCAGGGCTTCCGCCGCTAGAGTGGACGGGCCAGCCTCTGTAGCTCAATGGAAGAGCAGTTCCGTCCTAAGGAAACGGTTGGGGGTTCGAGTCCCTCCAGGGGCACCAGCAGGATTCCAGTGTCTCGGGTCGTTCGTGGTCGGGCAGGTCCCGAGCAGCGGCCAGCATGGTGGCGAAGACCGAGAGTCGCTGCGATTCGTCCGGACGTCGAAGGCTTCGGTGGTCACCTCGTTCCCTTCCTCGGTCGCAGGAGTCTCCGCGCCGTGGTGCATCATCCAACCGGCTGGGCCGGCGGGTCCTCCGGCATGGGGTGTTCCGCCTGCCAGAGCGCGTCGACCTGGCCGAACTCCCGCGGGTAGCACTGGGTGTCGAACACCTCGAGGCCCTCGGCCGGCGTCGAGTACAGGTACCAGGGGCCCGTGCCCACCGGTCGGCTCGTCCAGGACCCGTTCGCGAACCACGAGAGCGGGACGTCGTCCATCGGGTGTCCCGCCTGCGTGAGACAAGCCTCGAGCCGGTTGAAGGCCGCGCGGTACTCGTCGAGGGTGATCAGGTCGTCCCGGAGCTCGGCTCGCTGCTGGGCAGAGGGTTCTGCGATCGGCGCAGACTCGACCCACGAGGCCCAGACGGCGTAGCGGGCGGAGCCGCCGCCCGTCACGCTGATGGTCGCCGCCGAGTGTCCGGAACCGGTCGCAGGGGACAGTTTCCAATGCTCACCGGCCGTGCTCACCCCACCGGTCGTGCCGGGGGTGCACCGGGTGGGCCCGTCGATGGTCGTCCCGTCGACGGCCACGGTGAAGGTCCCTGGGTCGAGGCACTTCCACGTGAGCGTCACACGGTCGGCGTCCGCGGGGCGGGCACCGAGCGAGAACGAGCCGTCGCCCTGCGTGACCGCGAAGGCCGGAGTCCCGAGGATCGTGGCGTGGTTGGCATCCTCGACCATGTAGCGCGTCGAGGTCGCAAGGGCGCTCTCCAGTGGGGTGTCCAGGTCGTTCGACGGGAGGGCAGCCGCGGTGATCCCGCCCGCGACGGCCGATCCCGCCAGGAACGCCGCCGTGATCGTGAGGACCGTGCCCCGGGTCGGTCGGCGACGTCGACGGAGCGGCGCTCCGGTGGCGCTGGTCGCGTCGACCTCTGCGACGAGTGCGTCGCGCATCGCTGCGAGACGAGGGGAGATCTGGTCGTGGTTCACAGTGTGCCTCCGAGGGGTTCCGCTGTCGCCGAGTACTGCTTGTGGAGCCGCGCCTTCGCACGGTGGAGCCGGGACTTGACGGTGCCGGGCGGGACGCCGAGGACGGTCGCGGCCTCACGCTCGCTCAACCCCTCGAGCACGCAGAGGGACAGGACCCGCTGGTCCGCGATCGGAAGACCACGGAGCGCGGTCACCGCCTCTGCGTCGGTGAAGGAGTCCGCTGGGTCGGGTGCCGGACCGTCGACCGGGAACCTGCCGAGGAACGAACGGTGGCGCCGAGACGACCGCGTCAGGTTGTGCGCCGTGTTGGTCGCCGTGACGAGGAGCCACGGCAGCATCGAGTCGTCGACGAAACGGACGCGGTCCCGCTTCCGCCAGGCTTCGAGGAACACCACGGCGACCACGTCGTCGGCGTCGTCCGGAGTCGGGACGAGCGCTCGGACGTGACGACGCAGTCGCGCCGCGTGCCGGTCGAAGAGGCGACCGACCGCACGGCCGTCCCCGGCGACGCCCAGGGCCCAGTCGGACCGGTCCCCCGTGATCTGGTTCATGCCCTGTATTGTCCGGTCGCCCAGGATCGGTTCCGGTTCTGTGCGGCAAGTTCTCCACAACCGTCGCCCCGGACGGTAGTGGAGCCTGCTGGCCCCGTACGATTGACCCCGTGTCCAAGGTCCTGAGCAGTCTCCCCGTCGGCGAACGAGTCGGCATCGCGTTCTCAGGGGGTCTCGACACCTCCTGCGCCGTTGCCTGGATGCGCGAGAAGGGAGCGATCCCCTGCACGTACACGGCGGACATCGGCCAGTACGACGAGCCGGACATCGACGCCGTCCCGAGCCGCGCCCACGAGTACGGCGCGGAGATCGCCCGACTGGTCGACGCGAAGAGCGCCCTGGTCGAAGAGGGCCTGGTCGCACTGCAGACCGGTGCGTTCCACATCCGCTCCGGCGGCAAGACGTACTTCAACACGACGCCGCTCGGCCGCGCGGTGACGGGCACGATGCTCGTCCGCGCCATGAAGGAAGACGGCGTCGACATCTGGGGCGACGGCTCCACCTACAAGGGCAACGACATCGAGCGGTTCTACCGCTACGGCCTCATGGCCAACCCGCGCCTGCGCGTCTACAAGCCGTGGCTCGATTCCGAGTTCGTCGAGGAGCTCGGTGGCCGCAAGGAGATGAGCGAGTGGCTCGTCGCCCGCGGGTTCCCGTACCGCGACTCCACCGAGAAGGCGTACTCGACCGACGCGAACATCTGGGGCGCGACGCACGAGGCGAAGAGCCTCGAAGAGCTGTCGAGCGGCCTGGACATCGTCGAGCCCATCATGGGCGTCGCCGCCTGGCGTGACGACGTCGAGGTCGCGACCGAGATCGTCAGCGTCCGGTTCGAGGCCGGTCGCCCCGTCGCGATCAACGGCGTCGAGTACACCGACGCGGTCGCCCTGGTCTACGAGGCGAACGCCATCGGTGGCCGGCACGGCCTGGGTGCCTCCGACCAGATCGAGAACCGCATCATCGAGGCGAAGAGCCGCGGCATCTACGAGGCTCCGGGCATGGCGCTGTTGCACATCGCCTACGAGCGCCTGCTCAACGCGATCCACAACGAGGACACGGTCGCCTCGTACCACAACGAGGGCCGCCGTCTCGGTCGCCTGATGTACGAGGGCCGCTGGCTCGACCCGCAGTCGCTCATGCTCCGCGAGTCGCTGCAGCGCTGGGTCGCGTCCGCCGTCACCGGCGAGGTCACGCTGCGCCTGCGTCGCGGTGACGACTACACGATCCTCGACACCACAGGCCCCGCGCTGTCGTACCACCCGGACAAGCTGTCGATGGAGCGCGTCGGCGACGCCGCGTTCGGCCCGGACGACCGCATCGGCCAGCTCACGATGCGCAACCTCGACATCGCGGACTCCCGTTCGCGGCTCGAGCAGTACGCCGCCGCCGGCCTCATCGGTGGCGCGACGGCCGAGCTCGTCGGCGAGCTCGAGGCGGGCGAGGCCGAGGAGATCCTCGGCGGCGCGATCGTCGCCTCCGACGCCGAGGACGCGATGGGTCGTCGCACGGACCTCGCCTCCGAGGGCGCGGCCTTCGACTCCGGCACCGACTGATCGAGCGGACCCGCGCCCTGGGCGCGCCCCCCTGATGACGGGAGGCCCGGTGCCAGCTGGCACCGGGCCTCCCGTCCGTCGTCCGCGGTCGGCCGGTCGGCCGGTCGGCCGAGAAGCGCACTGCGTTCGACGCGACGCCTCCCAACACCTAGCGTGGAGGTACCGGGTCAGTCATCAGGGACTCGTCGTCACGATGCTCCTCACGATCTGTGAGGTCTGGCACAGCGGGTCGACCCGGGCGGATCCGAGATGCGCATCATCTCGAACGAAGGGCTGGTCGTCATGACCGCCACCATCCAGAACGCCTGGCACCGCCACGGCCTCCGTTCCCCCGAAGACCTCGCCGCCCTCGTTGCCGAACGGCTCGAAGGAACCGGCCACCAGCTCGTCAGCTTCAGCGAAGCGCGCTACGAGCCCACCTACGCGGACTTCCTCGGCGAGCAGCTCTGACCCCCAGCGGGCTGCCGCTCGACCGTCGGTAGAGTCTGCGCATGCGCACAGCCCGAACCGCCGCGGCGGCACTGGCGATCGTCGCGGCGGGACTGCTGACGCTCGTCGGCGTCCAGCCCGCGTCGGCCCACTCGGCCCTGACCAGCAGTACCCCGGCTGACGGGGCGGTCGTCACGGGACCGCTCGAGTCCGTCGACCTGACCTTCTCCGAGGCGCCGCTCGCCGGCCTCGACGCCGGACTCCGGATCCAGGTGACGGACGCCTCCGGCGCCGACGTCGCCACGGGAGACGTGACGGTCTCCGGGACGACCATGCGCCGCGCGGTCGACCTCGACCGGGGCAGCTACACGGTGCTCTGGCGGTACGTGTCGCCGGACGGCCACCCGATCGAGGGCAGGCTCGCGTTCGAGTACCGGGCCGCTGCGCCGGTGTCCACCCCGAGCGCGAGTGCCACCCCGACCCCGACGGCGGCGAGCGGTGCGCCGACGCCGAGTGCCACCGCGACGGCCACCGGAGCTTCGGACGGTGCTCCGTCGACGCCGCCGGGCATCGCGCCGGGCGTGTGGATCGGCCTCGGCGCCGGAGCCGTCCTGGTGGCCGGTGCGGTCGTCGTGCTGCTGCTGCGGCGCGGTCGCAGCGCGTAGCGCGCGCGGGCCGCGCACTTCGTGAGCAGAAGAGGTCGGGTCGCACGCGCGCGCCCGACCGTTCCTGCTCACGAAGCGCACGCGGCGCACGTCACGCGACCACGCAACGGACGGGAGGCCCGGTGCCGGACCGCACCGGGCCTCCCGTCCGCACGCGGTGCGTGACGCCGGGGGCAACGCGCCTCACGCCACGGGGGCGGCCTCCAGCGCGGCGTCGGCGCGTGCCGCGCTGCCCTCGGCCAGGCCTCGGGCGATGCGGCCCCGCGTCGCCAGCCAGAGGACGACGGCGGCGACGAACACGATGCCCTCGGTGACGGTGAGTGCCCAGATGATCCCGGCGAGCCCGAACCACACGTTGCCGGCGATTACGATCGGGATGAACAGCACGCCCTGCGCCATCGACAGCACCATCGCGGGCATGACCATCCCGGTCGCCTGGAACAGCGAGGTGAGCAGTCCCGTGAACCCGTTGACGACGGCGGCGACGAGCTGTGCCGTCAGGATCGTCATGCCGATCGCGAGCACCGAGTGGTCACCGGAGAAGATGGTGAAGACCTGCTCGCGGAACACGAACACGGTGCCGGAGAAGACGAGCACGATGCCGCCGACGGTGAGGGCCGCGGCGCGCAGGCCGGAGCGGAGTCGATCGGCGTCACCCGCGCCGAACGCGTAGGCCAGCAACGGCAGCACGCCGATGGTCACGCCCATCACCAGGAACTCCGGCACCTGGGCGATGCGGACCGCGACGCCCATCGCTGCCAGCGGGTCGTCACCGTAGGCGGCGGCGAGGTTGTTGAGGACGAGTGTCGTGACGATGAGGAACGCGGACTGCAGCAACTCGCCGACGCCGATCCCGAACACGGGCTTCAGGACGTCCGCACGCAGGGTGAACCACTTCGGGGCGAAGCTGACGTTCTCGCTGTTCCGCTGCAGCCAGGTCACCCAGTAGGCGATCGAGACCACGTTGGCCAGGCCCACCGCGAGTGCTGCGCCGCCGACACCCCAGTGCAGCCCCAGGATGAACAGGACGTCGAACACCAGGTTGCCGACCGTGGACAGGACCAGGCCGATCATCGCCTGCCTCGCGGCGCCCTCGGAGCGGACGATCTGCTCGAGCGCGAAGGACGCGGCGAGGACGGGGACGAACGCGAGCATCACGGCGACGTACTCGCTCGTGGCGGGGACCGCTGCCGCGTCGGCACCGAGGACGGTGACGAGCGGGCGGAGCAGCAGGAGTCCGACGACGCCGAGCACGGCGCCGGTCACGACCGCGCCCCACAGTGCGAACGAGGCGACGTGCTTGATGTCCCGCGCCTTGTCGGGGTCGTGTTCCGATGCTCCGAGCAACCGGGACATCAACGCGCTGCCGCCGACGCCGAACACCCCGCCCACGGCCATCACGAGGCCGAGCAGTGGCGTGCCGAAGGTGATCGCGGCGAGCAGGGACGTGTCGTGCTGGGCGCCGATGAAGCCCGCGTTGATGACGTTGTACAGGGCGCTGACGACCATCGCGGCGGCCATCGGCACGCACAGGTGCACCAGGGCTCGGGCGATCGGGGCAGCGGAGAGGTACCAGCGGTTCGTCGCCGCAGCGGAGGTGGTGGAGGACATGACGGTTCCCTTCCGGGCATGACGGTGGGCGCGCCGACGGACGCCGGCACGGCAGGGGGAGCACGCGACCGATGGCGTCGCGGGGTCGCGGGGTCGCGGGATCGCGAAGGCGCGGGGTCGCGAGGGCGCGCCGGCGGATCCGGCCGGGAGGCGCGTGGTGCGTGGAGCGGGTCGGTGCGGTGGCGCGGGTGGTGCGGCTAGCGGGTGGGCGGCGCGAGTTCCGCGGTCACCTTCTGCAGCAGTCGCCGCAGGGTGGCACGCTCGTCCGCGTCGAGCGGTGCGAGCAGGGAGTCGTCGAGGGCGACCATCGCGTCGGTGAACCCGGCGATGAGGTCGATGCCCGCCTGGGTGGCGTGCACCGTCTTCGTCCGCCCGTTCGTGGCGTCCGGTCGTCGTTCGATCAGGCCACGCCGCTCGAGCCCCTGCAGGAGACTCGAGACGCTGGCCGCGCTGGTGCGGGTGACCTCGGCGATGTCCCGTTGGATGGCGCCGGGGTGTTCCTGCAGGTACCCGAGCACGAACGACTGCTCGTGGGTGAGGTCGCGCTCGCGGACCCACTCCTCGGCGCCCTTGCGCTGTGCCCATCCGATCCACCGCATGAGTTGGAGCGGTGTCGTGAAGTCCGGTGCCTGCATGATCAGGACTCTAACTGTTAGCCATCGAACTGTCAACGGATCCGGTCCGAGCAGTGACCCCACAACGGGGGCATCGAGTGCCGCGCGGGTCCTGGTAACTTGCACAGGAAGCGGCCTTACCAGCCGCCTTCGGCCCGTTCGGCGGGCCCACACATCCCTCGGCTCACCACCGGGGGCGGATCAGCGGCGGACCCCGTCGGAGGAGGAGGCACCGTGCCACACCACGGACGACCCACCGCGATCCCGGCGCGACGAGTTCGTCGTGCCTGACCAGGACGGGCGTCGGCGGGTACCGGCGTCCGCCTCACCGGGTCCGCGACACGTTCGGGTCGTCGCGGATCCCCGGGGCGGTGGTGATCGGGTCACCGCCGCCCCGGGACCTCGCGGTCGATCCGATCGGCGTCTTCGGGAACCTGCCGGTCCACGGAGCCGGATCGGCGTGATACTGGGGTGGTGCGTGAACTCCAAGCCGCCATCGCAGCGGACCTCAACGTCCAGCCGACCATCGACCCGGAGCAGGAGGTCGCCCGTCGTGTCGGGTTCCTGCGCGACTACCTGCTGACGACCGGGGCGAAGGGGTACCTCCTCGCCATCAGCGGCGGGCAGGACTCCACCCTGGCCGGCCGCCTGACCCAGCTCGCGGTCGAGTCGCTCCGCGCCGAGGGTCACCCGGCGGAGTTCACGACCGTCCGCATGCCCTACCGGGTGCAGGCCGACGAGGACGACGCCCAGCTCGCCCTGCAGTTCATCGCGGCCGACCCGGGCATCACCGTGAACATCGAGCACGGGGTCGACGGGGTCATGGAGGACACCGCGGCCTCGGGTGTCGAGCTGAGCGACTTCGTGAAGGGCAACGTCAAGGCGCGCATGCGCATGGTCGCCCAGTACGCGGTCGCCGGGCAGCGCGGCCTGCTGGTGGTCGGCACGGACCACGCGGCCGAGGCCGTCACGGGCTTCTTCACCAAGTACGGCGACGGCGGCGTCGATCTCACCCCGCTCACCGGGCTGTCGAAGAGCCAGGGGCGGCAGCTGCTCGAGCACCTCGGCGCACCGGCCCGCCTGTACGAGAAGGCACCCACCGCCGACCTGCTCGACGAGCTGCCCGGGCAGACCGACGAGGCGAACCTCGGGCTCACCTACGCCGAGATCGACGCCTACCTGCAGGGACACGACGTGCCGGTCGAGGTCGCCGAGGCCATCGAGTCGCGCTACCGCGCGACGGAGCACAAGCGTCAGGTGCCGGCGACGCCCTTCGACGAGTGGTGGCGTGCGGGCGCGTAGTCGCTGACGCAACCCCGGTCCGGAGGTGCGGTGCAGGTGATCCTGCACCGAGCCTCCGGTCTGTTGTCCCCATCTCTCCACAGCGCGCTCCGGCTGTCCGCGTGCGCTCCTAGGATGGGAGCCAACGGAACAACAGATGCGGAATCCAGGCTGCCGCCTGGTCCGGAGGGGGAGTCATGGAAGTCCTGTTCGCGCTCGGAGCCGTCCCGCTGATCATCGTGGGGATCATCGTCCTCGCCGTGATCGCGCTGATCTACGCGAAGGTCGTGTACCGCAACGCCGGTGCCGACGAAGCGCTCATCATCACCGGCAAGCGCTCCCGCAAGGTCAAGAACGCCGACGGCACCGAGACCGTCGAGTCCGGCATCAAGGTCGTGCTCGGCGCCGGCGTGCTCGTCCGCCCCTTCTTCGAGAAGGTCGCGAAGCTGTCGCTCAGCTCGCGTGCGATCGACATCAACGTCAACGCGCAGGACTCCCGCGGTGTCACCATCGACGTCGAGGCCGTCGCGCTCGTCAAGGTCGGCGAGACCGACGCCTCGATCCGGGCGGCCGCGCAGCGGTTCCTCGGGCAGGAGAAGAAGATCGACGACTTCGCGCGCGAGGTCCTGTCCGGTTCGCTCCGCGCCTCGATCGGTGCGACCGACGTGTCGACCATCATCCGCAAGCGCGACCAGCTCACCGTCGCCGTGCTCGACGTCGCGAAGGACGCCCTGCACAGTCAGGGGCTCGACGTCGACTCGTTCGAGATCAAGGGCATCTCGGACCGCAACGAGTACATCAGCGACCTGGGCCGTGCCGAGCGTGCACGCGTGCGACTCGAGGCCGAGAACGCCGAAGCCCAGGCCGACCGTGAAGCGCGAGAAGCCCGCGCGACCGCCGACCAGGCGATCGCCGAGGCCGAGAACACCCTGGCTATCCGTCGTGCGGCGCTGCAGCTCGACGCCGACCGCGCTTCCGCCGAAGCCGCTGCCGCCGGGCCGCTCGCCCAGGCCCGTGCGGCGCAGGGCGTCGTCGAGCAGGAGCAGATCACCGCGCAGAAGCGTGCCGAGCTGCGCCGTGCCGAGCTCGATTCCGAGGTCTCCGCCGTCGCCGAGGCCCAGGCGCGCAAGACGCGCGTCGAAGCCGAAGCCGCTGCTGGAGCCCAGGTCGAGACCGCACGCGCCCAGGCCGAGGCCCGCCGGATCTCCGCAGAGGCCGTCGCGGCCGAGGCGAAGGCCGAGGCGGACGCCCGCAAGCTCGCCGCCGACGCCTCACGCGCCGAGGGTGAAGCTGCCGCCGACGCGATCCGTGCGAAGGGTCAGGCCGAGGCCGACGCGACCAAGGCGCAGGCCGACGCGCTCGCGCAGCACTCCGAGGCCGTCCTCCGGGTCAAGGCGATCGAGACGCTGCCGAGCATCGCCCGCGAGCTCGCCGCACCAATGAGCAACATCGACACGCTCACCGTGGTGTCCTCCGACGGCGCCGGTGCGCTGTCGAAGAGTGTCGTCAGTCAGTTCAGCGAGGTCGATGCGTTGCTCGGTGCCACCGCCGGGTTCACGCTGAGCGACATCGTGAAGAGCACCACGACAGGGCAGGCCGCTGCCCGCGCCGTCGTGCGCGAGCAGCCGGTGCCCCAGGTCGAGCCGGCCGAGTAACCGAGCGGGTGCCTGCAGCGGGCGCGACGGGGGATCAGCCCTCGTCGCGCCCGTTCTCGTTCTGCGGGTCGCGCTGCTGTGCGCCGGCGTCCTCACGCTCGTCCGCGAGCCGCTGCTGCCAGACGACACTGCGGGCCGCGCCCGAGAGCACGTCGTCGACGCTGCGACCGCTCTGGGCGGCGAGGGCGCCGCTGAGCCCGGCGGTCAGCGTGCCGCCGGCCGACGCGAGTCGCTCGACGACCTCCTCCTGCCGCGGGGTCAGTGGTTCGTCGACCAGTTCGTCGATCGTTTCGCGGATGTTCTGCTCGCTCGCGTCCAGTGCCGCCTCGTCGCCGGACTGCAGGGCTGCTGCCTCTCCGACGACGACGAGACCGAGGCGCGCGGCGTCGTCTTCGGGACGCGGGGTGCGGTGCTCATCAGTCATGCGGTGGACCGTACGCTCCGGTGCGCTGCGCTCCCTGGACAGATGCGTCCCCCGGCGCGCGGGCGGGCCGTCAGGCGGCCCAGCGGCGGAGCAGCCACTCGGCGGCGGCGACACCCTCGCGCCGTTGGAAGTCGCGGATGGTGGGCATGTTCGGCGGTGCCGGGGGCAGGGCGTGCTCGAAGAACAGCCCGGCGAGCCCGGCCAGCACAGCGTCGATCGTCGCGGCGGGCACCCCGGCGAAGACGGGGTGCGTGGCGAGGTGGTGTTCGACGTCGTCGTCTTCGCCGCGGACGAGCGTGTCGAGCAGGTAGGTCAGGGGGTCGAGCCAGTGCGCGCCCACGCTCGCCCAGGGCCAGTCCACCACCCAGACGAGCCCGGCGTCGTCGACGAGCAGGTTGTCCGCTCGGCAGTCGGCGTGCACGAGGTGTTCGCCGTCGACGAGTGCAGCTGCCCCCGAAGCCGCGCGGGCGATCGCGGGGCCGGCTCCGAGGATGTGCGGCGGGATGACCTCGGCGACGCGGACGGCGTTCGAGTCGTCAGCCAGCATCCGGTCCCAGGCGCCGAACTCACCGCGCAGGTCCTCGGCGATACGGGGGAGCGCCGCCAGCCCGTCGGTCGCGAGCGGCAGTGTGTGGAGTGCGTCGAGCACGGCCGTCGTGTCCGATCCGTCGAGGTGCCTGCCCGGGTGCTGCCCGGCGACGTCGTCGAGCACGAGCGCGACCCAGTCGTCACGAAGGCTCGTTGCCCCGCCGCGGTGGTCACCCGGTCGGCGCTGCCGGGAGACCACCCGCCCGCCTGGGACTCGGCGGTCAGGACCGGACCGCCCAGTACCCCCTCCACCTGCTCCCGCAGCGTCGTCGGTACATCGGTCCAGGTGGTTCGCCCCATGCGCCGACGGTACCTGAGAACCCGTACACGAACGTGCACGCTCGGCAACTTTGCGCTCGCAGCAAAGGTGCTGACGGTGTAAAGTTGCAGAGCCTGCAAGGTCGACCCTCGATCGGGGTGCCGACCAGGCCGACGACCACCACGCCACATCCCCTGTGAGGAACCCCGCATGTCCACTGCCACCGCACCCGTCGAGGTGTCGCGCGGACGACAGGACTCCCCGGCGAGCACGCCGGGCAAGCCGATCATGTCGCACCGCCAGATCCTGCTCGTCATCTACGGCCTGATGGCGGGCATGTTCCTGTCGTCGCTCGACCAGACCATCGTCGGCACGGCGATCCGCACGATCGGTGACGACCTGCACGGCCTCGACCAGCAGGCCTGGGTCACGACTGCCTACCTGATCGCGTCGACCATCACGACCCCGATCTACGGCAAGCTCTCCGACGTCTTCGGCCGTCGCCCGCTCTACATCTTCGGCATCGCGGTCTTCATCCTCGGGTCGCTGCTCTCGACCCTGTCGACGTCGATGACCATGCTCGCCGCCTTCCGCGCGTTCCAGGGCATCGGCGCCGGTGCGCTGATGTCGCTCCCGCTCGCGATCATGGGTGACATCCTCGCGCCCCGTGAGCGGGCGAAGTACCAGGGCTACTTCCTGGCGGTCTTCGGCATCTCGTCCGTGATCGGTCCGCTCATCGGTGGCCTGTTCGCCGGCGCGAGCTCGATCGTCGGCATCACCGGTTGGCGCTGGGTGTTCCTGATCAACGTGCCGATCGGCGTCGCCGCGCTCCTCATGGTGATCGCGTTCCTGCACCTGCCGAAGTTCGGCGAGGCCAAGGCCAAGCCACGCATCGACTGGTGGGGCGCGACCTCGGTCATCGTCACGCTCGCGCCGCTGCTCCTCGTCGCGGAGCAGGGCCGCACGTGGGGCTGGGGTTCGGCCAGCGCGATCGCCTGCTACGTCATCGGCGCGCTCGGCCTCGTCGCCTTCCTGGTGATCGAGACCCGCATGCAGGACGACGCGATCATCCCGCTCAAGCTCTTCCGTTCGAGCACGTTCTCGATGGCGACCATCCTGGGCTTCCTGGTCGGCTTCGCGATGTTCGGTGCGATGCTCACCATCCCGCTCTACCTGCAGATCGTCACCGGCCTGACGCCGACCGAGTCCGGCTTCGCGACGCTGCCGATGATCGGTGGGCTGATGATCGCCTCGATCGCTTCGGGGCAGATCGTGGCCCGCACCGGCAGATACCGGATCTTCCCGGTCATCGGCACGGCCCTGGTGTCGCTCGGCTACGTCGTCCTGACGTTCATGACGATCGACAAGCCGCTGTGGTTCCTGATGATCGGCATGTTCCTGATCGGCCTCGGGCTCGGCCAGCTCATGCAGAGCATCACCCTGGCCTCCCAGAACTCGGTGCAGCCGCGTGACATGGGTGTGGCGACGTCGTCCGCCACGTTCTTCCGCCAGATCGGTGGCACGCTCGGCACCGCCGTCCTGCTGTCCGTCCTGTTCTCGCTCATGCCGACGAACATCCTGCACGCCACGGCGGACGAGTCGAACCTCGAGCCCGCCCTCAGTGCGGCGCTCGACCCGGAGGTCGCCAGCGCGAAGGCGAACCAGGGCGTCATGGACCAGATCTGGGACCCGATCGTCACCCCGCTCCAGCAGCAGGTGCAGTCCGGCCTCGACACCGCCACCGACCAGGTGACCCAGGCCACCGCCGGGGCTCCCGACGCCGTGCAGCAGCAGGCGCTCACCGCCGCCGCCGAAAAGGCGCACGCCAGCGTGCAGGACGGCCGGCTCGTGGTCGACTGGTCGGACTCGGCGCAGCGCACCTACTGGGTGGACCAGCTCGCCCCGGAACTGTCGAAGCAGATCGACAAGGGCGCGAACGACTCGAGCGACTCGAACGCCGAGACGAGCGACACGTCGTACCTCAACGGTGCGGACGCTGCCCTGACCCGGCCGTTCATGTCCGGGTTCAACGCCTCGGCCGTGACCGTCTACTGGGTCGGCTTCGCGGTGATCCTGCTCGCGTTCGTCCTGAGCTTCTTCTTCAAGGCGCCGCCGCTCCGCAAGAGCTCGGCCCTGCAGGAGCAGGCGGACGACGCCGGCACCGCCGACGACCTCGAGGCGCAGGCCGTGCGGGCTGCGGACACGATGGGCTCGCCCACCGCCCCGGTCACCGGTTCGATCCCCGTCCAGGGTGGTCGGTCGCAGGTCTGAGTCACGCCGGGCCTCTTCGTCGCAGGACGCGGAGGCCCGGCACCGCGCGAACCAGGAGCAGCACGTGCACCAGCCGACCACCACCGAGGCCACCGCCCCGACCGACTGCGGCCTGCGGGAGCGCAAGAAGCAGCAGACCCGGTCCGCCATCCACCGGTCGGCGCTCGCCCTCGTCACCAACCACGGGCTCGCCGGGGTGACCGTCGAGCAGATCTGCGCGGACGCCGGGGTCTCCCCGCGGACGTTCTTCAACTACTTCCCGTCGAAGGCCGACGCCGCCCTCGGGTTGCCGGTGACGACGGTGCCGGACGAGGCGCGTGCGGTGTTCCTCGGTTCCGAGGGCCCGCTCGTGGCCGACCTCTGTGACCTCGTCGCGCAGACGGTCTCCCTGCCGGCGGACCGCCAGCGCATGAAGGAGCTCGTCCGAGCACGCCCCGAGATGGTCCCGGCGATGCTGCAGTGGATGGCCCACGCGCGCCAGACCGTGCTGGCGGTCGCCGCCGAGCGGGTCGGCGAGGACACCGGGCGGACCGCGACCACCCTCGTGATGGCGGCCGTGATCGAGTCCGCCCACCGATCGGCGGACGGCTCCCGCGACGAACTGGCTGCGCGGCTGCGCGCGGTCGTCGGGGAGATGGGGCGGCTCGCCGCCGCCTGACCAGCGTGACCATCGCGTCGTCCCCGGCGCGGGGCGACCACGGCCTGGAGGCGCGGTGCGGGTCCGACTCGCACCGCGCCTCCAGGCCGTGGTCGCGTTCACACCGTCGCGCCGTCAGTCATCGGACGGTTGCGCGATGACTTTCGCCAGAACAGCAAGAACAAGCCTCTTGACGCGCAAGACATCGGATGTTTTGATTGCACCATTCGGTCGACGGAGACCGGACGGCAGGAGACACAGATGAGCCGCATCACCGGTCTGCACGTGCACGACATCCGGTTCCCGACCTCGCGCGAGCACGACGGGTCCGACGCCATGAACCCCGCACCCGACTACTCCGCCGCCTACGTCGAGATCACCACCGACGCGCTCGACGGCCTGGTCGGCACCGGCTTCGTCTTCACCATCGGCCGCGGCAACGAGGTGCAGGAATCGGCGATAGCGGCGCTTCGTGGACACGTCGTCGGTGCCGATGCCGAGGCCGTCCTCGCCGACATGGGCGGCACCTGGCGCGCGATGGTGCACGACTCGCAGCTGCGGTGGCTCGGCCCGGAGAAGGGCGTCATGCACATGGCGATCGGCGCCGTCGTCAACGCCCTGTGGGACCTCCGGGCGAAGCGTGCGGGGCAGCCGCTCTGGGCACTGCTCGCCGACCTGAGCCCCGAGGAGCTCGTCGACCTGGTGGACTTCCGGTACCTGACCGATGCGATCACCCCGGCCGAGGCGCTCGAACTGTTCCGCGCCGCCCGTCCGATGCGTGCCGAACGCCGGGCCCGCCTCGAGCGCGAGGGCTACCGCGCCTACACGACGACCCCGGGTTGGCTCGGCTACGACGACGAGAAGCTCGCGCGGCTGTGCCGGGAAGCGGTCGACGACGGGTTCACCCAGATCAAGCTCAAGGTCGGCGGCGACGTGGGCGAGGACGTCCGCCGGATGGGCATCGCCCGCGCCACCGTGGGCCCGGACATCCGGATCTCGATCGACGCGAACCAGCGCTGGGACGTCGACGAGGCCGTGGCGTGGATCGAACGACTCCGCCCCTTCGACGTCGCGTGGGTCGAGGAACCGACCAGCCCGGACGACATCCTCGCCCACGCCGAGATCGCCCGGCGCATCGCCCCGATCCCGGTCGCGACGGGGGAGCACATGGCGAACCGGGTGATCGCGAAGCAGTTGATCCAGGCCGGTTCGATGTCGGTGCTGCAGATCGACGCCACCCGGGTCGCCGGGGTGAACGAGAACCTGGCGATCCTGCTCCTCGCCGCCAAGCACGGCGTCCGTGTCTGCCCGCACGCCGGCGGGGTCGGCCTGTGCGAGGCGGTGCAGCACCTGTCGATGTTCGACGCGGTCGCCCTGACCGGCGACCTCGACACCCGGTGCATCGAGTTCGTCGACCACCTGCACGAGCACTTCGTGACCCCGGTCGACGTCCACGACGGCCGCTACTGGCCGCCGACCGCGCCCGGTGCCGGCACCGAGATGCGCGCCGACACCCTGACCACCCACGCGTTCCCGGACGGCCCGGTCTGGGCCGAGTCCGATCCCGATCGGGTCCCGGACGCCGTCCGGGTCGCCTGAACACCCCACCGCACACCCCATCACCACGACGAAGTGGAGACACCGATGCAACGACGACGCACCGCCGGGCTGGCGGCAGCAGCAGCTGCCGTGCTCGTGCTCACCGGCTGTTCCGCTGGCAGCAGCGCCAGCGACGGCCAGTCCGAGGACTCCCTCACCTGGGCCATGTGGATCGCCGGGAAGGAGGACAAGGCCGCGTGGCAGAAGGTCGCCGACACGGTCAAGACCGACGACGACGTGGACGTCTCGATCCAGGGCTCACCCTTCAACGACTACTGGACCAAGCTCCGCACCCAGCTGTCCACCGGCACCGCACCCTGCATCGTGAGCATCCAGTCGCTCCGCGCCGCGAACTACACGGACGTTCTCGTGCCGATCGACGACATGGCGAAGAAGGCCGACCTCGACCTGAGCGAGTACGACCAGACGGGGCTCGACGGCATGCGGGTCGACGGCAAGCTCTACGGACTGCCGTACGACACCGGCCCCATGGTCATGTTCTACAACAAGGACATCTTCGAGAAGGCGGGCGTCGACGAGCCGAAGCCGGGCTGGACGGTCGACGAGTTCGAGGACGCCGCGAAGCAGCTCAAGGCCGCGGGCACGCCGATCTGGGGCACGAGCGTCGAGGACATCCCCCTCGAGTCGATGATCCTCGGCTACAACGGCGGTCGGGTCATCGAGGACGACGGCACGCTCGACGCCTCGAACGCGGAGTTCGCCGAGGGGCTCGACTGGATCGGCGGTCTGGTCGAGGACGGCTACGCCACACAGGCGAGCACCGACGGCTCCACCGACGACAACGCGTTCGTGTCCGGTGACGTCGCGATGTACAGCGACGGCCCCTGGTCGATCATCAGCCAGAAGGCCAAGGTGAAGTTCGACCTCGGCATCACGACCATCCCCTCGGGCACGGACGGACCCAGCTCCTTCGCCGCCGGGTCGGGGTTCGGCATCTCGAAGCAGTGCAAGTACCCCGAGCAGGCGTTCAAGGCCATCACCACGATGACGAACGAAGCCACGCTCACCTCGCTCGCCGAGCAGGGGCGCGCGTTCCCGGCACGCACCGCGGCGCAGCAGGCCTGGTACGACAACGCCGGCATCGACGGGGTCGAGGACGCCCTGAAGACCGGACTCGAGAACGCCACCCCGTTGCCCGGCAACAAGCAGAGCGACCAGCTCAACCAGCTCTTCGCGCAGTACGCCCTGCAGGCGGTGAACGGACAGACCTCCGGCAAGGAGACGATGTCGTCCATCGCGAGCCAGCTCGGCTCGCAGTGACGAGCGTCACCCCCTGACGGACGGAAGGCGCGGGTCGACCCCCGCCCCGCGCCTCCCGGTCCGTCCCATCCCCTGACCAGGACCGCGCGAACGACGAGGAGGTCGTCGCATGACCACCATCCAGGACCCACCCGCCGAGGCGGCGCTGCCCGCCCCCGCGGTCGCGGTCGCGACCGGCGCGGCCCCGCGCCGGAAGGACAGCGGCACCGACGCCGAGCTCGGCCGCCGCTCCTGGTGGGGCGCCGCCTTCGCCGCTCCGCACTCGATCGGCCTCGTCGTGTTCACGGCGTTCCCGATCCTCGCGTCGCTCGTCGTGAGCTTCATGAACTGGCCGATGCTCGGCGAACGCTCGTGGGCAGGCCTGTCGAACTACGCGCAGTTGTTCTCTGACCCGATCTTCCGCACGGTGACGCTGAACACGGTGCTGTTCGTCGTGCTCTACGTGCCGCTCAACCTGGTCGTGTCCCTGGGGCTCGCGGCCTGGCTCACGCCGAAGATCCGCCACCGGCACGTCTTCCGCGTGCTGTTCTTCATCCCGACCATCACGCCGATCGTCGCGAACGTCGTCGTCTGGCGGATGCTGTACCAGCCGGGCGGTGCCATCGACGCGACGCTGCAGTCGACCGTCGGCGTGAACGCGCCGAACTTCCTGGCCGACGACAACTGGGCCATGCTCGCCGTCGTCGCGATGAGTGTCTGGCAGGGGTTCGGCTACAACATGCTGATCTTCTCGGCAGCGCTCGACTCGGTGCCGGAGAACCAGATCGAGGCCGCAGCGCTCGACGGGGCGAACGCGTGGCAGATGTTCTGGCGGATCAAGTTCCCGCTCATCTCGCCGTCGATCTTCTTCGCCACGATGATGACCCTGATCACCTCGTTCCAGGTGTTCGTCCAGCCGTTCGTCCTGACGAAGGGCGGCCCGGGCACCGCCACCGAGACCCTGGTGCAGTACATCTACAACACCGGGTTCCAGACCCAGCAGCTCGGGCTCGCGTCGGCCGGGGCGTGGGTGCTGTTCGTCATCATCCTCGGCATCACGGCCATCCAGTTCCTCGGACAAAAGCGGTGGGTGCACTATGACTGAGCTGACCTCGTCCAACCGGACGATCAACCCGCGGGCGCTGCCCCGCACGCACCGGCAGTCCGGCCGGGTGCGCCACGCTGTGGGCTACGTGCTGCTGTGCCTGGTGGCCCTGCTGTTCGTCTCGCCGCTCATCTACATGGTGGCGACGAGCCTGAAGCCGTCGGCCGACGTGTTCACCACACCGCCGACGCTGTGGGGCTCGTCCATCGAGTGGGGCAACTACGCGCAGGCGTTCACGTACCTGCCGTTCGCCCGGTTCATCCTGAACGGCGTCTTCGTCGCCGCGGCGGGCACGGCGATCAACGTCGCCGTCGCGGTGCTGTCCGGCTACGCGTTCTCGCGACTGCGGTGGCGCGGCCGGAACACGGTGTTCATCCTGTTCCTCGCGACGCTGATGATCCCGCAGGACGTGCTCGTGATCCCGATGTACGTGATGATGCAGGGCTTCGGGTGGGTCGACACCTTCCAGGCGCTCATCATCCCGTGGGCGTTCACGGCCCTCGGCGCGTTCCTGGTGCGGCAGTTCTTCCTCACCGTGCCGCAGGAGCTCGACGACGCTGCACGGGTGGACGGTGCCGGAGCGATCCGGACGTTCTTCTCGGTGATGCTCCCGCTCGCCCGACCCACGATGGCGGTCCTCGCCGTGTTCTCGTTCATCGCGTACTGGAACTCGTTCCTCTGGCCGCTCGTCATCGTCAACGACGTCGAGGCCCGCGGCACCATCCCGCTCGGCCTGCAGCAGTTCTTCGGGCAGCAGGGCTCCGAGTGGAATCTCGTGATGGCGGCGTCGGTGATCTCGATGCTGCCCACCGTGATCCTGCTGATCCTGCTCCAGAAGCACCTCGTCAAGGGCATCGTCACCAGCGGCCTCGGCGGCCGGTAGCGCTGCCGTGGCGTCTCCCCTCGTCCTCCCCTGAAAGGAACACTGGCCACATGACCATCACCGCACCTGCAGAGCCGCAGACCGCGACCGACGCCGCGGGGTTCCCCGCGTGGTTCTCCCACGACCGGTTCGGCATGTTCATCCACTGGGGGCTGTACGCCCTGCCGGCACGGCACGAGTGGGTGAAGAACCGCGAACGGATCACCGACGAGGACTACCAGAAGTACTTCGACCACTTCGACCCGGACCTGTTCGACGCAGCGGACTGGGCGCGTCGGGCACGACAGGCGGGGATGAAGTACGTCGTCCTCACGACGAAGCACCACGAGGGCTTCTGCCTGTGGGACACCGCGCTCACCGACTACAAGTCCACGAACACCCCCTTCGGCCGGGACATCGTCCGGGAGTTCGTCGACGCCGTCCGTGCCGAGGGGCTGCGCGTCGGTTTCTACCACTCGCTGATCGACTGGCACCACCCGGACTTCACCGTCGACGGCGTGCACCCGCGGCGGGACGACGGCGAGCAGGCGATCACGGCGCTGAACGAGGGGCGCGACATGACCCGGTACCGGGAGTACCTGCACGGGCAGATCGAGGAACTCCTGACGGACTACGGGCAGATCGACTACCTGTTCTACGACTTCTCGTACCGGGACAACGACCACGAGGACATCTGGGGCGGCAAGGGCCGGGACGAGTGGGGATCCGAGGAGCTCATGGCGCTGACGAAGCGCCTGCAGCCCGGCATCATCGTGAACGACCGGCTCGACATCCCCGGCGACCTGGTCACCCCGGAGCAGTACCAGCCCGACAAGCCGATGGAGGTCGACGGCGGCCCGGTGCCGTGGGAGGCCTGCCAGACGCTGAACGGTTCGTGGGGCTACGACCGTGACAACACGAACCTGAAGCCGGTCGACCTGCTCGTCCGCATGCTCGTCGACGGCGTCTCGAACAACGGGAACATGCTGCTCAACATCGGACCGACCGGTCGCGGCGAGTTCGACGGGGTCTCGCGGCAGACGCTCGACGGCATCGGGACGTGGATGCGACAGCACGCCCGCTCGGTGTACGGCGCCGGGCCCTCGCGGTTCGTCGCCCCGCGGAACACCGTCTACACGCAGAACGGCAACCGCCTGTACCTGCACCTGTTCGCGTGGCCGTTCGAGCACGTGCACCTGCCGGACCTCGCCGGCAAGGTGGCGTACGCGCAGCTGCTCAACGACGCGTCGGAGATCCACTTCCGCGAGATCCCACCGGGCACCCGGGCGCAGAACACCGGTCTCGGCGGCCAGCCCGCAGGCACGCTCACCCTGACGCTGCCGATCGTGCGACCCGACGTCGCCGTGCCGGTCGTCGAGCTGTTCCTGCGCGACTGATGCAGCGGATCCTCTCGCGCACCCGGCTGCGGCCCGGACGGGAGTCCGACTACGAGCAGGCGCACGCGGCGATCCCGCCCGCACTGGCCGACCGGCTGCGGTCCGCCGGGGTGTCGAACTGGAGCATCTGGCGCGACGGACAGGACCTGGTGCACCTGATCGAGGTCGAGGACTACCGTGCGATGCGCCGCGCACTGGCGGACGACCCGGTGAACGCGGCCTGGCAGGCGGTCATCAACCCCCTGCTCGAGGCGGACGACGACTACTCGGGCGACGACGACGGGATCCCGCTCGTCTGGACCCTGGAAGGACAGGCATGACGCAACCAGCCCAGGAGCTCGACCGTGGACCGTTCTGGCTGGGCGGCGCCGGGATCGGCAACCTGCTCCGCCCGGTGTCCGACGACGACGCCCGCGCTACGGTCGACGCTGCCTGGGACGCCGGGGTGCGCGGGTTCGACACCGCGCCGCACTACGGCCTCGGCCTGTCCGAACGACGACTCGGGGTGGCGCTCGCCGGACGCCCCCGGCAGGACTTCCTCGTGTCGACCAAGGTCGGACGGCTGCTCGTGCCGGGCCGCGGCGACGGCGACGACCTGGCCTCCGGCGGCTTCGCGGTGCCGGACGACACCGTGCGGCAGTGGGATCCGTCGCCGTCGGGCGTGCGGCGGTCGCTCGACGAGTCGCTCGGACGGCTCGGGCTCGACCACGTCGACGTCGCCTACCTGCACGACCCGGACGTCTACTCGCTCACCGACGGCCTGACCCAGGCGCTCCCGACGCTCGCCGAGCTGCGCGACGAGGGCGTGGTGCGGGCGGTCGGGGTCGGGTCGAACTCGGTCGAGGCGTTGTCGGCGGCCGTCGACACCGGGCTCTGCGACGTCGTCATGCTCGCCGGTCGGTACACCCTGCTCGAGCAGCCCGGGGCGGCGTTGGTGGCGCGGTGCGCTGCGCTCGGCGTCGCCGTGGTGGCGGTCGGTGTCTACAACTCGGGGTTGCTCGGGCAGGAGCGACCCGCGGTGGGGTCGACCTACGACTACGCCGAGGCGCCGACGGCGCTCATCGACCGGGCGAACGCCATCGCCGACGTGTGCGAGCGCCACGCGGTCACGTTGCCCGAGGCTGCGCTGGCGTTCCCACGCCGGGCCCCGGCGGTCGCGGCGATCGCCCTCGGAGCGCAGTCCGCCGACCAGGTGCGCTCGAACGTCGCCCGGTCCGCCGCCCACGTGCCGGAGGCGCTGTGGGACGACCTGCGCGCGGGCGGGCTGCTGGCGGTCTGACCCGCGCACGAGGAAAGGCACCCAGAACCACGCGGTTGCGTGGTTCGGGGTGCCTTCGGTGGTGCGCCGGTCGGACCGGCAGCGTGGTGCCTAGCGACGCGAACCGCGGCCGGCGACCCGCGTGTAGATGAACAGCACGATGATGGCGCCGATGATCGAGCCGATGATGCCGGCCGGCTGGAAGAAGCCGTCCATCGGGTCGTGCTGGAAGATCAGGAACCCGAGGAACCCGCCGACGAACGAACCGACGATGCCCAGGACGATCGTCATGAGGATGCCGATGTTCTGCTTGCCGGGGATGATGAGCCGGGCGAGAGCGCCGGCGATGAGTCCGATGATGATCAAGCTGATGATGAGACCGAGCACGGTGTCCTCCTCGTGGGTGCGGTTGCCGCGGCATGGTTGCCGGAGTCAGGGCCGAGGACTGACACAACTCCGAGGTTCCTGGGAGGACTGTCGGGTTCAGTCGAGTGAGCGTCGCAACCAGCGCTCGACACCTTCCACGTGCGACACGACGAGGGCCTGCACGAGCTGCGGATCCCGGCGCCGGATGGCGTCGACGATGGCCGCGTGCTCGTCGAGCGTCCGCTGCACCGACCCGTTCTGCGTCAGTCCGCGCCACACCCGCACCCGCACCGTCTTGCTCGACAGCGCGTCGAGCAGCCCGGACAGGTACTGGTTGCCACCGATGCCCGCGATGGTCGAGTGGAACAGCAGGTCGTGGGCGACGAGGTCCTCGACGCCGGTGTCCTCGCCGACGGACTGCATCAGGGTCGCGAGCTCGTCGATCTGCTGCTCCGTGGCGCGGGCCGTCGCCAGGACGGCGGACGCCGGTTCCAGGATGCGGCGCACCTCGAGCAGGTCGACGAGCGACCGGTCGTGGTGCATGTCGACGACGAACGACACCGCCTCGAGCAGGACGCCCGGTTCAAGCGACGTCACGTAGGTGCCGTCGCCGCGTCGGACGTCGAGCACCCGGATGAGCTCGAGCGCCTTCACCGCTTCGCGGAGACTGTTGCGGGACAGTCCGAGCGACTCGCTCAGTTCCTTCTCGGGCGGGAGACGCTGGCCGGGTTGGAGCTCGCCGCTCACGATCATCTGCTGGATGCGTGCGATCGCATCATCGGTCAACGACGCCACGTCACCACCTCCTGTGGACCCGGCCGCGTGCGCGACGGGACGTCCCGACGATACCCGGGACGGGCCTCCAGGCCGGTGCGGCGGAGCCGCGGGGCGACCATCAGGCCGGCCGCAGCCGGAGCGCCTGCATCCCGCCGTCGACCGCCAGCTCGACGCCCGTCGTCGACCGGGCGAGCGGGCTCGTCAGGTAGGCGACCGCCTCGGCGACCTCCGCCGCCTGCACCAGGCGTCCGTGCGGCTGACGTGCCTCGAGCGCGGCGCGTTCGGCGGCCGGGTCGTCCGCGGATGACAGGAGTCGTGCAACCCACGGGGTGTCCGCGGTACCGGGGTTGACGGCGTTGACCCGGATGCCCTCGCGGACGTGGTCGGCGGCCATCGCACGGGTGAGTGCGGAGATCGCCCCCTTCGTGGCGGAGTAGAGCGCCCGCTGGGGCAGCCCGGCGGTGGCCGCGACGGAGCACGTGTTGACGATGCTCGCGCTGTCCGACGCTCGGAGGTGGGGGAGTGCGGCGCGGGACAGGCGCACGGCGCCGAGCACGTTGACCTCGTACACGCGTCGCCATTCGTCGTCGGTGTTGTCCTCCACCGTCCCCTGGGCGCCGATGCCGGCGTTGTTCACGAGCAGGTCGAGACCCCCGAGCTGGTCGACCGCCGAGGCGACGGCTGCACGGACGGACTCGTCGGACGACACGTCGCAGGTGACGGAGACGAGCCCCTCGGCGGTGGACGGTTGCAGGTCGAGCACCGCGACCGCTGCGCCGCGTTCCTGCAGTGCGACCGCGATGGCCGCGCCGATGCCGGAGGCGCCGCCGGTGACGATCGCGCGGAGACCCGCGTGGCTGCCGAGCCTTCCGGTCGTGCTGGTCTGGGCGGTCGTGTCGGCCATCAGGCTGCTCCCACCGTCTGGCGCTGCGAACCCAGCCCGTCGGCGGTGAGCTCGACCACGTCGCCGGGCCGCAGGTACGGCGCGTGCCCGGCGAGGGCGACCCCGGCCGGGGTGCCGGTGCTGATGACGTCGCCCGGGTACAGCACCATGAACTGCGACAGGTACCGGACGATCTCGACGGGTCGGAAGATCATGTCGGCCGTGGTGCCGTCCTGGCGGACCACTCCGTTGACGGTGAGCCGGAGCGCGAGCGCCGCCGGGTCGACCTGGTCGGGGGTGACCAGCCACGGGCCGAGGGGGTTGAACGTCTCGCAGGACTTCCCCTTGTCCCACTGCCCGCCCCGCTCGAGCTGGAAGGCCCGTTCGGAGACGTCGTTCGCGATGGCGTACCCGGCGATGCAGGCGCTCGCGGCCTCGTCGGAGTCGCAGTAGCGGGCGGTCCGCCCGATGACGACGGCGAGCTCGATCTCCCAGTCGGTCTTCTCGCTGCCGCGGGGGATCAGGACCTCGTCGTCCGGGCCGATCACCGTCATCGGGTCCTTCATGAACACGATCGGCTCGGTCGGGATCTCGGCACCGGTCTCGGCGGCGTGGTCGCGGTAGTTCAGGCCGATGCAGACGACCTTGCCGGGGCGTGCCACGGGTGCGCCGCGGCGGAGGCCCTCGGCGTCGGGGAGCGCTCGGACGTCGCCGGCGCTCCGCGCGTGCCGGACGCGGGTGACCGGGTCGGACGCCAGGAACGCCCCGCTGATGTCGGTCGTGATCGGGCGGAGGTCGAGGACCTCGCCGTCGGAGTCGACCGCGACGGGGATCTCGCCGCCCGCGGGGCCGAGTCGTGCGAACTGCATCGTTCCTCGCTCTCCGGCTGCACCGGCGCAACCAGAGACATCCTATGTCTGGTCCGGGGCTCCGACAAGGTTCCGGGTGCTGAGGGTCCTGCCGTGCAGGTAGGTGCGCTCCGCCGTCCCGCCGAGGACCGCCTGCCGTTCGTCCGGGGACAGGTCGCCCAGCGCTTCGGTGGTCCGCAACACGACGTCGTCGTACGTCGTGGCAAGCGTCGAGACCGGCCAGTCGGACCCGAACAGCGACCGCTCCGGGCCGAAGCACTCGATCACCTGCCGGGCGTACCGGTCGACGGGCTGCCGTCGCCACTCCGGGCCGGCCTCGGTGAACAGTCCGGACACCTTGCAGGCCACGTTCGGACGCGCGGCGAAGTCGTCGATCCGGCCCGGCCACCCGGGGTCCCCGCCCGCGATGTCGGGTTTGCCGGCGTGGTCGAGGACGAACGAGCCCTCGGGCACGGCGTCGAGCAGCGTGAGGGCTGCGCGGTGCTCCCGCGCGCGGACGAGCACGTCGAACACCAGGCCGGCGGCGGCCACGGCGCGGACCCCGCGGACGACCTCGGGCCGGGCGAGCCAGTCCGGGTCCGGTTCGTCCTGCGCCTGGTGCCGGATGCCGACCAGGCGGTTGCCGACCAGCCGGTCGCCACCGGGTCGCGCGACGACGGCGGCGATCCGGTCGGCGACGTCGGGGGCGGTCAGGTCCACCCAGCCGACGACGCCGGCGACCGGCTCGGGCTGCTCGAGGAGCCACGCGGTCTCGCCGGGGTCGTGCACGGCCTGCACGACGATCGTCCGGGTGACGTCGGTGCCCCGGGCGGCGGCGATCAGGTCGTCCACGTCGAACAGGCGGCGGATCGGAGCGACCGAGTCGTCCATCCAGGGGTACGACCGGTCGGCGGGATCCCAGAGGTGGTGGTGAGCGTCGATGATCACGCGATCATGATGCCCGATTCATCCGATGTCCGCCCGGTGCGGCCGGTGCCGCCGGTGCCGCCGATGCGGCGACCTTTCGCGCTCAACGACACCTCACGGACGCCGCGGCGCGTGAGGTGTCGCTGAGCGCGTGGAGTCGCAGCGGCGAGCGCCGATCAGACGACGCCCGAGGCCTCGAGTTCGGCCCGCAGCTCGGCGTCGGACGGCTCGACGAAGTGCTTGCCGTTGGGCAGCACCACGACGGGGATGTTCTTCCGGCCGCTGATCGCCTCGGCACGGTCGGCGGCGGACAGGTCCTGCTCCACGTCGACGTACTCGTAGTCCACGCCGAGGGTGTCGAGCAGCGCCTTGGACCGACGGCAGTCGCGGCACCAGTCGGCGCCGAACATGGTCACGCGGTCGGGGGCAGTCGTCGCATCGCTCATGTGCAGAGAGTACGTCGGAGCACCGCCGGGCATTCCCGTGACGCCCCTCGCCCTGCCCGGAGCACGATGTGCCCATGAGCCTGCCCTGGGACACGCCCGTCGCACACCCCCACCACCGCCACGGCTGGTGGTGGAAGACCCTGCTCGTCGGCTTCGTGCTGTGGGTCGTCACGATCATCGTCACGGTGTCGACGCAGAACACGAACCTCGTGCCGACGATCATCCTGCTCGGCAGCTTCCTCGTGCCGTTCACCGTCGTGCTGTTCGTGATCGAACGGGTCACCGGCACGGTCAGCACCATGCAGCTCGTCACGGCGTTCTTCGTGGGCGGGATCCTCGGGGTGCTCGGGGCGTCGCTGCTCGAGGCCGACCTGGAGCAGGGAGCCGGGCTGTACCTGGTCGTCGGGTTCGTCGAGGAGTTCGTGAAGGGCGTCCTGCTCGTCGTCGTGGGGTGGCGCGTCCGCCCGAAGACGGCGAGGCAGGGTGCGCTGCTCGGCGCGACGATCGGGGCCGGGTTCGCCGCGTTCGAGTCCGCCGGCTACGCCTTCAACGCGGCGATCACGGCCCGGGGGATCGACCTGGCGTCGCTCCTGCAGACCGAGGTGGTCCGCGCGGTGCTGGCGCCGGTCGGGCACGTGCTCTGGACCGCGATCCTCGGTGCGGTGCTCTTCGGTGCGGCCACCGGGCGTGCCCGCTTCCACTGGTCGTGGCCGCCGATCGTCGCGTACGTGGTGGTCTCGGTGCTGCACGGGCTGTGGGACGCGAACGGCACCATTGCCACGTTGATCGCGTTCGTCGTGTCCGGGGTCCCGTTCTCGGCCGCGCAGTACGGCATGGTCCCCGCGGCGGTCGGCGGGATCGTGACGACCGTCTACGTGATCGGGCTCGCGATCGTGAGCCTGATCGGGGTGGCCGTGCTCGTCGGTGTGCTCCGCCACCACCGCGGGCGAACCCCGGCCGAGCCGACACCCGACGGCTGGGACACGACGCCAGGACCCGGCCACCTGCGCTGAGCCCGATCGCCGCCGCCGGTCGCCCTACGATTGGCACATGCCGCCAGCACCCGACGCCGAGACGCTGGCCTGGGCCTCGGCGGCCGTCCGGCGCTTCGCCGCAGCGACCAACCTGATCGTCGCCGCACGCCGGTTCCGCATCGTCGGCGGCGACCCCCGTGACGCCAACGCACTCCGGCACCTGCTGACCGCACTCGGCGCGCGCGAAGCCGAGCCGCAGCAGCAGTCGAACCAGCGGCAGCCGTCCGACCTCGTCGACCAGCTCTGGTGCCTCGGCATGCCCGACGAATCGACCCTCGCCGTCGAAGAAGCCGCCGACCGCCCGCGCGGCACCACCCTGGTCGTCATCGACGCCGGCCGGTACCTGCCCGCCGTCGACGAGGACGCCTTCGGCCCCGTCGCACCCGCCCGCCCCGGCGTGCTCGCCGTCCCGATGCTGTCCGACGACGTCTTCCTGGTGTCCACCGGCCGCGACCCTGAGGACGACCCCGCGGCCCACGCCCGCCTGCGCTGGGCACGACGGTCGATGCCGGTCGCCCGCTCGGTCGCCGCGGAACTCCGCGACGGTGGGCTCCTGCGCGGCACACGCATCGGCGTCGCGATGTTCCTCGAGCCCAAGACGGCCGTGCTCAGCCTGCTGCTCCGTGACGCTGGTGCCGAGGTCGTCGTCTACGCCCACGCCGACGAGACCGACGACGCCGTCGCCGAAGCGCTGCGGTCCGCCGGCCTGACGGTGTTCGCCAGCAGCACGGCGACGCCGGCCGAGCAGAAGCAGCTGGCCCTCGCGATGCTCGACACCGCGCCGCACATCCTGCTCGACGACGGCTCGCACGTCATCCGGCTCGCCCACCAGGAACGCCCCGACCTGCTTCCGACGATGCTCGGAGCCGCCGAGGAGACCACGAGCGGCCTCCGTCCCCTGCGTGTACTGGCAGCACGCGGCGAACTCGGCATCCCGGTGGTCGCGGTGAACGACGCCCGCACCAAGACGTTCTTCGACAACCGCTACGGCACCGGGCAGTCGACGGTCTTCGCGGTGCTCGACCTGGTCGACGGACTCGCGCCCGGCACACACCGCGTCGTTACGGGAGGCACGGGGGTCGTCGCCGGTTTCGGACACGTCGGTGAGGGGGTCGCCCTGGTGCTCACCGCCCTCGGGTTCCGGGTGACGGTCGCCGAGACCGATCCGGTCCGCGCCCTGCAGGCGCGGTTCGCCGGGTACGCCGTGGCCCCGCTCGCCGAGGCGGTGCGCGACGCCGACCTCGTGATGAGCGCCACCGGGGTGCCGGACACCATCGACCTCGACGTGCTCCGCGCCTGCGCGGACGGCGTGGTCCTGGCCGTCGCCGGAGGGGTCGACCAGGAGATCGCCATCGACGGCGCCCTCACCGCCGGGGCGCAGCGTCAGAGCGTGGGGCCGAAGGCCGAGCGGTTCGTGTTCCCCGGGGCCGACGGCGGACCGATCGTGCTCGACGACGGCGGCTGCATCAACATCACCGCGGCCGAGGGCAACCCGGTCGAGATCATGGACCTGTCGTTCGCCGTGCAGCTCGGCGCCGTCCGGATGCTCCTGGAACGCGGCGACGAGCTGGAGCGTGCCGTCGTGCCGATCGACCCCGCGGTCGACGACGTGACCGCCCGCGCGGCGCTCGCCGCCTTCGGGAGCCGACCCGTGCCTCCCGGCCTCCCCGCTGAGCACCCGGCGGACCGCGAGCCGGACGTCCGGACCCACCGTTTCGGAGACCCGGCATGAGCGCCCGTCCGCACCCGGTCACCGTGCACTCGGCGCGCGTCGTCGTCCCGATGACCGCGCCGCCGATCGCCGACGGCGCGGTGGCCGTGCAGGACGGCCGCATCCTGCACGTCGGCGACCGGTCGTGGGTCATCGACCAGCTCTCCGGGTCCGGCGCGACCTTCACCGAGCGGCAGTGGCGTGGCGCGCTCCTGCCCGGACTCGTGAACGCGCACTCGCACCTCCAGTACACCGGCATGGCCAGTGTCGGCCAGCGCCAGTACATCGGGTTCGAGGACTGGGCCGCAGCGTTCAACGTCGACTACGCCGAACCGCACGACTGGCGGGCCGAAGCCGCGGACGGTGCGCGGTCGTCGATCCTGGCCGGCGTCACGAGCATCGCGGACATCGTCACCGACATCGAGGCCTCGACCGCGCTGCAGGACGCCGGGCTCGGCGGCATCGCGTACTGGGAGGTGATGGACTGGGAGAACGACGCCTGGCAGTCGCACGGTCGCGACCAGGTGCTCGACGAACTCGACCGGATCCCCACGACACCCGGTGCGGGCCTGTCGCCGCACGCGCCGTACTCCCTCGAGGTCGCTCCACTGCTCGAACTCCCCGACATCGTGCGGCAGCGCGGCCTGCGGCTGCACCTGCACCTCGGCGAGGCGGCGTTCGAGGGGGAGCGCATCGCCCTCGGTCCGGTCCCCGGACTCGACGGGGTCGACGGCGTCGGCCACGGGAACGACTGGCACCTGGCGAACGTGCCGTCGTTCCGGGCGCTGCGAGCCCTGGGCTTCGGTGCGAGCGCGACCGCGTTCGTCGATCGGCTCGGTGTGCTCGGGCCGGACTGCCACATCGCCCACGGCGTGTACATGACGGCTGCCGACCGGGCGCTCCTGCGGGCCCGGGGCACCGCGGTGGCGCTGTGCCCCCGCTCCAACGCCGTCATCGGCCTCGACCCGCCGCCCGTCGCCGACTACCTGCGCGAGGGCAGCCCGATCGCGATCGGCACCGACTCCCTGTCGTCGTCACCGTCCCTCGACCTGATGGCCGACGTCACCGCACTGCACCGGATCGCCCGCGCCCAGGGCTACGGGCACCGCGACCTGCACGAGCGGCTGCTCGCAGCGGCGACCCTCGGTGGTGCGCACGCGATGGGGCTCGCCGTCGGGCCGGACCGCATCGGGCACCTCGCCGTCGGGGCGCGCGCCGACCTGGCGGTCTTCGACGTCGACGCCCGCACGGTGCCGGACGCGCTCGCCGAGCTCGTCGAGGACGGCGCCGGGCGGGCGGCCGCCACCGTGATCCGTGGGGTCGTCCGCGCGGCGGCGGGCGTCGTCACCGAACCGGCTTCACCGCACATGGACACCGCCGCACCGCACCAGGAGGAACGATGACCGAGTCCGCACCCCACCCCGGCATGGCCGCACGCCGAACCGTCACCGGTGAGCTGATCGAGTGGCTCGACGTGCCGAAGCGCGCGATCGCCCTCGGCATGGAACCGCACCCCGAGGGCGGCTGGTACGTCCGCACCTGGACCTCGCCGGCGACGGTCACCACCCCCGCGGGGGAACGTCCCGCCGCCACCCTGATCCACTTCCTGCTGCCCCCGGGCGAGGCCTCCGCCTGGCACCGGGTCACGAGCGACGAGATCTGGATGTGGCACGGCCCGGACACCGTCGACCTGCAACTTGGGGGCGACGGTGACGTCCCCGAGCCCGGCGCGACGATTACCCTCGGCCCGGACGCCGGACGCGACCGGGTGAACGACGCACAGGCGTTCGTGCGCGGCGGCGTGTGGCAGCGGACGATCCCGGGCGACGGCGAGGTGCTGCTGAGCTGCCTGGTGTCGCCGGGCTTCTCGTTCGACGACTTCACGATGGCCGACGACGGGGACCCTGCCGCCGAGTAGCACCGTGACACCGTTTCGCGTTGGTATCCCACCGCGAAGTACACTTCGACCTGCCCCCACCCCCCCCTCGCACGAAGGCCCGACCGTGACCCGTCACCTCCGCTTCACCCTCGCCGTCGCCACCGCGGCGGTCGCCGCCCTCGCCCTGTCGGCCTGCTCCGCCGGGGGCAGCGGCAACGCCGACGGCACCGTGACCGACGGCAAGCTCACGATCGCCACCGGCGACCCGGCGTACTCGCCCTGGATCGAGGACAACAAGCCCGAGTCCGGCAAGGGCTTCGAGTCCGCCGTGGCGTACGCCGTCGCGAAGGAGATGGGCTACGGCAAGTCGGACGTCGTGTGGAAGCGCAGCACCTTCGACAGCGCCATCGCCCCGGGCCCGAAGGACTGGGACCTCAACGTCCAGCAGTTCTCGATCGACGCGAAGCGCAAGAAGGCCGTCGACATGTCGAGCGCGTACTACACGACGACCCAGGCGGTCGTGACGACGTCCGGGTCGAAGGCCGCCGACGACACCACCATCGCCGCGCTCAAGCAGGACGCCATCGGCGTCGCGACCGGTTCGACGAGCATCGCGAGCGTCAAGGACGTCCTCGGGGTCACGCCGAAGGTGTTCAACTCCAACGACGACGCCGTGCTCGCGCTCAAGTCCGGGCAGATCGACGCGATCGTCACCGACCTGCCGACGGCCTTCTACATGGCCTCGGCGCAGGTCGACGACGGCACCGTGTCCGCGCAGTTCCCGTCCGACGGCAAGGGCGACGAGTTCGGCTTCGTCCTGCCGAAGGACTCGGAGCTCACGAGCAAGGTCGACAAGGCCCTGAAGACCCTCGACGACGACGGCACCCTGCAGGACCTGCAGACCAAGTGGCTGTCGTCGGAGACCGGTACGCCGGTCCTGAAGTAACCGGATGACCCTGCCAGCAGGGGCCGGCACCCCGGTCGCCGCACCCGCGCCGAGCCAGGTCGAGCTCGAGCGTCGGCTCTACCGTCGCCAGCGTGGCCGTCGCTCCGTCGTGGTGTCGGTCGTCTCCACCCTGGTCGTGCTCGCCGTCGTGTACTTCGGCGTCGTGAACACCCCCGGGTGGGCGGCGGTGCAGCAGTCGTTCTTCGACCCGGAGACCGCGGTCGACACGTTCCCGGACATCTTGCTGGGCCTCTGGCTGAACGTCCGGATCCTGTTCTTCAGCGCCATCGGCGTCGCCGTCTTCGGCACGTTGCTCGCGGTCGTCCGCGGTCTGCGCAACCCGGTGTTCTTCCCGCTGCGGATGCTAGCGACCGGCTACACGGACCTGTTCCGCGGTCTGCCGCTCATCATCGTGCTCTACCTGGTCGGCTACGGCATCCCCGGACTCGGGGTGTTCCCGCGGCTCCCCGCCGAGGTCTGGGGCACGATCGCGATCACCCTGACCTACTCGTCCTACATCGCCGAGGTGCTCCGGGCCGGCATGGAGGCCGTGCACCCCTCCCAGCGTCTGGCCGCCCGGTCGCTCGGACTGTCGCACGCCAAGACCCTGCGGCTCGTGGTGCTGCCGCAGGCGATCCGCAAGGTCACGCCGGCGCTGATGAACGACTTCGTGTCGATGCAGAAGGACGTCGGTCTGGTGTCGATCCTCGGTGCCGTCGATGCGGTCCGCTCCGCCCAGATCGCGCAGGCCGAGACCTACAACTTCACGCCGTACTTCGTCGCCGGACTGCTGTTCGTGGTGATCAGCCTGCCGCTGATCCGCGTCACGGACGCGATTGCGCGTCGCCAGCAGCGGCGCGAGCAGATCGGAGGGACCGTATGAGCGAGGCCGGCCTGGAGGCCCGTGGTGCGTCCGGTGAGGACGCCGCGGTCCTCGAACTGCGCGGGTTGCGCAAGGCCTTCGGCGAGCACGAGGTCCTGCGCGGGATCGACCTGACGGTCCACCGCCACCAGGTCATCTGCGTCATCGGGGCCTCGGGCTCCGGCAAGTCGACGCTGCTCAAGACGGTCAACCTGCTCGAGGGCATCGACGACGGCGAGATCCTGCTGCAGGGCACGGACATCGCCGACCCGCGCATCGCCGTCGACGCCGTGCGGGCGCGCATCGGCGTGGTGTTCCAGCAGTTCAACCTGTTCCCGCACATGAGCGTGCTCGACAACGTCACGCTCGCCTCCCGCCAGGTGCACGGCATCGGACGAGCCCAGGCCGAGGACACTGCGCGCCGCCTGCTCGACCGGATCGGCCTCGCTTCGTTCGCCGATGCGTACCCCGACCGCCTGTCCGGCGGGCAGCAGCAGCGCGTCGCCATCGTCCGGGCGATCGCGTCGGACCCGGAACTCCTGCTGCTCGACGAG
The DNA here is from genome assembly GCF_003234595.1 of Curtobacterium sp. MCPF17_051. Lineage (NCBI taxonomy): Bacteria > Bacillati > Actinomycetota > Actinomycetes > Micrococcales > Microbacteriaceae > Curtobacterium > Curtobacterium sp. MCPF17_051. The sequence continues at coordinate 41,235 of NZ_QKSE01000006.1, read as the reverse complement.
GTCACGAGCGCCCTCGACCCGCAGCTCGTCGGCGAGGTGCTCGACCTGGTCACCGAGCTGAAGCGACAGGGTTCGACGATCCTGATGACGACGCACGAGATGCACTTCGCGCGGAACGTCGCCGACCGGATCGTGTTCCTGCACCGCGGCGAGGTCGTCGAGCAGGGCTCCCCCGCCGACGTCCTCGACCGCCCGCAGCACCCGGCGCTCGTCGAGTTCCTCGCCCGCGTGCACGCCTAGGGCGTCAGCAGCACCTTGCCGATCACCTCGCCGTCGCGCACGCGGCGGTGGGCCTCCTCGACCTCGGCCAGGGGCAGCACCGAGTCGATGACCGGGCGCACCCGGCCGTCGGCGACCAGCGGCCACACGTTGTAGCGGACCGCCTCGACGATGTCGGCTTTCTCGGCGAGCGGCCGTGCGCGCAGGGTCGTGCCGCTGATCGTCGCGCGCTTCCGCATCAGCACACCGAAGTCGAGCTCGGCGGTGCGGCCGCTGCCCGAGGCGATGACCGCGATGTGCCCGTTCGGGGCGAGGGCCTGCAGGTTCCGCTCCAGGTAGGACGGTCCGACGACGTCGAGCACCACGTCGACGCCGACACCGTCGGTGAACGCCAGGACGCGTTCCACGAAGTCCTCCGTGCGGTGGTCGATGACCAGATCGGCGCCGAGGTCACGGGACGCGGCGACCTTGCGGTCGCCGCCGCTCGTCGCGATCACCGTCGCACCGAGGGCCTTCGCCCACAGCACCGCGTGCGACCCCATGCCGCCCGTTCCGCCGTGCACCAGGAGGGTCTGCCCGGGGCGGAGCCCGGCGAGCATGCCGATGTTGGAGTAGACCGTGCAGGCGGCCTCGGGTAGACCGGCCGCCTCGACCAGGTCGACGCCCTCGGGGACCGGCAGCACCTGGGTGACCGGCGCGACCACGAGTGCCGCGTACCCGCCGCCGGAGAGCAACGCGCACACCCGGTCGCCCACCGCCACGGTCGTGACGCCCGCACCGACGGCCCGTACCGTGCCGGAGACCTCGAGCCCGAGGATCTCCGACGCCCCGGGCGGCGGCGGGTAGTTCCCGGCGCGCTGCTGCAGGTCGGCGTTGTTGACGCCGGCCGCGGCGACCTCGATCAGGACCTCGTCCGTGCCGGGTTCGGGGTCGGGCAGGTCGGTGACGGACATGGAAGCGTCGTCGAACGTGATGGCTCGCATGCCCTCGACGGTACGCGCCGCATGCCTCCGGCCGGCTGCCGGTCGCGCACAACCGCCGCCGGTCTCCCTGTGGAGGTTCCCTGTACGCTCGACGACGGATCTGCACCTCATCCGGGGGAGTGCGGACAGATCGAGGGGGACTCTCCACCATGCCCAAGAAGCTCATCGCGCTGGCCACCGCCAGCCTCGCACTCACGCTGCTCGCCGGTTGCTCGGGCGGCGACGGCGGTTCGTCCGGTGGCGACTCGGGCTCGTCCAGCGCACCGTCGGCCTCGAAGACCGCCGCCGCAGCACCCGCCCAGACCAAGGAAGAAGCCTGCTCCCTGCTCGAGAACGAACTCGCGTCGTTCCTCAAGGAGCAGGGTTCGAGCTCTGCCCCGGCCGAGCCGAAGGCCCGTGCGGCACTCGTCGACGAGTTCGTCCAGCGCATCGACTCGGCACTGACGAAGGTCTCGAACGAGCAGGTGCACGACACGTTCGAGGACTTCTCCGGCGCGGCGAAGGGCTACAGCTCCGCCATCCGTTCCGGCGCGGCCGAGGACTCCGCCGAGGTCGAGAAGGCCCAGTCCGACGTACAGACCACGCTCGACCAGGTCTCGGCGGTCTGCCCCGCCAAGAGCTGAGCGGGCTCACGCCCCGCCCCACGCACCACGACGCCCCGCCACTCCGGTCACAGGAGCGGCGGGGCGCCGTGCTTCCCCCGTCGGGGGGACGGGCGTCAGACGGCCGCGGGCTGCGAGGCGTCGAGGCGTGCGACGTCCTCCGGCCGCAGCCGCACGGTCGGCGCCGTGATCGAGTTCAGGATCGACTGCGGCCGCGACGCACCGGGGATCGGTACGACGACGTCGCTCTTCTGCAGCTCCCACGCCAGGGCGATGACCTGCGGGGTGACCCCTCGGTCGCGGGCGATGTACGCGAAGTCCTCGAACGCCGTGCCGAGGTCCGCCGCGCTCCCGATGCCGCCGAGGGGGCTCCACGGCAGGAACGCGATGCCGAGCTCGTCGCACAGTTCGAGCTCCGGCTCACTCGACCGGAACTTCGGCGAGTACTGGTTCTGCACCGACGCCAGGCGTCCGCCGAGCACCTCGTTCGCGATGCGGATCTGGTCCGGGTCGGCGTTCGAGATGCCCGCCATCCGGATGACACCCTCGTCGAGCAGGTCGGCGAGCGCCCCGATCGAGTCCGCGTACGGCACCGCCGGGTCGGGGCGGTGGAACTGGTAGAGCCCGATGGACTCGACACCGAGACGCTTCGCCGAGGCCTTCGCCGCCTCCTTCAGGTACTCCGGGTGCCCGTTCTGCGCCCAGTTGCCGGTTTCGGGACGCAGGTGGCCGCCCTTCGTCGCGATGAGCACGTCCGAGGTGTCGTCGTGGAACTCCCGGACGGCCCGCGCGATGAGCTCCTCGTTGTGCCCCACCTCGTCGTGGCCGCCCAGGTGGTACGCGTCGGCGGTGTCGATGAGCGTGACACCGTTCTCGAGCGCTGCGTGGATCGTGGCGATGGACTGACGCTCGTCCGGCCGGCCCTCGATCGACATGGGCATCCCGCCCAGACCGATGGCACTGACGGACACGTCTCCGATGACTCGTTGCTTCATCGGCCCAGCATGCGCCCGGCCACGAGGGCGACGCCCAGTTCCCGCACCGACGAGGCGCCCGCACCGTCGAGCCTCCCCGCCCGTCACCGACGAGCCCACGCCGGCGCGTGTTCCGGCAGCGGGCCGAACGCGATGCCGCGGGCGTAGAGGCCCCGGACCGGCGGGACCCAGCGCGCGAGCAGCACCGGGAGCAGCGGCGGACCGTCCTGCAGGTGCCCGGCGAAGGCCCGTTCGAACACGACCCGGTGCAGCACGGCCTGCGCGGCCTGCACCAGGGCGGCGGGCGGGGTCCGACGACGCTGGACGGCTGCGAGCGCCCGGTCGAGGCCGCCACCACGGAGCCCGCGTCGGAGCGCCGGCACCAGGATCGTCGCGGTCGCCACCGCGTCCTGCACCGCGAGGTTGATGCCGACCCCGCCGGCGGGCGACATCGCGTGCGCGGCGTCCCCGATGCAGAGCAGACCCGGGCGCCACCACCGGCGCAGGCGGTCCATCCGGACGTCGAGCACGTGCACCTCGTCCATCGAGGCGATCGCGTCGACCCGGTCCGCGAAGTCCGGCCGGAGCCGCGCCACCCGGGCACGGAAGGCCGCCACCCCTGCAGCGCGCAGGGCCGTGTCCGAACCCTTCGGCGCGAAGTACGCGACCTGGTGGTACTCCGGCCGCGGGAAGCTCAGCAGCACGTCCCGGTCCGAGAACGCGGGGGTGAGGGCGCTCGCCGCGTCCCCGGGGTGCCGGGGCAACCGGAACCACCAGGTGTCGAACGGCACCCGGAACGCTCGCGGCACGAGCCCGGCGGCGCGACGCAGCACCGAGTTCCGCCCGTCGCAGGCGATCACGACGTCGGCGCGGAGTTCCCCGGGTTCGTCGGTCCCGTCCCTCGGCCGCAGGTGGACCCCGGTCACGACCCCGTTCTCCTCGATGAGTCCGGTCGCCGCCCCGCCCATCGAGATGCGGAACGACGGTTCCTCACGGGCGGCGGTCACGAGCAGGTCGAGCAGGTCCCACTGCGGCACCATCGCCACGTGGTCGTACGGGGGCGCGAGACGCGAGAAGTCACCGAGCAGCAGCCGGGAGCCGTCGGGCATCGGCAGCGAGAAGTCGTCGAGGCGTGACTGCGGCAACGCCCGGAACGGTGCGCCGAGTCCGAGTTCGTCGAGCAGACGGATGGTCGAGGCGTGCACCGTGTCGCCCCGGAAGTCCCGGTTGAAGTCGTCGTGCCGCTCGAGCACGCGCACGTCGACGCCGGCGCGGGCGAGCAGCAGCCCGAGGACGACCCCTGCGGGGCCGCCACCGACCACCGCGACCGTTGTCCGCGACACCGTCACCATGCCCGGGACGCTACCCCGGTACGGACCGGAGGCGCGTGGCGGCCGCGACCCGCGCCTCCAGGCCGGAACCCCCACGCGTTCTCCGACCCGACACGCGTCGGACGACCGGTGTCCGGTCGGATGGGTGGTGTCGCTGCGCGCCGGTCAGGCGCTGGCGGACACCGACGACGATCCGGAACCGCTGTCGACGGCGTTCGCGAAGACGACCCCGCCCCAGGCGATGACCACGATCGCGAGCACGAAGCCGATCGCCGCGATCCACCACGACGGCTTCCGTCGGATCCACGCGCCGATCGACAGCACGATCGTGGCGACCCCGATGACGAAGGCGCCACCGACCGCGATGGCCGCGCCCCCGAAGTACCCACCGGGTGTGCACCCGGCCGAGGCGTCGCAGGTCGTCGTGGCCGAGGCGACCGCGATGATGCCGACGACCGCCGTGATCGCGGTCATGACGGCACCGAACACCAGGAGCAGCACCGTCGAGATCCGGTCGGCGAGCTTCGCCGGCGGGAACAGCGTGGTGCCACCGCGCTCCCACGCCGCGCGCTGCGCGTCCGTGGGGCCGGAGGAGGACTGCGGCGGAGGGCCGGGGACGTTGGACCAGGTCATGCGTGCAGTCCTACCGCGCCTCGACCCCGAACGCCTGTGCGAGCCGCTGGATCTTCTGCGCCCGACCGAGCCGCGGCAGGTCGGAACCGTCGCGGATGACCCGGCCGCGGGCCTCGAAGTCGTCGAGGAAGTCCTGCGCCCAGGCGACGTCGGTCGGGGTGGGGGAGATGACCTCGTTGATGACGGGGAGCTGCTCGGTGTCCAGGCAGAGCTTGCCGGTGAGGCCGAGCGACACGGCCACCTGCGACTGCTCGCGGAGGATCGGGTGCGACGACCCGACCGTGGGGCCGTCGATCGGACCCGGCAGGTCGCCGATGCGCGAGGCGACGACCAGCTTCGACCGCGGGTACGCCATCGCCAGCGTGTCGGCGCTGGTCCCGGTGTCGCGGCGGTAGTCGCCGGAACCGAAGGCCAGGCGGAACGCGCCCTGCGCCTTGGCGATCGACACGGACTCCTCGATGCCCAGGGCCGACTCGACCAGGGCGATCACCGGCGTCTGGCCGCCGAGCCGGTGCCAGGTGTCGGTGACCTGGGCGGGAGACTCGGTCTTGGCGAGCATGACGCCCTGCAGACCGGGCAGGCCGCGGAGCTCCTCGACGTCGTCCGCCCAGAAGTCCGTCGTGACGTCGTTGATGCGCACCCAGGCCTCGCCGCCGCCGGCGAGCCAGGCGGCGACGCCCTGCCGGGCCGAGGGCTTCGCGGCGGGGTCGACCGCGTCCTCGATGTCCAGGATGATCTGGTCGGCGCGGGAGCGCTGGGACTTGTCGAACCGGTCGGTGGCGGTGCCGGAGACCAGCAGCCACGACCGTGAGATCTCGGCGGGGACCGATCGACGCCGGTTCGGCGTGGGGGCGGACGGAGTGGTGCGGTCGTCGATGGCCATGCCCCGTTGGTACCACACCGGACGGGGCCGCCGTCGGATCGGACGCGCCGCACGCCGGGTCGGACGCGCCGCACGTCGGGTCGGACGACGGTCGCGTCCGTGCGGAAACCCCGAAACCTCGGTTCATTGCCAGAGAGGCCGTCCGGTTCCGCCTACAGTGTCGGATGTGTGGCGAGCGGACAGGGTGACCGACGGTGAGGACGACGTGAACGACGACGTCCCCGTCGAGGGTGCCCGCGCGCGCCCCGACGACGATCGAGACGAGCAGCAGGACGTGGACCAGGAACGGACCGACGACGAGCCGGACCGCACGCTCCGCCCGGAGCTGCAGATGACGAGCCCGCAGGCGATCAGCCTGGGGGACCCGCGGCTGCAGGCCGGCAACGCGGCCGAACCGACGTGGGACGGCTGGCGCACCCAGCTGACCGGCGTCGGTGGCACGAGCCCGCTCACGCACTTCAGCGACCACCCGCGCGCCCGCATCGAGCTCTCGACCACCCACCCGGGCGGTCTCGCGCAGTTCATCACCGGCAAGACGACCCTGCTGTCCAGCCTGATCCGCGACGAGGTGGCGCTCCGTGCCGCCCGCGTGGCCGCCGGACACGTCGAGGCGAAGGGCACCGAGCTGGCCACCGTGCGCGGCATCGACGCCGTGAAGCTCGGCATCGGCATGGCCGACTGGAAGCACGGCGACGAGCAGTTCCGTGGTCCGGTGCTCCTGCGCCCCCTGGCGATCCGCCGGCACGGACGCGACTTCGAGGTGCGCCTGCTCGGCGAGCCGGTGCTCAACCCGGGCCTCGCCGACGCGCTGCACGAGCAGTTCGGAGTCATCCTCGACGCGCAGTCCTTCGTGGCCCTCGCGCAGCAGGACGGCTCCTTCACGCCGAACCCCGTCATCGACCGCCTGCGTGGTCTGACCGCGCACATCCCCGGCTTCTCGGTGCACGCCCGACTCGTGGTGTCCACCTTCGCCGAGGTCGCGACCGGCATGGTCGAGGACACCGGCGACCTGTCGCACCCCGTGCTCGACGCCCTGGCGGGCAACCCGAGCGCGAAGTGGCAGGTCGAGCAGTCCTACCACCCGGTCGAGCAGACCCCGTCGGACGAGCGCAGCCCGGAGACCGACACGCTCCTGCTCGACGCCGACGACGAGCAGGAGAACGTGATCGCGCAGATCACGGCCGGCAACTCCATCGTCGTGAAGACCCTGCCCGGCACCGGTGGTACCCAGACCATCGTGAACGCCCTGGGCGGCCTGGTCGCCGCGAACAAGCGCGTGCTCGTCGTGAGCCCGCGCCGCGCCACCCTGCGGGGCATCGCCGCCCGCTTCGGTGAGGTCCAGCTGCCCGGGGTCGCGGTCACGCCGTCGACCCTGCGCCGCGACGTCGTCCGTGCCATCGCCCGGAACGAGAAGGCCGCGCGTCCGAACCTCCGCGAGGTCGACGACGCGCTGGTCCGCCTGCGCAAGGTGCTGAAGGACTACCGCGGATCGCTCACCCGCAAGGACCCCGACTTCGGCGTCTCGGTGCTCGACTGCCTGGTGGAGCTGTCGCGCCTGTCGCTGCTGCCCGTCGCCCCGTCGACCACCGCGCGCCTGTCGAAGCAGTCCGTCGCCTCGATGGTCGACGGCCGCTCGCGCGTCGCCGAGACGATGGTCAGCGCCGCGAACCTCGGTGAGTTCCGCTACGGCCCCGACGACTCGCCCTGGTACGGCGCGAAGTTCGGTTCGAGCGACGGTGCCCAGCGTGCGCACCGCATCGCGAAGGACCTCGACGCCGACGGCCTGCCGACCCTGCTCCGCCGCGCCCACGACCTGGTGAGCTCGACGCACATGCGCCAGTTCACGACGATCAACGAGCTCGGCATCTACCTGCGCCTGCTCACCGAGATCCGCGACACGCTCGACCGCTTCCTGCCGGTGGTCTTCGACCGATCGGTGTCCGAGCTCGTGGCCGCCACCGCCCCCCGCGGCGAGGGCGCTCCGATGTCGTCGACGAACCGTCGCCGGCTCAAGAAGCTCGCCCGCGAGTACGTCCGTCCGGGCGTGCACGTGTCCGACCTGCACGAGGCCCTGACCCGCGTCCAGCAGCAGCGCGTGCTCTGGCAGCGCTACGTCGCCGCCGGCGTGAACCCCGAGGTGCCCACGGGCATCGCCGACGTCCAGGTGCTGTTCTCGAACGTCGCCGAGGACCTCGCGCGCCTCGACGAGCCGCTGGGCCGCACCGAGCGTGACCGCCAGCTGGCGAACACCCCGGTCGACCAGCTCGTCCCGACCATCGCCGAGCTCGCCGCCGAGTCCGACGTCCTGCACAACCTGCAGGAGCGCACCGAGCTCATGCAGACCCTGCGCGACCTGCAGCTCGAGCCGCTCATCACCGACCTGGCGAACCGGCACGTGCCGGACGTGCAGGTGCCGGCCGAGCTCGAGCTCGCCTGGTGGCAGTCCGCCCTCGAGACCATGCTCGAGTCCGACCGGGCCCTGCTCGGCGCGAACACCGACATGCTCGACCGGGTCGAGGCCGACTTCCGTCTGGTGGACGACGCCCACGCAGCCGGGGTCTCCCAGGGCCTGGCGTGGCAGCTCGCCGAGAACTGGAAGGTCGGTCTCGTCGACTGGCCCGAAGAAGCGACGGCGCTCAAGACCCAGCTCCGCGACGGCGCGATCACGTCGCGCCTGCTGCAGGACTCCGCACCGCACCTGTCCCGGTCGATCGCACCAGTCTGGCTCGCCAGCCCGTACGAGGTGCCGCAGATCGCCGACACGATGCCCTTCGACACGGTGATCCTGGTCGACGCCGGCGCCGTGACGATCGCCGAGACCGTCGGAGCCGTCCGTCGTGCCTGGCAGACCGTCGTGTTCGGCGACCCGGTCACCCAGACGCCGTCGCCGTTCCGCACCGCCGTGGACCCCGAGCACCGGGCACTGCAGGTCGACGAGGGCACGCTCGACGCGTTCCACGCCGACTCCGCCCTGGCGAAGCTGTCCACCCTGCTGCCGACCCTGTCGCTGTCGCGGTCGTACCGCGCCGGCGGCGAGGACCTCGCCGAGCTCGTGAACCGTCGCTTCTACGGCGGCAAGATCGAGTCCCTGCCGTGGGCCGGCTCGTTCCTCGGCCACGGCTCGATCGCGCTCGACTACGTCAGCGACGGCAAGGCCGTCCCGGACCCCGAGTCTGGTGCCGTCGAGAGCGTCGACGCCGAGGTGGACCGCGTGGTCCGGCTCGTCATCGACCACGCCCGCACCCGTCCGACCGAGTCGCTCATGGTCATCACCGCGTCGGCGAAGCACGCCGTGCGGGTCGAGCAGGCCGTGCTGACCGCCGCCCAGGGCCACAAGGACCTGACCGAGTTCGTCATCGGCGACCGTGCCGAGCCGTTCATCGTGGCGACGCTCGAGCAGTCGGTGGCGCAGAGCCGCGACCGCGTCGTGTTCTCCATCGGCTACGGCCGCACCCCGCACGGCCGCGTGCTGCGCGACTTCGGTCCGCTCGGCAAGCCCGGTGGCGAGCGGCTGTTGGCCGTCGCCATGACCCGCGCGCGTCGCTCGATGGTCATCGTCACCTGCTTCCAGCCGTCGGACATCGAGGCCGAGCGCATGGGACACGGCACCGTCGCCCTCGCCGAGATCCTGGCCGAGGTGCGTGCCCGGACCACCGCCGAGTACGTGCCGGACGACTCCGACCCGCTGCTCGTCGACCTGGCCCGGCGCCTCGAGATGCGTGGCATCCCGGTGGCGCTCGGACACCGCGGCAAGCTCGGCCTCGTCGCCGCGCACGGCGGGGTGTGCGTCACGATCGAGACCGACGCGTCGCTGGTCAAGGGATCGCTGCGCGAGTCCCTGCGCCTGCGTCCCGAGGTGCTCCGCCGACTGGGCTGGCACTACGTGCGCGTGCACGCGTTCCAGCTGTTCTCCGACCCGGACCGCGTCGCCGACACCGTCGCCGCCGTGCTCGGGGTCGACCGCGGCGCCACGCAGGAGATCTCGATCCCGCCGATCCCCGCCCGACGATGACGTCTCGGCCGAGCCGCCGGGCCTCGCGGCCCGCCGGTCCGGTGACGCCGGAGACGGACCAGCTGGTGGGCACGTGGACGCGGATCGACGACGCGTCGTCAGCCGCGCCTCCCATCCGGCCCGCCGACGGAGGCGAGACGGACGACCTGTCGGGAGGCCCGGTGCGGCGCCGCAGACGAGTCACCACCCAGCCGGTGGCGGGCTACGACCCGGCGCCACCGCCGAAACCGGCGCGGCACCGCGACGGTGAGAACGACGACCAGCTCCGGCGCGACGTCCCCCCACATTGGTAACCGGTAGCCTGGCCCGTGATGACTGAGACCGCGCGGCAGCGCCCCGACTGGCAGACCTGGCCGAACCTGATCACGCTGTTCCGCCTCGTGCTGATCCCGGTGTTCATCGGCCTCGTCGTCGCCGGGCACCCCGGGTGGGCGCTCGTCACCCTCGTCGTGATCGGCGTGAGCGACTGGACCGACGGCTTCATCGCCCGGAAGTTCGACCAGGGGTCCAAGCTCGGCAAGGCGATCGACCCCGTCGCCGACCGCCTGGCGATCATCGCGATCGTGCTGTCCCTGGTGCTCGTCGGCCTGCTGCCCTGGTGGGTGGTGGCCGTCGTCGTGCTCGTCGACCTGGTGCTCGTCGTCCTGTCGAGCGTGCTGTTCCACGGCAACCCGGACCTCGACGTCACGTGGACGGGCAAGATCCGCTCGGCCCTGCTGTTCGTCGGGCTGCCGGTGCTGCTGTTCTCCGCGGTGCACACCGTCGACGAGAACGCACCCTGGGTCCGGGTCGTGGCCCTGGTGTTCGTGTACCTCGGCACCGCGGGCCACGTGCTCGCCGGTGCCCAGTACGCCGTCGCGATGTTCGCGAAGCGCCGCGCGGTCCCCGCCGCCTGACGCGGGCGCCCGTCTCCGCGAGACACCGGTGTTCGCGCTGCGCACCGCGGTTTGCGGGTGTGCGGCGCACGAACACCGGTGTCCTGCGGCGGCCCCGGGGCTAGAGCTTCGTCGAGCCGCCGATGCCGGGCCCCTCGGGAGCGTTCGACGGGGCGATGTGCGCCCCCGTGCTCGCGGAGCCGCCGGTCTGCGGGCGGAGGAGGTCGCGGATCTCGAGCAGCACCTCGACGTCGGTCGGGGGCACGTCCTGCGGAGTCTGCTGCTCGTCGTTCTTGACGCGCTCGAATGCCGCCTTCTTCAGGTGGTTGACGGGCACGACGAGCGCGAAGTACACGACCGCGGCGATGATGACGAAGTTCAGGACGGCGCCGATGATCGCGCCGAACTTCAGTTCTGCGTCATCGCCGGAGAACGTGGGGATCGCGACGACCAGCGCCTCGTCGAGGCTCGACGCGTTGAACACCGCACCGATGAGCGGGTTGATCAGGGCGTTGACGATCGTGGTGACGATCGCGGTGAACGCCGCACCGATGACGACTGCGACGGCCAGGTCGATGACGTTGCCGCGGAGCAGGAACTCCTTGAAGCCCTTCATGCGAGGGTCTCCTTCCGGGTCGAGGACGGCCGCCGAGTGGCGACGCGCCCCAAGCTATCCGGAGAGCGCAGACCCCGTCAGGACGCGGCGGGCTTCGAGCTGCTGGGCTTCGACTCGGTCTTCCCCGCCGGCTCGGACTTCTTCGGCTCGGACTTCGCGGGGGTGCTCGACGAGCCCTCGGACTTCGGGGCCGGGCGCGAGTCGGTGCGGTAGAAGCCGCCACCGTTGAAGGTCACGCCGACGGGAGAGAACACCTTCCGCAGGACGCCGCCGCAGACCGGGCACTCCGTCAGGGTGGCGTCGGAGAAGGACTGCTTGATGTCGAACGCGTTGTCGCACTCGGTGCAACGGTACGAGTAGGTGGGCACGTCAGCTCCGGAACGTGATGATGCGCGACGGCGTGATGATGCCGTCAACGGGTTCGTCGTGGGGTTCGCGCGGGACCTCGTCGAGGTACTCCGCGTCGAAGATCACAGCATAGACGGGCGGACGGTTCGCCATGGACCCGAGGGTCTTGTCGTAGTAGCCGCGTCCCCAGCCCATGCGGACGCCGTCGTGCCCGACCGCCGCCGCCGGGGCGAGGATCGCGTCGACGTCGTTGATCGCGAGCGGGGACAGGACCTCGCCGACCACCTCGGGCAGGCCGAGCAGGCTCTCGGTCTCGCTCTCGCCGTCGCCCACGGCCCAGTCGAGCAGCCCGTCCTCGCGGGTGACGGGCAGCAGCACGCGGATGCCCTGCCCGAACGCCCAGTTCAGGAACGGGCGGACGTTCGGCTCGTCCGGTGCGGACAGGTACAGGGCGAGGGACGTCACCTGGCGTTCCTCGACGAAGCGCTGCAGGGTCGCGGTCAGGGTCTGGGTGTCCGCGTCGCGTTCGGTCGTGGTCCGGGTGCGCCGCCGCTGCCGGAGCTCGGCTCGCAGGGCGCGCTTCTCGTTCCCGAGATCGGCGATCATGCGCAGGAGTCTACCGAGGGGGTACGGTTGCGGCTTCCCGCCGGGAACACGCGGGGTCCCGTGTCCCCCGGAGCGACGACATGCCCTCGAAAGGGGGATCGGATACGGTCTGACCATGGGCTTCCAGATTTCGAAGGCGGTGATCCCGGCCGCAGGGCTGGGTACCCGCTTCCTCCCCGCGACCAAGGCGATGCCGAAGGAGATGCTCCCGGTCGTCGACAAGCCGGCCATCCAGTACGTGGTGGAAGAGGCTGTCGGTGCCGGGCTGACCGACGTGCTGATGATCACCGGGCGCAACAAGAACGCGCTCGAGAACCACTTCGACCACGTGTCGGAGCTCGAGGAGACCCTCCGCAAGAAGGGCGACCACGAGAAGCTGCAGAAGGTGAACCAGTCGACGGACCTCGCCGACATGCACTACGTGCGGCAGGGCGACCCGCTCGGCCTCGGCCACGCCGTGCTCCGCGCGAAGATGCACGTCGGCCGCGAGCCGTTCGCCGTGCTCCTCGGTGACGACATCATCGACGCCCGCGACCCGCTGCTCCAGCGCATGATCGAGGTCCAGGGCGAGAAGAACGCCACCATCGTGGCCCTGCTCGAGGTCCCCGAGTCACAGACCCACCTGTACGGCATCGCCACGGTCGAGCCGACCGACACCGACGACGTGGTGAAGATCACCGGGCTCGTCGAGAAGCCCCCGCAGGGCGAGGCGCCCTCGAACCTGGCCATCATCGGCCGCTACGTCATCCGTCCCGAGGTCTTCGACGTCCTCGAGAAGCAGGAGCCGGGCAAGGGCGGCGAGATCCAGCTGACCGACGCGCTCATGAAGATGGCGAGCGCCGAAGAGTGGACCGGCGGCGTGTACGGCGTCGTGTTCCGTGGACGCCGGTACGACACCGGTGACAAACTCGACTACATCAAGGCGATCGTGCAGCTCGCCTCGGACCGCGATGACCTCGGCCCCGACCTCAAGTCGTGGCTGAAGGAGTTCAACGCGGGCGAATAGTCGGCCATCCCGCTCGGGTCCGTCAGATCACGGACCCGGGCGGGACACCCCGTCCCGCACAGCGGCGGGACCCCGGAGGAACCCAGCGATGACGACGATCCCGACCCTGTCCCACGGGCGGGTCACCATCCGGCCCCTCCGGCTCCGCGACACCCGCGACCTCGACGCGGCACTCGCGACGAACCGCTCGTGGCTCCGTACCTGGGAGGCCACGAACCCCTCCGGACACGTCTCGACCGACGTCCGGGGCAGCATCCGCGCGCTCCAGGCCAACGCCCGCGCGGGACTCGGACTCCCGTTCGCGATGGAGCTCGACGGCCGCTTCGTCGGTCAGCTCAACGTCTCCGGCATCTCCTACGGCTCGCTGGCGAGTGCCTCCATCGGCTACTGGGTCGTCGAGGACGCAGCCGGCCACAACGTGACGCCGATCTCGGTCGCCCTCGCCGTCGACCACTGCTTCCGGTCGCTCGGCGTGCACCGGATCGAGATCTGCATCCGGCCGGAGAACGCTCCGAGCCTGCGCGTCGTAGAGAAGCTCGGCTTCCGGTACGAGGGACTCCGTCGCCGGTACATCCACATCAACGGGGACTGGCGCGACCACTTCTGCTTCGCGCTGGTGGCGGAAGAGGTTCGCGGCGGCGTCCTCGAGCGCTGGGTCCAGGGGCAGGTTCCTCACGGGGTGGGCACCGTGCCGCTCGCCGCACGCGACGAGGCGGCGATGCCGCTGGACACGACGCCCCGCATCTGACGGGCCGCCTCTGACGGCCTGGAGGCGCGGCTCGCCTTCCGCAGATTCCGCCCCGACACGCGCAACACGCGTCCGGCAATGACGCGGCGCGGGAACCGCCGCCCCTACCGTGTTCGCATGGCAGGAATCGGCTCGTGGGGTGGCGGCATCGTCCTGCTCGTCGCGGCCGTCCTCTGGCTCGTCTACCTGATGCCGTCGTGGGCCGCCCGCCGCCAGTACCTGGCCACCGAGCGGAACGCCATCCGGCTGCAGCAGACCCTCCGGATCCTGGCGCAGACCGCCGAGCTGCCGGACGAGGTCCGCATCGAGATGAACGCGAAGTCCCTCGCCCAGGCGCAGCGCGTCGCCCGGTCCGAAGAGGCCAAGCGCACCGCCATCGTCCGAGCCCACGAGGCAGCGCGGCAGCGTGAGATCACCCGCCGCCTGGCCGAGCAGGCCCCGGTGCTCGAGCGGGCGTCCGCCGTGCCGGCCCTGACCGCGATGCGCATGCGCCGTTCCCGGCTCGGGGCGACCCTGTTCGGCACGCTCGGCATCGTCGTGGCCCTCGTGGTCTTCGTCGCGGCACCGTCGCTCTGGCTCGTCGGTGTCGCCGGACTCGTCGCCGCCGGTGGGTCCGCAGCGGTCCTTGCCCAGCTGCACCAGGTGGCGACGGCGCGGAAGCAGCGTCTCGCGGCCGGCGAGACGGGCGCGACCCGCGCCTCCCGGCCGTCCACCGCCTGGACGGACCCGGCCCCGCCCCTGTCGACCGAGCAGCCCGCCGCGCCCGCTGCGGATCGCTCGTGGACCCCGAACCACGTGCCCAAGCCCCTCTACGTGGAGCGGCCGACAGCACCGGCTGCATCGCCCGAGTCGTCGGCGGAACTCGCTGCCCGGTTGAAGGAGCGCGTCGCCGCGGCCAAGGCGGAAGCCGAGGCCGAAGCGGCGGCGATCCGCGCGGGGGAGTCCGACCCCTCGCTGGCGCGGGTTTCGCGGATGCGACCCGAGCTCGAGGAAGCTGCGGCATCGCTGTCCGCGCACGACCAGGGTCGTCTGGCCGAGCGGCTCGGGCTGCGGGCGCCCGCTGCTGCCGCTGGTTCTGTGACCGCTGCTCCCGCCGCCGACGAACCCGCTGCTCCCGGCGGTCCGCCGAGCAAGTGGGCCGGCATGGGAGTCCTCGACGACGACGCCTACCAGCAGGCCGACCTCGACGCGATCATGCGGCGGCGCCGCGCGGTCTGACCCGCGGCACGCCCGACGGGCCACCGGCGATTTCGGCTGGGCCGACCGAGGGTGCTAATGTGATCGAGCACTTGGGGCTATGGCGCAGTTGGTAGCGCGTCTCGTTCGCAATGAGAAGGTCAGGGGTTCGAATCCCCTTAGCTCCACCAGGTAGCAACACGAACGGCCCGGAACCCATAGGTTCCGGGCCGTTCTGCCGTCGTCGGGCTGTCCGTCGGGTGTGCTGACGTGACCTCCTGAAGGACGAGGGGCCCGACGACGGCTGGCACGGGGCCCCCGTCCGTCAGCGCGCCGACAGGAGCAGCGACGCCCCGAGCGTCAGCCCGCGATGCTCTCCGTCAGCACGCCGGACTGCGCGAAGGTGGTGTGGATCGCGTTCGCGGCCTGCTCGAAGGCGCGGTTGCCACGCGAGATGCCGAGCGCTCCGCCCTTGATCGCGGACTTGCCGGAGCCGCGCAGCAGTCGGGCGACGGTGCGGCCGTCCGGGGCGATCATGATCTGGACGTCCAGGCGGGTGTGGAAGGTGCGGTCGTTCGCCATGCCGCCGATGAGCAGCGTCAGGCCGAGGCTGCCGCGGGTCGCACGGAGTGCACCCTGCTCGGCGTCGTCGACGGTGTAGCCCTCGCGGGACAGGGCCTCGCGCACCTGTGCACGGGCGGTCTCGGGGTCGGTCGCGACGAAGAAGTCGTGGCTCTCGGGCATGTGTGTGTTCCTTCCGAACGGGTCCGCTGGGACACGGAGGACGCTCGCCCCCGAAGACGATCATGCCGTGTCGGAACGACGGAGGTGTCGCTTACGCTGGTCGTGTCATGACTGCCTCGATGAACCGCCGCGCACTCCTGTCCCTCGCCGGCGTCGCCGGGATCGGGCTCGCCGTCGCGGCGTGCTCCTCCGGCAGTGACAAGGGCGGCGACTCGGGCAACGGGTCGGGCGGCGGGCGCGGGAGCTCCCGTGGTGGGGACGACACGTCGACGACGACGGCGAGGCCCGTCGCGAAGGCCCTCGCTCCGGCACAGGTCCCGCTCGCCGGTGGCGTCACGGTCACCGTGACGGGGACCGGACTCGCCGCCGTCAAGGGCGTCACCGTCGGCGGTGTCGCGGCGCGTGACGTGCAGGCCACCGCGTCGAAGGTGAACTTCACGGCCCCGCACCAGGCGATGTACACCGCCGGCGACGCCGACGTCGCACTCTTCACGTCCGCGATCGAACCCACCCCGTCGGCGAACCAGTCCTCGGACGGCAACGGCAGCGCCGCGAACGACGGGCAGAGCGGCGCCACCCAGGACACCGCGACCGCATCGCCGAGGCCGACCGCCGCCGCGACGCCCGCTGCGGGCAGCGCTGTCGCCTCGACCACCCTCGCCTACGCCGCACTGACCGACGTCGACCGGCAGCTCGCCTACGCGATGCGGTACTGGAAGGACTACAACCTCGCCGAGTACGGCACGATGAACCCCATCGGCGGCGACTGCGCGAACTACGTCAGCCAGACGCTCATCGCCCGTGGGTGGGAGCAGCGGTCGGACTGGTACAACCGGGCGGCCGGTGCCGAGCACAGCGCGACGTGGACCTACTGCCCGACGATGGACCCCTGGCTCGCGGACAACGCGGGCGAGTTCGGGCTCACCCGGCGTTCATCGGACGAGCGCGACAAGGTGAAGGTCGGTGACATCGTGTTCTTCGACTGGAACGCCAACGGCTCACCGGACCACACCACCATCGTGTCCGAGGTCTTCACCGAGCCCGACGGCACCATCCGCATCAAGTCGGCGAGCCACAACCAGGACGGCCCCTACCGCGACCTTGACGAGATGATCACGGTGCAGCACCCCGGCGGATCGGCCTGGTTCCACACGTTCGACGCGTAGCGCTGTCGCGGCCCGCAAAGCACCGGTGTTCGCGCGTCGCACCGCGGTCTGCGCGTGTTCAACCGGCGAACACCGGTGTCTTGCAGAGCCGACGACCAGTACCGCTCACGGGTACCCGAGGAACCACAGCAGCACGATCGCGACCGGCTGCAGGCACACCCCGACGACCAGCCACGTCACCGCCCGCCGCCGCGTCCCCACGAACACGTCCGACCCGAGCAACGGCGCCGTCGGCATGAGCAACCGCGGCAACGACTGCTGCGGCAGGAACACCGCCACCAGGTACAGCCCGTAGGACGCCGTGAACGCGAGCACGTCGGTGCCCAGGGCCCTGGTGCTCCTGCGCGAGAAGAACCACACCGCGCCGGCGAGCACCACCACGACGACTCCGATGCCGAGCGGCCCGAGCCACGTCGACGCCATCGTGAACCACGGCGTCAGCGGCGCGAAGTGCCGGCGGCCGACGAACCCCACCCACCACGACAACTCGGTGTCCAGGTACGCGTTCGGTCGCCCCGTCACGGCCGTCGCGATGACGGGCCACGCCAGTCCCGCAGCCGCGACGACCAGGCCGGTCACCACGATCGCGATCCGGTCGCGCCACGGGAACGGGTCCTGCTGTCGGCGCCACGCCATCCACCGCAGGACCAGGTGCACGGCCAGTGCCAGCGCCAGCGCGAGGACCCCGGGCTTCGTGAACGCCGCCACGACACCGAGCGGGGCGATCAGCCAGTACCGTCGGCGGACCAGCGCGAGCAGGGCGCCGAACAGCAGCACGAGCAGCAGGCTCTCCGCGTAGGCGACCTGCAGCAGGAACCCCGTCGGTGCGAACGCGAACAGGGCCGTCGCCCAGCGGGCACGGTGCGAGCACGCGACGGCGAGCACCAGCCGGTACAGCAGCACGCAGGCGCCCGCCCCGGCGATCGACGCCACCACGACCCCGGCGACCCAGAACGACGCTCCGGTCAGCGTCATCACGACCCGCACCACCGCGGGGAACACGGGCAGGAACGCCCACGCGTTCGGCAGGACGTGCCCGGAGTCATCGGTCGGCAGCGTCGCCGGGTACCCGTGCTCGGCGATGATCCGGTAGAACGAGGCGTCCCACGAGCCCGAGAACGTGAAGAACGAGGGATCCTGCCGGTACGAGGCGAACGGCCAGCCGTTCGCGGTCGCCAGCAGGTACACGGTCGCCAGCAGCACGGTGCTGACCACCCGCGAGGCCGCCCAGATCAGCAGCGGTGCGGTCCAGGCGCTGCGTCGACCGGTCAGCAGGCTGCGGAACCCCCGCCTGGAGGCCCGGCTCGCTTCCGCCACGTTCGTCACCCGCCCGATCCTCCCAGACCGCGGGCCGCGCCCCGCATCGCGGGCCGTCACGCGTCCGCCGCGACGTGACCTGCGTGCTTCGGGAGCAGCAATGGTCGGATCCGTCTGCCGGACCCGACCATTGCTGCTCCCGAAGTGCGGGCCTCCCGGCTAGCGCCCCGTGACCGCGCGACGGATCTGCTCGATCGGCACCTTCGGGGACCGGTCTGCGTTGAGCAGGCCGTTCGTCTCCTGCATGGTGTCGGTGAGCTGCGTGTAGCAGGACCCGGCGAGGAACGAGCTCGCACGGATCGCGTCGTACAGGGCGGTGATGCGGGCGACCCAGTCGTCGCCGTCACTGGCCGACGTGTAGCCCCAGCCGTCCTCGCGCTGCACGCCCGGCTGGTAGTTCACGCCCCCGAACTCGGTGAGCATGACCGGCTGGCCGAGGTCCTCGGCGCCGCCGACCAGGATGCGGCGATCCGCCGGGCCGATGCCACCGAGGAGTCGGGCACGTGCGGTCTCGTCCGCGTAGGTCCCCGCGAGCCGGGGTCCGTCGCCCTCGTAGTCGTGGATCGTGACGATGTCGGAGTTCGTGTGCTCCCAGCCGTCGTTCGAGATCACCGGACGCGTCGGGTCCAATGCCCGCGTGACGTCGGCGAGGGCCCGTGCGTAGGCCTGCTGGGCCGGGTCGGTGGCGATGTGCTGCACGCCCCAGCTCTCGTTGGCGGGCACCCACGTGACGATCGACGGGTGCGAGGCGTCACGCTCGACGGCGTCCATCCACTCGCGCACCAGACGCTGCACGGCGCGGGGAGAGAACGCGTAGGCGCCGGGGGCCTCACCCCACACCATGAGCCCGAGTCGGTCGGCCCAGTACAGGAACCGCGGGTCCTCGATCTTCTGGTGGTTGCGGGCAGCGTTGAAGCCGAGCTCCTTGATGAGTTCGACCTCGCGGCGGAGTGCCTGGCGGGACGGAGCGGCGATGTGCGACTCGGGCCAGTAGCCCTGGTTCAGGACGCTGCGGACGTCGTGGCGTCGGCCGTTGAGCAGGAACGCGCCGCCGTCGACCCCGACCGTCCGGATCCCGAAGTAGCTGGCGACGGCGTCGAGCGCGCCCGTGCTCGCTGTCGTGCCGTTGCCGGAGCGCGGCAGCAGCGCGACCGTGGCGTCGATCAGCCGGGGCGTGTCCGGCGTCCAGTGCAGCTCGTCCTCGGCCTGCCCGTTCGTCTGCCGCGCGATCGGCACGACCACGTCGAACTCGTCGCCGGTCTCGCCGACGGTGGTCTCGATCGTGGCGAGGTGCTCGTCGCGGTCGTCCCAGCGGGCCTCGACGCGCAGGCGCTCGCCGCCGGTGCGGTGACCGTCGAGCCGGACCGTCAGCCGCATGGTCGCGTGGTCGACGTTCGTCCAGCGCAGGGACGCGATCGAGGCGGTCGGCACGGCCTCGAGCCAGACCGTCTGCCAGATCCCGGTGGTCCGGCGGTACCAGATCGCGTGCGGGTCCTCGTGCCAGTCCTGCTTGCCGCGCGGCTGGGTCAGGTCGTGCGGGTCGTCCTCGGCGCGGACCACCAGGGTGTGCACGGCGTCGGGGTCGGTGGCCAGCGCTTCGGTGACGTCGAAGGAGAACGGAGTGTGGCCGCCCTCGTGTCCGCCGATGAACTGCCCGTCGATCCAGACGCGGGCGCGGTGGTCGACGGCGCCGAAGTGCAGGACGAGTCGAGGGGCGCCGTCGCCGAACCCGGCGGCGTCGAGCTCGGAGCGGGTGATCGCACGGGAGTACCAGACCACGGGGTGGAAGCCGGGCTCGTCGATGCCCGAGGCCGGGGACTCGGGCGGGAACGGGACGACGATGTCCCGTGCGTCGGTGAAGCCGGTGTGCCAGGCGGGGTCGTCGCCGTCGTTCCGGAACGACCACGTGCCGTCGAGGTCGGCCCACGCGGTGCGGAGCATCTGCGGCCGGGGGTACGTGCCGTCCTGCCGCGAAGCGAGGGGGAGGCCGGGGGCGGAAGCGGATTCAGGTGCGGCCACGGTGCCGTCGAGCGTGCTCATGCGTCCATGCTCCCGTGCTGGTACATCGTTGTAAAGAGGGAGTCAGGATTGCGCGGAGCAGGTTCTGCGGGGCTCTCGTCGAGCGGTCGCTCAGTCGATCGCGGCGTCGCGGGTGAGCACCATGACGTCCATCCGTCCCCGCTGGACGACCACGCCGTGCTGGTTCCGCAGTGCCACCGCTCGCTCGACGATCCCGGTCCTGCCCGAACTCGTCAGCCGGGTGCCCAGGACCTCGACGGTGCAGGTCACGGTGTCCCCGATGAACACCGGCTCGGTGAAGCGCCACTGGTCGATCCCGAGCAGTGCCACCGCGGACCCCTCGAACACGCCCGTGCGCGCGATGAGCCCGAGGCACAGCGAGGTGCCGAGCAACCCGTGCACGATCCGCTGCCCGTACCGGGTCTTCCCCGCGAACTCGACGTCCGTGTGCACCTGGTTGTTGTCGTTCGTCCACGAGGCGAACGACACGACGTCCGCCTCGGTGATGGTGCGCCCCGGCGTGGTGAAGGTCTGTCCGGCAGCGAGGTCCTCGAAGTAGTGCGGCACGGCCCGATTCTCGCATCCGGTCAGAGCCGGGCGAGCAGCTTCCGCGATCGGTGCAGGCCCTGCGTGCCGGCCGCCTGCTCGGTCGTCGCCAGGACGCCGTACCCGAACGTGTCCTCGCCGTGCTGCGCTGCCACAGCGGCCAGTCGTCGGTACGCATCGGCTGCGTGTGCGGCGTCGAGCGTCTCGCCCAGGGTCTCCTGCACCCGTCGCAGCCGTCCGAGTCGCCGCTTCCCCACGTCGGGCAGGTCACCGGCCGCCTGCAGTGCGTAGCGCAACCGGCGCGCGGCCTTCCGGACCTCGTGCAGGGTGTCGAGGTCATCGCTGGGATCACCCAGCAGCCGACCGACGCGGGCCCGCTCGTGCCGGATGCGCCTGGTGACGAACGCGGCTGCGTCGTCGTCCGCGTGCGGCCCGGCCGGTGCCCGCAGCAGCAGGTCGTCGAGGGCGTCGAGTGTCCGGAACCAGGCGTCGGAGCGCAGCGCTCGCCGGAGTTCGGCCGCAGCGACGCTGCGACGTCCCGCGGTCTCCGAACCGATGCGGTCCAGGGTCGCGGCGTCCACGTACCCGACGGGGGCTCGTGCCGCGGACCGCGACAGGCCGGCGTGCAGCACCTCGGCGTCGCGAGCGGTCCCGGCGATCCGCCCGGTCTGGGCCAGGGCGGCACGGAGCTCCTCCGTCGCCTGACGGTCGAGCGCGCCGCGGAACGCCGCGAGCACACTCCGCAGGCGACGCAGCACCTTCCGCAGGTCGTGCACGGCCTCGGGCTCGTCGGCTCGCACACGGGGGTCCGCCGCGACGAGGTCACGCCGCAGGGCATCGAGCACCCGCAGGACGAACCCGGCGGCGGTGTCCGGCCGGGGGCGCTTCGCTCGGCCGCGTCGTCGCTCCGGGGTGGGCCCCGGGCCTCGGGGGAGCGGAACCGACGCGACGTCCACCGGATCGGTCGCCGCGTCGTGCAGGGCTCGTTCGGCCGCTCGTGCCGTGGCGCCGTCGCGTCCGTCGTCCGTCAGGGCCCACCACCGCGACGACCGCAGCACGGTGGTGTCCGGGTCGCCGTCGTCCACGCGCACGTCGGCGACCTCGGCCCGCACCCGGCCGTCGCCGCCGCGGAGGGTCACGAGCGTCGTGGCGGTGTCACGGACCAGGACCACCCGCAGGGGACGACCACGCAGGAACACCTCGACGGCGTCCCGTGGGGGATCGTCGGACGCGCTCCCGAGCGGTTCCGGGTCGATCCCGTCCCCACCCCGGTCGATCGTCCAGGCGCCGTCCGGCAACCGTGTGAGCACGACACCCTCGGCGGCGAGCACCCGGTCGTCGGAGTCCCACACCGTCTCGCGCACCGTCACCGCATCGTGACGGCGCACGTCGGCGGCGAACGGCTCGAGTGCGGGGAGCCTGCGGTCGTCGAGGATCCGCCAGGTCCGGCGGGGATCGGGGAGCGCACGTGCAGCGTCAGCGGCGGGGGGAGGAGCGGCAGCGGATCGGGGCATGCCGCAAGTGTCGTCCGACGCGCCCGTGTCAGACCGGGGCAGCGGGCTTCCGTGGACGGAGCGCTCGCCAGCGCGTCCTGTGGAGGACTCGGCACCTCGCCAGGCCCCGGCGCGTAGGTTCCGCTGCATGAGCGACGGAGCACCCAGCGCCCCCGGCACCACGGCCCCCGACACCAGCACGCCGAGCGACCGCGACCTCGAGTCCTGGATCGCCGACCGCCGCTGGTACGCCTCGAAGGGGTCCGTGCCACGCCTCCGGACGATCTCCACCGACGACGGGACCCGGCTGGTGCTCGACGAGGCCCCCGCGGTCCCCGTCCTCTACCAGTCGCCGATCACCAGCGGCCCCGACGGCGCGATCGTCGACGCCACCACCGACCTCGCATGGGTCTCGGCGCTCGCCGCACGCATCGACGCGGCACCGGACAGCCTCAGCCCGATCGGCCGGGTCACCGCGGCCCGGGTCCTGACGGGTGAGCAGTCCAACACCTCGGTCATCTGCGACACCGAGTCGGGCGACCGCGTCATCATCAAGGTCTTCCGCGTGCTGCACCACGGCGACAACCCGGACGTGACCACGCAGCTCGCCCTCACGGCGGCGGGCAGCACGCGCGTGCCGCGGGTCTACGGTGCCCTCCGCGCCGACTGGCCCGACGTCGGACGCCCGGACGGCACGGCGACGGGTCACCTCGCCTTCGCCCAGGAGTTCCTGCCCGGGCTCGACGACGCCTGGCGCGTCGCCCTGCAGGAGGCGCAGGCCGGCACCCCGTTCGGTGACCGCGCGGAGCAGCTCGGCACCGCGCTCGCCGACGTGCACCGCACCCTGGCGGGAGCGCTGCCGACGGAACCGGCGGACGCGTCCCGACGGGACGTCGCCGTCGCGACGATGCACGCCCGACTCGACACCGCCGCCCGCGAGGCCCCGGCCGTCGCCGAGCACGCCGACGCCATCCGCGCCGTCTACGCCCGTGCCGCTGACGCCGCGTGGCCGGACCTGCAGCGCGTCCACGGTGACCTGCACCTCGGACAGGTCCTGTCGGCACCGGAACCCCGCGGGTGGGTCTTCCTCGACTTCGAGGGCGAACCGCTCCGCCCCCTCGACGAACGCTCGCTGCCGGACGTCACCCTTCGCGACGTCGCGGGCATGCTGCGCTCGTTCGACTACGTCGCGGGTGCGCTGGCGCACGATGCCGAGCCGGTCGACGCCGCCTCCTGGGCAGCCGAGGCGCGCGCACGCTTCCTCGAGGGCTACCAGCAGGGAACCGGCGCGGACCTCGCCGCCCACAGCGCACTGCTCGACGCCTTCGAGCTCGACAAGGCGGTCTACGAGGTCGTCTACGAGACCCGCAACCGACCCGACTGGGTCGGGATCCCGCTCGCGGCCGTCGCGCGCCTGGTCGGTGACAGCGGGTCCTGAGCGCGACCCACGAACGGACGGGAGGCCCGTGGCGACACCGCCACGGGCCTCCCGTCCGGCATCGGGTGACGTCGTCTAGTTGACGGGACCCGTGTACTTCTCGCCCGGTCCGGCACCGATCGCGTCCGGTATCGCCGACGCCTCGCGGAAGGCGAGCTGCAGTGACCGCAGTCCGTCGCGGAGCGGGCGGGCGTGGTGGTCGCCGATCTCGGTCGCGGCGGCGGTGACCAGGCCGGCCAGCGCGGTGATGAGCTTCCGCGCCTCGTCCAGGTCGGTCTGTTCCTGCGGGTCGTCGGCCAGGCCAACCTTCACGGCCGCGGCACTGAGCAGGTGCACCGCAACGGTGTTGATGAGTTCGACCGCCGGCACCTCCGCGATGTCCCTGGCGGCGTCGATGCCGGTGTCGTCGATCGGGGTGTCGCTCACGGTGCTCCTCTGCTAGGCTTGCTCGCGGCAGATGCTGTCCGTGTGCCGTCAGTTCCCTCGACATCAGTTCTCCTGACGTCAAGATCCTCGACAACACCCGGACGGTGTCACGAAAGAGGAGTCTCTCCCACCCGCGGCCGCGTTCCACCAGGCTACCGGGTCACCACCGCTCCGCGAGTGCACGTGCTGTGCTCGTCGGTCGGATCCCACGGATCCGATGCAGGGCGGCTGCCGAACGGGTCGACATCCCGTGCGTCAGATCTCCTCTCTCGTGCTGTCGTCCAGGGCAAACGCCCCGGACGGCCACCACCTGATTGAAGGAGCTCCGCATCACCGATCCCCGTACCAACGACCGAATCCGCGTTCCCGAAGTCCGACTCGTCGGTCCGCAGGGTGAGCAGGTCGGCGTTGTCCCGATCGCCATGGCACTGCGTCTCGCGCAGGAAGCCGAACTGGATCTGGTCGAGGTCGCGCCGAACTCGAAGCCGCCCGTGGCCAAGATCATGGACTACGGCAAGTTCAAGTACGAGGCCGCTCAGAAGGCCAAGGAAGCTCGTCGCAACCAGGTGAACACGGACCTGAAAGAGGTCCGTTTCCGCCTGAAGATCGACGTGCACGACTACGAGACGAAGCGCAAGCGCGCCGAGGGGTTCCTCCTCGGCGGCGACAAGGTGAAGGCGATGATCCTCTTCCGTGGCCGCGAGCAGTCGCGTCCGGAGCAGGGTGTCCGTCTCCTCCAGAAGTTCGCGGAAGAGATCGCCGAGTTCGGCGTCGTCGAGTCGCGTCCGACCCAGGACGGCCGCAACATGACGATGATCATCGCCCCGCTCAAGAACAAGTCCGACGTCAAGGGCGAGCAGAACGCCAAGCGTGCTGCACAGAAGGCCGAGCGTCGTGCCACCGAGCACGCCGCGAAGGGCAAGGACGAGGCCGAGGCCGGTTCCACGTCCGAGGCAGCTGCGGAATCCACGGACGCCGCGGCCGAATAGGTCCCCGGACCGACCCCGCAACGACGCGGCCCCCCACCCATCCCACGGAAAGGCACCACCATGCCCAAGCAGAAGACCCACTCCGGGTCGAAGAAGCGCTTCAAGGTCACCGGTACCGGCAAGATCATGAAGCAGCAGGCCGGTATGCGTCACAACCTCGAGGTCAAGAGCTCCAAGCGCAAGGCCCGCCTGAACGAGGACCAGGTCCTCTCCAAGGGTGACGCGAAGAACGTCAAGAAGCTCCTCGGCCACTGAGCCCCGCAGATCGTAAAGGAATAGTGCAATGGCACGAGTAAAGAGAGCGGTCAACGCCGCCAAGAAGCGCCGCGTCATCCTCGAACGCGCCGAGGGCTACCGCGGCCAGCGTTCGCGCCTGTACCGCAAGGCCAAGGAGCAGGTCACCCACTCCCTCGTCTACGCGTACCGCGACCGTCACGCGAAGAAGGGCGAGTTCCGTCGCCTCTGGATCCAGCGCATCAACGCTGCGTCCCGTGCGAACGGCCTGACCTACAACCGCCTCATCCAGGGCCTCAACCTGGCCGGCGTCGAGGTCGACCGTCGCATCCTCGCCGACCTCGCGGTGAACAACCCCGAGACCTTCACCGCGCTCGTCGAGACCGCGAAGAAGGCCCTCCCGGCCGACACCTCGGCTCCGAAGGCTGCGTAGTCAGTTCTTCTGCTCGCGAAACCCCCGCCGCACGGCGGGGGTTTCGTCGTTCCTAGACTTGGGTCGTGAGCGATCTCCTCGAGAACCCCCGTGCCGGACGCGTGAAGGCCGTTGCGGCCCTGGCCAAGAAGGACGTCCGGGCCGAGACCGGCCTGTTCCTGCTGGAAGGGCCCCAAGCGGTCCGTGAAGCGCTGGAGTACGCCCCGGAGCTCCTGCGCGAGCTCTACGTGACCCCGTCCGCCGCTGCCCGCCACGGGCTCGACGACGCGCCGGTGGACACCTGGTTCGTGACCGAGCAGGTGCTCGACGCGATGGCCGACACGGTCACCCCGCAGGGCGTGGTGGCGGTGTGCCAGCAGTTCCCGACGTCGGTGAAGGACGTCTTCCCGGACCGTGCTGCGGCCGCCGCCGACCCGGAGGCCCGTGGTGCGTCCGACGACCAGGCCGCGCTGCCCGGACTGGTCGCCATCCTCGAAGAGGTGCGGGACCCGGGGAACGCCGGCACGATCATCCGGGCCGCCGACGCGGCCGGCGCCGACGCGGTGGTGCTGACCGGACGCTCGGTCGACCCGTACAACCCGAAGGTCGTCCGGTCGACGACCGGGTCGCTGTTCCACGTGCCGGTGTCCGTCGGCGTGACCCTGGCGGACACGATCGAGCGTGCGAAGGCCCTCGGGTACACGGTGCTCGCGGCGGACGTCTCCGGCGACGACCTGCCGGTGGTCCGCGCCGAGGGGATGCTCGACGGTCCGACCGCGTGGGTCTTCGGCAACGAGGCCCGCGGACTCACCGCCGATGACCTGGCCCTCGTCGACCGGGCCGTCAAGGTGCCGATCTACGGGCAGGCGGAGTCGATGAACCTCGCCACGGCCGCGTCGGTGTGCCTGTACGAGTCGGCCTTCGCGCTCCGGAGCTGACGCTCCTCCCTCCACAGGCCGGTAGCCGGCGTCGGCCATCCACCGTCCGCTCGGTGCAGGCGGGTGGTATCCCGACGGCCGGTAGGCTTGGGTCTCGTGTCAGAACCTCTCGAGATCAGCGAATCGGCCGTCGCCGACGCGGTGGACGCGGCCCTCGCTGCCGTCCGTGCCACGACGACGGTCGCCGAACTGAAGCAGGCCAGGGCCGAGCACATCGGTGAGCAGTCACCGTTGGCGCGGATGAACGCATCGATGCGCAGTGTGCCGCCGGAGCAGAAGGCCGCGGCGGGCAAGCTCGTCGGGCAGGCCCGCGGGCGGGTGAACGCGGCGATCGCCGAGCAGGAATCCGTCCTCGCGGTGGCCGAGGAGCGCGCACGGCTCGAAGCCGAGCGCGTCGACGTCACCGCGTTGCCGGTCCACCGAGCCACCGGCTCCCGCCACCCGCTCTCGCTGCTGAACGAAGCCGTCGCCGACATCTTCGTCGGCATGGGGTGGGAGGTGGCAGAAGGCCCCGAGCTCGAGCACGAGTGGTTCAACTTCGACGCGCTGAACTTCGACCAGGACCACCCGGCCCGGGCCATGGCGGACACGATCTTCGTCGAGCCGGTCGACCGGCACCTGGTCATGCGCACCCACACCTCGCCGGTGCAGGTGCGGTCGCTGCTGTCGCGTGACCTCCCGCTGTACGTCATCGCGCCGGGTCGCGTCTACCGGGCCGACGAGCTCGACGCCACGCACCTGCCGGTCTTCACCCAGGTCGAGGGCATCGCGATCGACAAGGGCCTGACGATGGCGCACCTGCGCGGCACGCTCGAGCACTTCGCCCGGCAGATGTTCGGCGCCGAGGCGCAGATCCGGCTCCGCCCGAACTACTTCCCGTTCACCGAGCCCAGCGCCGAGATGGACGTCTGGCAGCCGAACGCCAAGGGTGGCGCGCGGTGGGTCGAGTGGGGTGGCTGCGGCATGGTGAACCCCAACGTCCTGCGTGCCGCCGGCATCGACCCGGACGAGTACCAGGGCTTCGCGTTCGGCATGGGCATCGAGCGGACACTGCAGTTCCGCAACGGCCTGAACGACATGCGTGACTTCCTCGAGGGCGACATCCGCTTCTCGCAGCAGTTCGGAACGGTGGTCTGATGCGCGTCCCACTCCGTTGGCTCGGTGAGTCCGTCGACCTCCCCGAGGACGTCACCCTCGAGCACGTCCACGCGGCGCTCGTGTCGGTCGGCTTCGAGGAAGAGGACGTCCACACCTTCGACCTGACCGGACCCATCGTGGTCGGTCGGGTCCTCGAGCGCGTCCCCGAGCCGCAGAAGAACGGCAAGACCATCAACTGGTGCCAGGTGGACGTCGGCGAGGCCGAGCCCCGAGGCATCGTCTGCGGCGCCCACAACTTCGACGTCGGCGACCTCGTCGTGGTCACGCTGCCCGGCGCAGTCCTGCCCGGGCCGTTCCCGATCGCCGCCCGCAAGACCTACGGGCACGTGTCCGACGGCATGATCGCCTCGGCCCGCGAGCTCGGGCTGGGCGACGAGCACGACGGCATCCTGCGCTTCGCCGACCTCGGCATGGATCCCACCGTCGGCGCCGACGCCATCGCGCTCCTCGGCCTCGACGACGCCGCGGTCGAGATCAACGTCACGCCGGACCGCGGCTACGTGCTCAGCATGCGCGGGGTCGCCCGTGAGTACGCGCACGCCACCGGAGCCAGCTTCCACGACCCCGTCGACCGCGTCGCACCGCGTTCGGCCGAGGGTTTCCGGGTCACGATCGACGACCAGGGCCCGATCCGGGGTCGTGTCGGAGCGTCGACGTTCGTCACCCGTGTCGTCCGCGGGATCGACCTCGCCGCGAAGACACCGTCCTGGATGGTGTCGCGCCTCTCCCTGGCTGGCGTGCGCTCCATCTCACTCCCCGTCGACATCACGAACTACGTCATGTTCGAGCTCGGTCAGCCGCTGCACGGCTACGACCTGCAGACCATCGCGGGCGGCCTCGGCGTACGCCGCGCGACCGCCGGCGAGACGCTCGAGACCCTCGACGGCACCGTCCGGAAGCTCGACCCCGAAGACCTCGTCATCACCGACGATGACGGTCCCGTCGGCCTCGCCGGCGTCATGGGCGGAGCCCGCACCGAGATCTCGGCGAGCACGACCGACGTCCTGATCGAGGCCGCCGGGTTCGACCAGGTCTCCATCGCCCGCACCGCTCGTCGCCACAAGCTCCCCAGCGAGGCATCCCGGCGTTTCGAGCGTGGGGTCGACCCGCAGGTGGCCGAGGCTGCGGCGAACCGTGCCGTCGAGCTCCTCGTCGAGCTCGCCGGCGGCACCGCGGACGCCCTCGGGTCGACGCTCGTCGACAGCGAGCCGCGGGCGACCGTGACGATGCGGCTCTCGCGTCCGGCCGAGCTCGTCGGTGTCGAGTACACCGACGCCGAGGTCATCGACACGCTCCGTGCGGTCGGCGCCACGGTCGAGGCCGACGGCGAGCAGCTCGCGGTCACCCCGCCCACCTGGCGTCCCGACCTGACCGACGACACCACCCTCGTCGAAGAGGTCGCGCGCATCGTCGGCTACGACCGGATCCCGAGCGTGCTGCCGGTCGCTCCGCCCGGTCGGGGCCTGACCCGGCACCAGCAGGCTCGTCGCCGGGTCGCCTCGGCGCTGGCCGCGGCGGGCCTGACCGAGGTCGTCACGGCACCGTTCGTGTCGGCGGCCACGCAGGACGCCTACCCGGGGATCGACCCGCAGGGCGGACCGAGCGTCGTGCTCGCCAACGCCCTGGACAGCGAGCAGAACCTCCTGCGCCGCAGTGGCGTGCCGGCCCTGGTCGACGCCGCCCGTCGCAACGTGTCGCGTGGGCTCGTCGACGTCGCGCTCTACGAGACGTCCCGGGTGTTCCTGCCGGTGACGGGCGTGACGCTCGGCACCGACGAGGTCCCGGCGGGCGCCGCCCGGCCCGGCCGTGCAACGCTCGAGGCGTTGGACGCCTCGCTGCCCGCCCAGCCCTTCCACGTCGCCGCACTGCTCACCGGCCACCGGGTCGTCAAGCAGCCCGGCGCCACGGCAGAACCGTTCGGCATCGCCGACGCGATCGACGCGGCCCGCCAGGTCGCCTGGGCCGTCGGTGTCGAACTCACCGTCGCGCAGACGACCCACCCGTCACTGCACCCGGGCCGTGCCGCGTCGCTGCTCGTCGACGGCACGGTCGTGGGCGTCGCCGGAGAGCTCCTGCCCGAACTGGCCGAGGCCGCCGTCCTGCCCCGCGTGGTGGCGGTCGTCGAGCTCGACCTCGACGCGCTGGTCGCCGCGGCCCCGGAACTCGTCGCGGTCGCGCCGATCGTCTCGTACCCGGCAGCCACGCAGGACCTCTCGCTCGTCGTCGACGTCGGCGTGCCGGCCGGTGACGTGCTGGATGCGGTGCGCTCTGGCGCCGGGGACCTGTTGGAGTATGCTCGGCTCGTGGATGACTACCGGGGCTCCGGCGTGGACGAGGGACAGAAGTCCCTGACGTTCGCCCTGCGCTTCCGTGCCACGGACCGCACGCTGACCGCTGCCGAGGCCACCGAGGCCCGTGACGGCGCTGTCCGACGTGCCGGCGAGCGATTCGGGGCGACCCTGCGCGACTGACCCACACGGGATCAGCACCGCCCGGGGTCGCCGCCTCCGACTCTCTCGACGACCAGTCCGACCAAAGGTGGAATCCCATGTCCGTATCCGTCGCCGTGGCGGGAGCCTCCGGCTACGCGGGTGGTGAGCTCCTGCGCGTGCTCTCCGCCCACCCCGAGTTCGAGGTCAGGACGGTGACGGCGTTCTCGAACGCCGGACAGCCCCTGATCGCGACCCAGCCGCACCTCCGTTCGCTGTCGCACCTGACCCTGGCGGAGACGACGGCCGAGACGCTGCGCGGGCACGACGTGGTGTTCCTGGCGCTGCCGCACGGGCAGTCGGGTGCGATCACCGCGGAACTCGGCGACGACGCGCTCGTCATCGACTGCGGCGCGGACCACCGTCTGACGGACCCGGCGGCGTGGGAGCGGTTCTACGGCGGTGACTACTTCGGCGCGTGGACCTACGGTCTGCCCGAGCTCCTGCTCGCGGCACCCGCCCCGGGTTCGGCCGATGAATGGCGCGAGGTCGACGACATCGCGTCGCAGGGCAAGCAGCGTTCCGCCCTGGTCGGCACGAAGCGCATCGCGGTACCCGGCTGCAACGTCACCGCGGTGACGCTCGGCATCCAGCCGGGCATCCAGGCCGGCCTCGTCGAGTCCGACGACCTCGTCGCGGTGCTCAGCGTCGGCCCGAGCGGTGCAGGCAAGAAGCTCAGCACCACCTACCTGGCCTCCGAGATCATGGGGTCCGCCAGCGCGTACGCCGTCGGCGGTTCGCACCGGCACGTCCCCGAGATCCAGCAGAACCTGCAGGTCGCGGGAGCCTCCGACGTGACGATCTCGTTCACGCCGGTCCTGGTCCCGATGTCGCGGGGGATCCTGGCGACCACCACCGCGAAGCTCTCGCCAGGCGTCAGCGCACGCGACGTCCGGCTCGCCTGGGAACAGGCGTACGCCGACGAGCCCTTCGTCCACCTGCTGCCCGAGGGCGAGTTCCCCCGGGTCGCGGACACGATCGGTGCGAACACCGCGCTCGTCGGCATCGCCGTCGACGAGGCCGCCGGCCGCGTCGTCGCGGTGACCGCGCTCGACAACCTCGCCAAGGGCACGGCGGGCGCCGCCGTCCAGTCGGCGAACATCGCCCTCGGTCTCCCCGAGACCACGGGCCTCAGCGTGGACGGAGTCGCACCGTGACCGACGCAGGCACGACCACCCAGACCGAGCCGGGCCTCCAGGGCGTCACCGCGGCAGCGGGCTTCCGCGCCGCCGGTGTCACCGCCGGCCTGAAGACGAGCGGCAAGCCGGACGTGGCCCTCGTCGTCAACGACGGCCCCGACGCGGCCGTGGCCGCCGTCTTCACCAGCAACCGAGCCCAGGCCCACCCCGTCATCTGGTCCCGCCAGGTCGTCGGTGACGGCGTCGCCCGTGCCGTCGTCCTGAACTCCGGCGGCGCGAACTGCTTCACCGGCCCGTTCGGCTTCCAGACGACGCACCTGACGGCCGAAGCCGTGGGCGACGCCCTCGGGATCGGAGCCGGCGACGTCGTCGTCTGCTCCACCGGGCTCATCGGTGTGGGCGACCAGAGCTTCCGCGACAACGTGCTCCGTGGCGTCGACCTGGCGAGTGCGGCACTCAGCGACGACGGCGGTCCCGATGCGGCGACCGCGATCATGACGACGGACACGAAGGCCAAGCAGTCCGTCGTGACCGAGGACGGTTGGACCGTCGGCGGCATGGCCAAGGGCGCTGGGATGCTCGCCCCGGGTCTCGCGACGATGCTCGTCGTCATCACGACCGACGCCGTGCAGACGCCGGACCAGCTCGACCAGGCGCTCCGCGCCGCCACCCGCATCACGTTCGACCGGGTCGACTCCGACGGGTGCATGTCCACGAACGACACCGTCGTCCTGCTGTCGTCGGGTGCGAGCGGCGTGACGCCCGAGGTCGGTGACTTCCAGGAGGCCCTGACCGCGGTCTGTGCCGACCTGGCCCGCCAGCTGCAGCAGGACGCCGAGGGCGCGAGCCACGACATCGCGATCGAGGTCGTGCACGCCGCGACCGAGGAGGACGCCGTGACCGTCGGTCGGAGCGTCGCCAGGAACAACCTGTTCAAGGCGGCCGTCTTCGGCAACGACCCGAACTGGGGACGGGTGCTCGCAGCGATCGGCACCACCGACGCCGAGTTCGACCCGTACGCGGTGGACGTCAGCATGAACGGCGTCCGGGTCTGCCATGCGGGCGCACCCGACGAGCCGAGCGACTCCGTCGACCTGACCCCGCGTGACACCCACGTGCGCATCGACCTCGGTGTCGGCGCGCACTCGGCCACGATCCTGACCAACGACCTCACGCACGACTACGTGCACGAGAACAGCGCGTACTCCAGCTGATGGCGGCCGACACGAACGGGGCCGGCACGCCCCTCACGAAGGAAGAAGAACACGAGTTCGCCGCGGTGAAGGCCGCGACGCTCATCGAGTCGCTGCCCTGGCTCAAGCGCTTCTCGGGCAAGGTCGTCGTGGTCAAGTTCGGCGGCAACGCCATGGTGAACGAGGACCTGAAGCGCGCCTTCGCCGAGGACATGGTCTACCTGCGCTACGCCGGCCTGCACCCGGTCGTCGTGCACGGCGGGGGTCCGCAGATCTCCGCCGCCCTCAAGGAACAGGGCATCGAGTCCGAGTTCCGCGGCGGCTACCGCGTCACGACGACCGAGGCGATCACGGTCGTCCGCGACGTCCTGGCCGGCGAGGTCAACCGCGAGATCGTCGACCTGGTGAACGAACACGGCGAGGGCCTGGCCGTCGGCGTGTTCGGCGACGGCGGCTCGTTGTTCACCGGCGAGAAGAAGGGCGTCGTCGTCGACGGGCAGGAGTACGACCTCGGCCACGTCGGGGACATCACCCACGTCGACCCGTCCGGCGTGCTCGCCGCGATCGAGGCCGGCCGGATCCCGGTCGTCTCGAGCATCGCGATCGACGACGCGCACCCCGACCAGGCACTCAACGTGAACGCGGACGCTGCGGCGGGTGCCCTGGCGATCGCGCTCCGGGCCTCGAAGCTCATGATGCTCACCGACGTCCCCGGGCTGTACCGCAACTGGCCCGACCGTGACTCGATCGTCGACCTCATCGCGGTCGACGAGCTCCGCGAGCTCCTGCCGAGCCTCGAGTCGGGGATGATCCCCAAGATGACCGCGTGCCTCGACGCCGTGGTCGGCGGGGTCGGCGGTGCGACGATCATCGACGGCCGGATCCCGCACTCGATCCTGCTCGAGGTCTTCACCCTGCGGGGTGCGGGCACCGAGGTGATCCCGGACCCGAGCCGACGAACCGAGAACCAGATGACCCACGCCGAGATCGGCCGTCGCGTGGCGTCGCCGTCGATCGACAGCAGTACCGGCCAGCACGTGGCGGGTACGGACGAGAAGGGACACCAGCAGTGAGCACCGAGACGCAGACCGAGACCTGGAACGACCGGTTCGGGGCGTCGCTCATGCGATCCCTGACCCCGCCGAAGATCATGCTCGAGCGTGGCCAGGGATGCCGCGTCTGGGACGTCGAGGGCAACGAGTACCTCGACTTCCTCGCCGGCATCGCGGTGAACTCGCTCGGCCACGCGCACCCCGCCCTCGTCGAGGCCATCGCCGACCAGGCCGCGAAGCTCGTGCACGTGTCGAACTACTTCGCCACCCCGCCGCAGCTCGAACTCGCCGAGCGCCTCAAGCGCATCACCGGCGCGGGCGACGCGGGCCGCGTGTACTTCGGCAACTCCGGCGCCGAAGCGAACGAGGCCGCGTTCAAGCTGGCCCGCCTCAACAAGGGTGCAGACGGCACCAAGACCCGGATCCTCGCGCTCAAGCAGGGCTTCCACGGCCGCACCATGGGCGCGCTCGCGCTCACCGGCAAACCCGCGCTGCAGCAGGACTTCCTGCCGATGATCCCGGGTGTCGAGCACATCGACACCTCGATCGAGGCGCTCGAAGCGTCGATCGACGACTCCGTCGCCGCCCTGATCCTCGAACCCATCAAGGGCGAGGCCGGCGTGGTCGACCTGCCAGAGGGCTTCCTGCTGGCGGCACGCCGACTGACCGCGGAGCACGGCGCACTGCTGATCCTCGACGAGATCCAGACGGGTGTCGGCCGGACGGGCAACTGGTTCGCGTTCCAGGGCCACGGTGTGACGCCGGACGCCATCACCGTCGCCAAGGGCATCGCCGGTGGTTTCCCCATCGGCGCCCTCGTCACGTTCGGCTGGGCGTCCGACCTGTTCTCGGCCGGGCAGCACGGTTCGACCTTCGGCGGCAACCCGCTCGGCACCCGCGTCGCCAACGCGGTGCTCGAGGAGATCGAGCGCGCCGACCTCGTCGCCGGCGCAGTGGTCAAGGGCGAGCGGATCCGTGACGGCATCCGCGCCATCGGTTCCCCGCTGGTGGAAGAGGTCCGTGGCACCGGCCTGCTCATCGGCGTCGGTCTGACCGGTCCGATCGGTCCGGCCGTCAACGCAGCCGCCCTCGAGCGTGGCCTCATCATCAACGCCCCCAACGAGTCGAGCCTGCGCATCGCGCCGCCGCTCATCGTGTCCGACGCCGAGATCGACGAGTTCCTGTCGATCCTCGCCCAGAGCCTCGCGGCCGTCGCCGCAGCGCAGGAGCCCACCGCATGACCCGCCACTTCCTCCGCGACGACGACCTGAGCCAGGTCGAGCAGTCCGCGATCCTCGACATCGCCGACCGCATGAAGGCCGACCGCTGGGCGGAGAAGCCGCTGGCCGGTCCGCAGAGCGTCGCGGTGATCTTCGACAAGTCGTCGACCCGTACCCGGGTGTCCTTCCACGTCGGCATCTCCGACCTCGGCGGTAGCCCGCTGATCATCTCGACGGCCAACAGCCAGCTCGGCGGCAAGGAGACCCCGTCGGACACCGCCCGTGTGCTCGAGCGCATGGTGTCGGCGATCGTGTGGCGCACCTACGGTCAGGCCGGGCTCGAGGAGATGGCCGCCGGCACGACGGTCCCCGTCGTCAACGCGCTGTCCGACGACTTCCACCCCTGCCAGCTCCTCGCCGACCTGCTCACCATCCGTGAGCACCGCGGTGCCCTCGCCGGGCAGACCGTGGCGTTCATCGGCGACGGCGCGAGCAACATGGCGCAGTCGTACCTGCTCGCGGGGGCGACGGCGGGCATGCACGTCCGCGTCGCCGCCCCTGCCGAGTTCTCCCCTTCGGCGCAGGTCGTCACCGACGCCGAGGAACGCGCCGCCGTGACGGGCGGATCCGTCCTCGTGGTGACCGACCCGGTGGCCGCGGTCGCGGGTGCCGACGTGGTCGTCACCGACACCTGGGTGTCGATGGGCAAGGAGTCCGAGAAGCAGTCGCGTCTCGACACCTTCGCGGGGTACCGCGTCGACGACGCGCTCATGGCGCACGCCGCCGACGACGCCGTCTTCATGCACTGCCTGCCGGCCGACCGTGGGTTCGAAGTGACCGCTGACGTCATCGACGGCCCGCGCAGCATCATCTGGGACGAGGCGGAGAACCGTCTGCACGCCCAGAAGGCGCTGCTGGCCTGGCTGCTCGCCAACGACTAGCCGACGGACCAAACACCAGTGGCTGACCGCGTCGTCCTCGCGTACTCCGGCGGTCTCGACACCTCCGTCGGGATCGGCTGGCTGCGCGACGCCACCGGCAAGGACGTCGTCGCACTCGTGGTCGACGTCGGCCAGGGCGGAGAGGACCTCGAGGCGGTCCGGCAGCGTGCGCTCGACTGCGGCGCCGTCGAGTCACTCGTCGTCGACGCCAAGGACGAGTTCGCCGACGAGTACATCGTGCCGGCGCTCCGGGCCAACGCGCTCTACCAGAAGCGGTACCCGCTCGTCTCGGCACTGAGCCGCCCGCTCATCGCGAAGCACCTCGCGCTGACGGCGAAGCAACTCGGTGCCGACAGTGTTGCGCACGGCTCCACCGGCAAGGGCAACGACCAGGTCCGCTTCGAGGCAGCAGTCGCGGCGATCGCACCGGACCTGCGGACCGTCGCCCCGGTGCGGGACCTCGCGCTGACCCGCGACCGCGCCATCGCGTACGCGCAGGAGCACCGGCTGCCGATCCAGCAATCGGAACGGGAGCCGTGGTCGGTCGACCAGAACGTCTGGGGCCGAGCCGTCGAGACCGGGCTCCTCGAGGACCCGTGGAACGCCCCCGCCGCCGACCTCTACGCGGCCACGCAGGACCCGGCGCTCCCGCAGCAGGCCGACGAGGTCACGATCACCTTCGACCGCGGTGTCCCGGTCGCCCTCGACGGGCAGCGGTTCAGCGTGCTGCGCATGGTGCAGGAGCTCAACGCCGTCGCCGGCAAGCACGGGGTCGGGCGCATCGACGTCGTCGAGGACCGGGTCGTCGGCATCAAGTCGCGCGAGGTCTACGAGGCGCCGGCAGCGATCGCGCTCATCGCCGCGCACGAGGAGCTCGAGAGCCTCACCCTCGAGCGCGACGTCGCCCGGTTCAAACGTGGCGTCGAGTCCGAGTGGGCCGACCTGGTCTACGACGGACTGTGGTTCGGCGGACTCAAGCGCAGCCTCGACGCCTTCGTCGAGCACACCCAGCAGCACGTCTCCGGCGACGTCCGGTTGCGGCTGCAGGGCGGGCGTGCCACCGTGACGGGCCGCCGGTCGGAGCAGAGCCTCTACGACTTCGACCTGGCGACGTCGGACACCGGTGACGCGTTCGACCAGTCCGTGTCCAGGGGGTTCATCGAGCTCTGGTCACTGCCCAGCAAGATCTCCGCCCGCCGCGACGCGGCGAACTGACCGACAGCCGCAGCGCACCGACCAACGGCCCGCGGCCCCAGCCCCCGGCCCGCCCAGTACCGACGAAACGACGCAGGACGACATGACCGACGAGAAGACCGACGCCACCAACACCGGCGCCCTCTGGGGCGGCCGCTTCGCCGACGGCCCGAGTGCGGCCCTCGCCGCGCTCTCGAAGTCGACGCACTTCGACTGGCAGCTCGCGCCCTACGACATCGCGGGGTCACGTGCTCATGCCCGAGCGCTGCACACCGCGGGCTACCTGACCGCCGACGAGCTCGAACGCATGCTCGCCGGCCTCGACCGGCTCGAAGCGGCGCACGCCGACGGCGCACTGCAGCCCGACGACTCCGACGAGGACGTGCACGGCGCTCTCGAACGCCTGCTCATCGCCGACCTCGGTCCCGAGCTCGGCGGCAAGCTCCGCGCGGGTCGCAGCCGCAACGACCAGATCGCCACCCTCGGTCGCATGCACATGCTCGACCACGGGCGGCGCATCGGCCGGCTCGTGATCGACCTCGTCGACGCGATCACCCAGCAGGCCACCGAGCACCCGGCCGCGATCATGCCGGGGCGCACGCACCTGCAGCACGCACAGCCCGTGCTCCTGGCCCACCACCTGCTCGCGCACGCCTGGCCGCTCGTCCGCGACCTCGAGCGCCTCCGCGACTGGGCCGGCCGCGCGAGCGTCAGCCCGTACGGTGCCGGTGCGCTGGCGGGCAGTTCCCTCGGCCTCGACCCCGCCGCGATCGCCGCGGAGCTCGGCTTCGACCGTCCGGCGGACAACTCGATCGACGCCACGGCAGCTCGTGACGTCGTCGCCGAGTTCGCGTTCGTCCTCGCGCAGATCGGCATCGACGTCTCGCGCCTGTCCGAGGAGATCATCCTCTGGAACACGAAGGAGTTCGGCTTCGTCCGGCTCCACGACGCGTTCTCGACCGGCTCGAGCATCATGCCGCAGAAGAAGAACCCGGACATCGCCGAGCTCGCACGAGGCAAGTCGGGGCGCCTGATCGGCAACCTGACCGGGCTCCTCGCGACCCTCAAGGGACTGCCGCTGGCGTACAACCGCGACCTGCAGGAGGACAAGGAGCCGGTCTTCGACTCCGTCGCCACGCTCGAGGTCCTGTTGCCCGCGTTCACCGGCATGATCGCGACCCTGACCTTCGACACCGACCGGATGGCCGAGCTCGCGCCGCAGGGCTTCTCGCTCGCGACGGACGTCGCCGAGTGGCTGGTTCGTCAGGGCGTCCCGTTCCGGGATGCGCACGAGGTCTCCGGCGCGCTCGTCCGGTACTGCGAGGAGCGCGGCATCGAACTCGACGAGCCGACCGACGACGAGTACCGGTCGGTGTCCGAGCACCTCACGCCCGACGTCCGTTCCGTCCTGACCATCGAGGGCAGCGTCGCATCGCGGTCCGGAGTCGGTGGCACCGCACCCGACCGGGTCGCCGAGCAGCTCGCGTCCGTCACCCGCCGCGTCCGCGACCTGGCCGAGGGCGCGCCCTTCTCGCGATGAGCCGTGGGATCGCCGCGCTGCTCGCCGAGCCCGCCCCGATCATCGCGCCGGCCCTGCTCGGTGCGACGATCGCAGGGCGTGGCGTGGCGCTCCGCATCACCGAGGTCGAGGCCTACTCCGGCCCCACCGACCCCGGATCCCACGGTCACCGGGGGATGACGGAGCGCAACCGCCACCTCTTCGGTCCGCCCGGCACGCTGTACGCCTACCGCTCGTACGGCATCCACACCTGCGTCAACGTGGTGAGCGGGCCGACCGGCACCTCGTCGGGCTCCCTGCTGCGCGGTGCGCAGGTCGTCGAGGGCCTGGACGTCGCGCGAGCGCGTCGCGGTTCGAAGGTCGCGGACGTCGCGTTGGCACGCGGGCCCGGCAACCTCGGTGGTGCGCTCGGAGCGGTCCTCGGGCAGGACGACGGCACGTCACTCCTCGACGGGTCCGGTCCGTTCGTGCTCACCCTGGCCGCCGGCCTGGAGGCCCGGCTCGCCTCCGCCGGACCGGCCCACGTGATCGACGAGCTCCTGTCCGAGACCCTGGCCGGTCCGCCCGCGGGCGCTGCGGTCCCACGGATCTCCCGAGGCCCGCGCACCGGCGTCGGCGGCATCGCCGGCGGGGTGCGGTACCCCTGGCGCTTCTGGCTGACGGGCGACCCCACGGTCTCGACGTACCGACGGCACAAGGGCGCGCTGGACTCGTGAACCCGGCCACGGGCCTCCCGGCTGCCGCGCCTGCCGGACGTCCGTCGCCGCTACGATGGCGGGGTGTCCAGTGATACCGCTCAAGACGTCCTGACGCGCCAGCAGAACGACCCGGCCTTCGACTCGGTGTGGGACGAACTGCAGTGGCGCGGTCTGGTGCAGGTCTCGACCGACGAGACCGCGCTGAAAGAGGCCCTCGACGGTGAGCCGATCACGTACTACTGCGGCTTCGACCCGACGGCGCCGTCGCTGCACTGCGGCAACCTCCTGCAGCTCCTGACCATGCGGCGGCTGCAGCTCGCCGGGCACAAGCCGCTCGCGTTGGTGGGTGGGTCGACCGGTCTGATCGGCGATCCCCGTCCCACGGCCGAGCGAACACTGAACACGCCGGAGACCGTGGCGGAGTGGGTGTCCCGGCTGCAGGCACAGGTGTCCCGGTTCCTCAG
This sequence comes from Curtobacterium sp. MCPF17_051, assembly GCF_003234595.1. NCBI lineage: Bacteria > Bacillati > Actinomycetota > Actinomycetes > Micrococcales > Microbacteriaceae > Curtobacterium > Curtobacterium sp. MCPF17_051. The sequence continues at coordinate 1,434 of NZ_QKSE01000006.1, read as the reverse complement.
TCCGGACGGCGACAACGGCGTCCGCCTGGTGAACAACCTCGACTGGACCGCCCCGTTGTCCGCGATCGACTTCCTGCGAGACGTCGGCAAGTACTTCCGGGTCAACTCGATGCTCAAGAAGGACGCTGTGGCCGCGCGGCTGAACTCCGATGCGGGGATCAGCTACACCGAGTTCAGCTACCAGATCCTGCAGGGGCTCGACTACCGCGAACTCTGGCGGCAGTACGGGTGCACGCTGCAGACCGGCGGCTCGGACCAGTGGGGCAACCTGACCTCCGGTACGGAGCTCATCCGTCGTGCCGAAGGTGCCACGGTGCACGCCCTCGGGACCCCGCTCATCACGAACTCCGACGGCACGAAGTTCGGCAAGAGCGAGGGCAACGCGATCTGGCTCGATGCCGAGATGACCTCGCCCTACGCGCTGTACCAGTTCTGGCTCAACACGGCGGACGCCGACGTGATCGCCCGACTGCGGGAGTTCACGTTCCTGACGCGGGCCGAGATCGAGCGGCTCGCGCAGGCCGTCGCCGACGAACCCTTCCGGCGAGAGGCCCAGCGGACCCTGGCGTTCGAGGTCACCTCGCTCGTGCACGGGGTGGCGGCGACACGGGCAGCGATCGACGCCGCAGCGGCGCTGTTCGGCAACGGTGACCTCGGTGCCCTGGACGCGGAGACCCTGCGATCGGCGATCGCCGAGCTGCCCGGATCCGTGACACTCGAGCGCGGAGCGGACGTCGCGCGTGCACTGGTGGAGACCGAGCTCGTGAAGTCCCTCGGTGAAGCCCGCCGCGCGATCGACCAGGGCGGTGTCTACGTGAACAACGTCCGGGCCGAAGACCCGGCCGCCCCGCTGTCCGACCTCGCCCTGCCCGGGGGAGTGCTCGTGCTGCGTCGTGGCAAGAAGACCCTCGCCGGCGTGACGCTCGCCTGACCCCGTTGCCTGACCCCCTGCGATGCCCGGTTCCCCTGTGGAACCGGGCATCGCTGCGTCCGGGCGACGTGTGTTGTACAAAGCGACACGCCCGGGATGGGAGCTGGCTTGGCGCACTCGCTCAGGGCTGCGTATAGTTCTTACTCGTCACCCCAAAGGTGCGGCGGAGCGGCTGGAGCGAAAGCCCAGAGCACGTCGGCCCTCAAGCGGGACCATCCTCCACTGAAGTTCAGATCGGGCCTTGCGCCGGATCGCTTCGACGCCTAGGATGACAAGCCCACCGGTTCTCTCCCCTCGGGATGAGCCACTGGACCTCCGGGTCCGACGAACAACCGGTGGCAAGCCAAGAACACAAGCCTTGTGGCTGAAGCTCGAACTCGAGCCGAGGAGCAAGTGCGTCTGGTCCTTGAGAACTCAACAGCGTGCACATTGTCAATGCCAATTTATTGATTGACCTCGTGCCTGGTCGGTTTGCCGATCGGGTCATGAAGCAATTCCTTTTG
>NZ_QKSE01000005.1:0-199409 GCF_003234595.1 Curtobacterium sp. MCPF17_051 | reverse complement strand
CGAGAGGGAAACGCCCGGTCACATTCCGAACCCGGAAGCTAAGCCTCTCAGCGCCGATGGTACTGCAAGGGGGACCTTGTGGGAGAGTAGGACGCCGCCGGACTTAACGTATGAAAGATGTGGCCATCGGCCCTCCATCGAGAATTCGCAGGGGAAGCCCTCGTTCTCGGTCGGGGCCGGTGGCCATTTCTGTTTCTGCCGCCGTTCGCTCGACGCCGGCTCCGGTTCGTGATGGACTGGAAGCCGACGTCGGGCGACCGACGCGGCACCCAACACAACGACACAGCGGACGAACGCCCGAGGCACTGCACCGGGCACGCGATGAGGAGCAACGGTGGCGAACGACGACGATCAGCGGCGGAACGACGGGGACCGCGGAGATCGACCCCGACGGGACGGCGACCGGTTCCCCCGTCGCGACGGCGCTCCGCGGCGGGGCGGCCAGAGCGATGGTCGTTGGTCGTCGGGACCTCGCGAGTTCGAGCGCCGTGAAGGTGACCGTCGTGATCGTCCGCAGGGTGGAGACCGTCCGTTCCGTGACGGCACACCCCGACGGGACAGCGCGCCGCGTCGCGACGGCGATCGTCCGTTCCGATCCGGCGACCGGAACGACCGTCCGTCGTGGCAGGGCGACCGTGGGCACTCCGGTCGGCCGCCGCGCGGCGATGGTCCGCGCGGTGCCGATCGTCCGCGGCGCGATGGCGATCGTCCTCACCGTGGTGGCTCGGACCGCCCGGCTCGTGACGGTGATCGTCCGTTCCGTGGTGGTGGCTCGGACCGGCCGCGCCGTGACGGCGACCGACCGTTCCAGGGCGGATCCGACCGTCCGCGTCGTGATGGGGACCGTCCGTTCCGTGGCGGCTCCTCGGACCGTCCCGCTCGTGATGGCGACCGCCCGTACCGCGGTGGTTCGGACCGTCCCGCTCGTGATGGCGATCGTCCGTACCGTGGTGGATCGTCCGAACGTCCCGCTCGAGACGGTGATCGTCCCTACCGTGGCGGATCCTCTGACCGGCCGCGCCGTGACGGCGACCGACCCTTCCAAGGCGGCTCCGACCGTCCGCGTCGTGATGGGGACCGTCCGTTCCGTGCTGGCTCGGACCGTCCGGCTCGTGATGGCGACCGCCCGTTCCGTGGTGGCTCTGACCGTCCGGCTCGTGACGGCGACCGTCCGTTCCGTGGTGGTTCGGACCGTCCGGCTCGTGACGGCGACCGCCCGTACCGTGGTGGTTCGGACCGTCCGGCTCGTGACGGGGACCGCCCGTACCGTGGTGGTTCGGACCGTCCCGCCCGAGACGGCGACCGCCCGTACCGTGGTGGTTCCTCCGACCGTCCGTTCCGCGGCGGTTCGTCGGACCGCCCGGGTCGCGACGGCGGTGATGAACGTCGTCGTTTCGGGGACGGCAGCCGTCACTCCGGCGCCCGCTTCGGTGAGGCCGCGCGCGACGACTGGGAAGACCGCGACCCGTACGGCACGAAGTCGATCCGTCCGCGCCACGACGACCCGGAGATCCCCGAGGAGATCCAGGCGCGCGACCTCGACCCGGCGGCCCGGATGGAGCTGAAGACCCTCAGCAAGGACAACGCCGACTGGGTTGCGCGTCACCTCGTGGCAGCTGCGCTCTTCGTCGACGACGACCCCGAGACGGCCAACCAGCACGCCCTGAGCGCTGCTCGTCGTGCCGGTCGTGTCGGTGTCGTCCGCGAGACGGCGGCGATCACCGCGTACCGCCTCGGCGACTTCGCCACCGCGCTCCGGGAACTCCGCACCTACCGTCGGATCTCGGGTCGCAACGACCAGCTGCCGATGATGGTGGACTGCGAGCGTGGCCTGGGTCGTCCGGAGCGGGCACTCGAACTCGGTCGCTCGGTCGAGCGCTCGGCCCTCGAGACCCCGGTGCAGGTCGAGCTCGCGATCGCCATGTCCGGCGCTCGTCTCGACCTCGGGAATCCCACAGCGGCCCTCGGTGAGCTGGAGATTCCACAGCTGGACCCGTCCACCGCCTACACGTGGTCCCCTGCGCTCTACAGTGCTTACGCGGCCACGCTCGAGGAGCTCGGTCGACAGGACGAGGCCGACGAGTGGTGGGCCCGTGTGGACCGCGCGGCAGCGGCTCTCGCCGAAATCGCGGACGACAACGCTTGGGAGACAGTTGATGTGGTCGAGGAAACGCTCGAAGTCGAAGAACACGGAGACGCCGGAGACGACGACGCCGATGACCTCGGAGCCGACGACGTCGCGACCGACGAACTCGACGGCGACGACGAATCCGCCGACGACCTCGATGACGAACCCGCCCTCGACGACCTCGACGACGACACCTCCGCAGCCGACGAGCCCGGCGAGATCGACGACGACAACCCCCGCGACGTCGACGGCTCCGCAGCCGACTGAACACTCGGCGGCCTTGACCGACGGCGTCGACGTGGTCCTCACCGACCTCGACGGCGTCGTCTACCGCGGCCGCAACGCCATCCCGCACGCGGTCGAAGCCCTGACCCGGGCATCGCTCACGGCGCGGGTCGGCTACATCACGAACAACGCGTCGCGCCGCCCGATCGACGTCGCCGAGCACCTCGAGCGCTACGGGCTCGAGGTGTCCGAGGGCGACGTCGTCACCTCGTCGCAGGCCGGCGTCCAGCTGCTCGCGACCCTGGTGCCGGCCGGATCGACCGTCCTGGTCACCGGCGGGCTCGGCCTGTCGAGCATCGTCGAGGCAGCCGGGTTCACGGTCACCTCGAGTGCCGAGGACTCCCCGGCCGCGGTCATCCAGGGCTTCTCGCCGGACCTCGGCTGGAAGGAACTGGCCGAGGCCTCGTTCGCCCTGGCCGACCCTGACGTGCCGTGGGTGGCCACGAACATGGACTGGTCGATCCCGGTCGAGCGGGGCATCGCACCCGGCAACGGCACGCTCGTGTCCGCCGTGCACCAGGCAGTCGGCAGGATGCCCGTCGTCGCCGGCAAGCCCGAGCGGCCGATCTTCGACACGGCGGTCGAGCGCTTCGGCGGCGGTCGGACCCTGTTCATCGGGGACCGGCTGGACACCGACATCAAGGGCGCGAACGACGCCGGGATCCCGAGCGTGCTCGTGCTCACCGGCATCGACAAGGCGAAGCAGGTGCTCGCGGCCGACCAGCGCTCGCGTCCCACGTACGTGCTCGAAGACCTCCGGGGGCTGTCCCAGCCCTACCCGGAGACGGCGCGGCGCGAGGACGAGGACGGCACCCGGTACGTGACCGTCGGGACCTCGACGGTGGCGATGCGCGGGCACGTCGTCCGGGTGCTCGACGCCGGGACGGACATCGATCGGCTCCGTGCCGGCTCGACGCTCATCTGGGAGTCCGGGTTGGCCATCTACGGCCTCGACGTGGACCCGCAGCTGTACGGCGGCGAGTAGCGTGTCGGACGTGCCGAACCCCGAGCAGCCGTCCGCCGAACCCGAGCAGCAGGACGCCTTCGCCGCGCGCACAGCCGAGGCCGAGGCCCTGCCGCTCGCCGACCGTGCCGAAGCCTTCTCCGCCCTGCACGACGAGCTGCGGACGCGGCTCGAGAGCGGCGGCTCCGCGAGTGCCTGAGCCGGACGGAGCCGTGCACGACGCGTCGCCGGTCCGCCTCGACGCCCTGCTGGCCGCACGCGGGCTCGCACGGTCACGGACCGTCGCCAGCAAGCTGATCCAGGACGGCCGGGTGCTCGTGGGCGGCCGTGCCGTCCTGAAGCCGTCGACGCCGATCGCATCCGACGCGAACATCGAGGTCGACGCCGCGGACGAATGGGTCTCGCGCGCCGCCCGGAAGCTCGTCGGCGCACTCGACGCGTTCGACGTCGACCCCGCCGACCGGGTCGTGCTCGACGTGGGCGCGAGCACCGGCGGGTTCACCCAGGTGCTGCTCGCACGCGGCGCGCGCCGTGTCATCGCGCTCGACGTGGGCCACGGACAGCTGCACCCCACCATCGCGCTCGACGAACGCGTCGCCGTGGTCGAGGGGACGAACGCGCGGAACCTCACGCGCGCCGACTACCTGGCGCTCGACGGCGCCGCCGCCGAGACGAGCCTGGTGGTGGGGGACCTGTCCTTCATCTCGCTCCGACTCGTGCTGCCGGCGCTGGCCGAAGCCGTCCCCGCGGACGAGTTCGTGCTCCTGGTGAAGCCCCAGTTCGAAGTGGGCCGTGGCGGTGTGCGCGAGGGCATCGTGCACGACGCCGGGCTGCGGAACGACGCGCTCATGAACGTGCTGTGGGCGGCGTGGGACCTGGGCCTCGGCACCAGTGGGCTCGCCGCGTCCCCGATCGTCGGGACACACGGCAACCACGAGTACCTGGCCCGCTTCCAGCGCGGTGTCGGGGGCAATCCGACAGAATGGAGAGTCCGGGCGACCGAACTCACGGAAGGGTCTTCATGAGTGACGAACGGCACATCCTGCTCGTGTCCCACACGGGTCGCCGTGACTCGATCGACGCTGCGGTCGAGGTCTGTGACCTCCTGCACGCAGCCGGTCTCACGCCCGTCATGCCCTTCGACGAGTACGCCGACATCCGTCGTGCCGAAGCGTCGGTCGGCAAGGTCGACATCCTCGGCGTCGACGTCCAGCCGAACCAGCTCGAGATCGTCATCGTGCTCGGTGGTGACGGCACGATCCTCCGCGCGGCGGAACTCGTGCGGAACACCGGCGCTCCGCTGATCGGGGTGAACCTCGGGCACGTCGGGTTCCTGGCCGAGAGCGAGCGTGACGGTCTGTCCGAGACGGTCGAGCGCGCGCTGTCCGGCGAGTACAACGTCGAGGAACGCGTCACCCTGCAGGTCGACGTGGTCGTGGGCAACCAGATCGTCTACTCGAGCTGGGCGCTGAACGAAGCCACGATCGAGAAGGCCTCGCGGGAGCGGATGCTCGAGGTCGTGACCGAGGTCGACGGCCGCCCGCTGTCGTCCTTCGGCTGCGACGGCGTCGTCGTGTCGACCCCGACCGGCTCCACGGCGTACTCGTTCTCCGGCGGTGGCCCCATCGTGTGGCCGGACGTCGACGCGCTGCTCATGGTGCCGCTGAGCGCCCACGCCCTGTTCGCCCGGCCGATCGTCGTCGGGCCGGACTGCACGCTCGCGATCGAGGTCCTGCGGCGCACGAGCGGCGTCGGTGTCCTCTGGTGCGACGGCCGACGGACCCACGACCTGCCTCCGGGCGCCCGTGTCGAGGTCCGGCGTTCGCCCGATCCGGTGCGTGTCGCCCGACTCAAGGACGCTCCGTTCACCGACCGCCTGGTCGCGAAGTTCCAGCTGCCCGTCGCCGGGTGGCGCGGCCCCCAGAGCGACGAGGACGACCGTTGAGCCCGGAGGACGATCGATGAGCACGGAGGACGACCGATGATCGAGGAGATCGCGATCCGCGACCTCGGTGTCATCGGTGAGACCACGCTCGAACTCGGGCCGGGCTTCACCGTCGTCACCGGGGAGACCGGTGCGGGCAAGACCATGATCGTCACGGCGCTCGGGCTGCTGCTCGGTGCGCGGGCCGATGCCGGTTCGGTGCGCCGCGGTGCGTCGAGCGCCGTCGTCGAAGGCCGCTGGCACGTCCCGGAGCAGGACGCGGTCGCCGAACGCGTCGAGGACGCCGGCGGCACCGTGGAGGACGGCGAACTCATCCTCACCCGCACGGTCTCCGCCGAGGGGCGCAGCCGTGCCACGGTGGGCGGTCGCAGTGCGCCCGTGGCGGTGCTCGGCGAGCTCGCCGACCAGCTCGTCACCGTGCACGGGCAGTCGGACCAGATCCGCCTGACCTCGGCCACGGCACAGCGGGCCGCCCTCGACGGGTTCGGGGGAGCCTCGCTCGAGAAGGCCCTCGCCCGGTACGTCGCCGCGTACGACGCCTGGCAGCAGCACGCCGGTGAACTCGAGGTCCTGGTCCGCGACCGGGACGACCGGGTGGCCGAGGCCGAGCGGATCCGCGCGGCCTCCGACGAGATCGAGGCCGCCGACCCGCAGCCCGGCGAGGACGTCGAGCTGGCCGAGCGCGCCGAACGGCTGGGGAACCTCGAGGAACTCCGGTTGTCCGCGGCCCTGGCGCACGAGGCGTTGTCCAGCGAGTCCCTCGACGGAGTCTCCGACGTGGTCGGCCTGGTCGAGTCCGCACGCCGTGCCGTGGAGCGCGTCGTGTCGTCGGACAGTGCTCTGCAGCCGGTGCTCGAGCAGCTCACGGAGCTCGGGATCCAGGCGGCCGAGGCCTCGGCGAGCATCTCGAGCTACCTCGGTTCCCTGGAACCCGAGGCCGGGCACGACCTCGAGCTCATCAACGAACGCCGTGCCCTGCTGGCCGGCCTCACCCGCAAGTACGGCGAGACGGTGGACGACGTCATCGCCTACGGACAGCGCGCGAGCGACCGGCTGCTCGAGCTCGACGGCGACGACGACCGGATCGCGGCGTTGCAGCAGTCGGTCGAGCAGGACGAGCAGGCGCTCGAGACCGCCGCCGCCGCGCTCACCACGGCGCGCACCAAGGCCGCGGCCGACCTGGCGAAGCGCGTGACCGCTGAGCTGAAGACCCTCGCGATGGGTGGTGCGACCCTGGTGGTCGAGGTCACCGACGCCGGCGAGTACCGCCGCCACGGCCGTGACCAGGTCACGATCCTGCTCCAGCCGCACTCCGGCACCGACCCCCGGCCGATCGGCAAGGGTGCGTCCGGCGGTGAGCTGTCCCGCGTGATGCTCGCGATCGAGGTCGTCATGGCCGGCAGCACCACGGTGCCGACGTTCGTCTTCGACGAGGTCGACGCCGGTGTCGGTGGGGCGGCGGCGATCGAGATCGGCCGACGGCTGGCGAAGCTCGCCGAGCGCACGCAGGTCATCGTCGTCACGCACCTGGCCCAGGTCGCGGCCTTCGCGAACAACCACCTCAACGTCGTGAAGGACGCCAGCGGGGCCGTCACGTCGTCGAGCGTGCGCCGGCTCGAGGGCGAGGACCGGTTGCAGGAGATGGCACGGCTGCTCTCCGGACTCGGCGACAGCGCCAGTGGCATCGAGCACGCACGCGAGCTGCTCGACGTGGCCGGCCAGCGGGCCTGACGACCAGGCACGCGGGTACTGTCCCCGGGACCGGACCCGGACCCGGCCACGGCCCGAGGACCCGGCCGCCCACCCGCGCAACGCCCACGGCGAACCGAGGTCGCGCCTCCCGGCAGTTCTGACGTACGATGGAATCCCGTGGCGGACACTCTCAGCGGCGGTACCAATTCTTCGATCTCGACCCCGAAGGTGACGAAGCAGATCTTCGTGACCGGCGGGGTCGTCTCGTCTCTCGGCAAGGGCCTGACGGCGGCCAGCCTCGGCAACCTGCTCACGGCTCGCGGCCTCAAGGTCGTCATGCAGAAGCTCGACCCGTACCTCAACGTGGACCCGGGCACCATGAACCCGTTCCAGCACGGCGAGGTCTTCGTGACCGACGACGGTGCGGAGACGGACCTCGACATCGGGCACTACGAGCGCTTCCTCGACATCAACCTGTCGCAGGCCGCGAACGTCACGACCGGTCAGGTGTACTCGACCGTGATCGCCAAGGAGCGTCGCGGCGAGTACCTCGGCGACACGGTGCAGGTCATCCCGCACATCACCGACGAGATCAAGCGGCGGATGCGCGAGCAGGCGCAGAACGACCCGCAGCCCGACGTCATCATCACCGAGGTCGGTGGCACCGTCGGCGACATCGAGTCGCAGCCGTTCATCGAGTCCGCCCGACAGGTGCGGCACGAGCTCGGCCGCAACAACGTGTTCTTCGTGCACGTCTCGCTGGTGCCGTTCATGAACGCCTCGGGTGAGCAGAAGACCAAGCCGACGCAGCACTCCGTCGCCGCGCTCCGCTCGATCGGCATCCAGCCCGACGCGCTCGTGCTGCGCAGCGACCGTCCGGTGTCGGAGTCGAACAAGCGCAAGATCGCGCTGATGTGCGACGTGGACGAGGACGCCGTGGTGAACGCCGTCGACGTCCCCTCGATCTACGACCTGCCGACGCTGCTGAACAACCAGGGCCTCGACCAGGTCATCGTCGACGCGCTCAAGCTCGATGCCGGTCCAGTCGACTGGACCGCGTGGACCCCGGTGCTGAAGGCCGTGCACGAGCCGAAGAAGGCCGTCACGATCGCCCTGGTCGGCAAGTACATCGACCTGCCGGACGCCTACCTGTCGGTCACCGAGGCGCTCCGTGCGGGCGGCTTCGCGCACGACGCCAAGGTGACGCTGAAGTGGGTCGTGTCCGACGACTGCACCACGCCCGAGGGCGCGGCGAAGCAGCTCGGCGACGTCGACGGCATCTGCATCCCCGGCGGGTTCGGCGTGCGCGGCATCGAGGGCAAGCTCGGCGCGCTGAAGTTCGCGCGTGAGCAGGGCATCCCGACGCTCGGCCTGTGCCTCGGCCTGCAGTGCATGGTCATCGAGTACGCCCGCCACGAGGTCGGTCTGACCGACGCGTCGAGCACCGAGTTCGACCCGGAGACCTCGACCCCGGTCATCGCGACGATGGCGGAGCAGGTGGACATCATCGCCGGTGGCGACCTGGGCGGCACGATGCGCCTGGGCCTGTACCCGGCGTCGTTCACCGAGGGCTCGCTGGCGGCGGAGCTGTACGGTGCGCCGGAGGCCTCCGAGCGGCACCGTCACCGCTACGAGGTGAACAACAAGTACCGCGAGCAGATCGCGGACGCCGGCCTCGTCTTCTCGGGCACGTCGCCCGACGGCACGCTGGTGGAGTACGTCGAGCTCCCTCGCGACGTGCACCCGTTCTACATCGCCACGCAGGCGCACCCGGAGCTCCGCTCGCGTCCGACCGATGCGCACCCGCTGTTCGCGGGGCTCGTCGCGGCTGCGATCGAGCGCCACGAGGCGTCCAGCCTGTTCGACCCGCAGACCGAGGAGCAGGTCGCGTAAGCGCCGGTCTCATGATCGGACGGGAGGCGCGGTGCCAGCTGGCACCGCGCCTCCCGTCCGTCCCTGGGTCGCGGCCACGGAACCTGGTTCCGGACGCGGAACCACGGAACGACGCGGTGCTGTGTCCGGAACCTGGTTCCGATGGGGGCGTCAGGTGCGCGCGTGCTTGGATGGAGACGTGACAGACGCACCGATCGCTGACGAGTCCGCCTCCTTCGAGGTCACCGAATCCACCGTCGTGTACGAGGGAGCCGTCTGGGACGTGCGCCGCGACACCGTCGCCTACAACGGCGGCTCGATGGTCCGCGAGTACATCGACCACACGGGTGCCGTCGCCGTGTACGCCGAGGACGACGAGGGCCGCGTCCTGGTCATCCAGCAGTACCGGCACCCGGTGCGGCTGCGCGACTGGGAGCTGCCCGCGGGTCTGCTCGACATGGAGGGCGAGGACCACCTGACGGCCGCCAAGCGCGAGCTGGGCGAGGAGGCCGACCTCGAGGCCGACACGTGGGAGCCCCTGGTCCGCTACAACACGTCGTCGGGTGGCAGCGACGAGTTCATCCAGATCTACCGGGCGCGCGGTGTCCGGTCGACCGAGTCCGCGTTCGAGCGCGAGGCGGAAGAGGCCGACATCGTGACGCGCTGGGTCCCGCGGGCGGAGCTGCTCGAGGGGATCCTGGGCGGTCGGCTCAACAACTCGGCCCTCGTCGTCGCGACGCTCGCCGTCGAGGCCATCGAACAGCGCGGCAAGTGAGCGGGTCCGCGGCCGACGGTCTGCGCGACCTGGTCGCCACGGGTACGTGGACGCACGAGCCGGAGGCCGCCGAGTTCGACGGCGACGTGTTCCGCGTCACCGCGGTCGAGGGCAGTGACGCCTGGCGGAGCACCTCGTACGGGTTCGTGCACGACTCCGAGCACGCGCTGCTGCAGCCGACGGACGGGCCGTTCTCGGTCGAGGCGTCGTTCGTGCTCGGCTTCACCGAGCAGTTCGACCAGGCCGGGGTGTTCCTGCGCGTCGACGAACAGACCTGGATCAAGGCCGGCGTGGAGTTCTCGGACGGAGCGCCGCAGCTCGGCGCCGTGGTGACGCATGGGTTCTCGGACTGGTCGGTGTCGCCCGTGCCGGAGTGGACGGGCCGGGTGGTGACCGTCCGCGCGAGCCGCGATGGTGACGCCGTGACGATCCGGGCGTGGGCCGAGGGTGACGAGTCCCGCCTCGTCCGGGTCGCGTACCTCGACCCGGACGCCGACGTGTCCGCGGGGCTGCTGTGCGCCGGGCCGACGCGGGCCGGGCTGACCGTGACGTTCACCGGGTTCCGCGTGGGCGCACCGGACGAGGCGTTGCACTGACGGGTGGGTTGCCCCGCGCCGGTTAGCCTGCTGAGGTGATGCCCCTCGACCGTGCCGTGGAGACCTACCTGCGGCACGTCGCGATCGAGCGGGGGCTCTCGCAGCACACGTTGTCCGCGTACCGGCGGGACCTTGCCGTGTTCACCGATTGGCTCGAGTCCGCACCGGTGGTCGAATCGGACGGCGCGGACCGGGCCGGGGGCTCCTCGGTGCTGCAGGACGTCGCTCGCCTGGCACGGGCAGATGTCTCGGGGTTCGTCGAGCACCTGGCGACTCGGCCGTCGGGTCCGCTCGCACCGCGGTCGATCGCGCGGATGCTCAGTTCGGTGCGCTCGTTCACGGCCTTCGCCGCGGGGGAGGGCTGGCTTCCGCTCGACCCCGGCACCGCCGTCCGGCCGCCGAAGGCCCCGATGCGGCTGCCGAAGGCGATCCCCGTCGAGGACATGGAACGGCTGCTCGGGGCAGTGTCCGTCGACGCCGACGACCCCGTCCAGCTGCGGGACAAGGCCCTGCTCGAGCTGCTCTACGCCACCGGCGCGCGGATCTCCGAGGCGGTGGGGCTGTCGGTCGACGACGTGACGACGCTGTCGGACGCTGACGGCGAGCTCTCCGTCGTGAAGGTCACCGGCAAGGGCAACAAGCAGCGGATCGTGCCGCTCGGCAGCTTCGCCCGGGCCGCGATCGACGCCTACCTGGTGCGCGCACGGCCGGTGTTCGCTGCGCGCGGGCCCTCCACACCGGCGCTGTTCCTCGGTGCCCGTGGAGCGCGGTTGTCACGGCAGAGCGCCTGGCTCGTGATCCAGGCCGCCGCTGCTGCCGCCGACCTGGAGGCGCACGTGTCACCGCACACGTTCCGGCACTCGTTCGCGACGCACCTGCTCGAGGGTGGTGCTGATGTGCGCGTGGTGCAGGAGTTGCTCGGGCACGCGAGTGTCGCGACGACGCAGATCTACACGATGGTCACGGCGGACATGCTGCGGGACGTGTACCAGACGGCGCACCCTCGGGCGCGGCGGTAGGCGCGCTCTGCGCGCTCAGAACAGCTGGAACTGGGCCGACGCGGCGATGACCGTCGTCGTCACCGCGACGACGAGCGCGCTCGCCGAAGCGCTCCGCGCCAGGACCGCCCAGGCGCCGACGGCCCCGGGACGGACGATGCCGATGACGCCGCAGGCCACCGCGAGCAGTCCCGCCAGGCCCCAGGGGTTCGCGACGACCGAGACCACGGCGAGCAGCACCGCGAGCACCGTGAACACACCGAGCCGACGGTCGCCGGTGGTGCCCGATGCCCACGCGTCCGTCCGGATCGCCGCGGTCTGCACCGAGAACGACGGCCCCACCGGAGCGACGACGATCGGCGTGACCGGTTCCGTGGCGGCCGCAGGGACTCGCGTGGCTGCGCCCCAGGTGCGACCGTCCCACCAGCGCAGACGACGGGCGTCCTGCGGGTCCGGGAACCAGCCTGCGGCCGGCAGCGTCACGGTTGCTCCTCGAGGTGCGGGGTGGATCGACGCTCCCGAGCCTAGGAGCGCGGTCGGCCTCGCCCCAGTCCCCAGCCGGGTGTCAGCACAAGGGGGGACCGGGCCGGTGCACTACGGTCGGGGCGTGCCCTCGACGCTCGACGACTTCTGGACCGCGCGACGCCGTGAGCGTCCGAGTCTCCCGACGGCCGTGCCGGAGGCGTGGTCCTTCGGCGCGACCCCGGAGCAGGCGGACGCGCTCCTGCAGCTCGTGGTCGACGGGGTCAAGGTCGGCACGGCGTCGTCGCTCTGGGACTACGAGGCGACCGGTGACCCGCTGCCGGCAGCCGACGAGTTGGGCATCGTGACCGACGGCTCCGGTGCGCCCCGTGCCGTCATCGAGACGACGGTGGTCCGGGTGGTGCCGTTCGACCAGGTCGGCGCGGACCACGCCTGGGCCGAGGGGGAAGGGGACCGGACGCTCGAGCACTGGCGGACCGTGCACGAGGCGTTCTGGCGCGCACACTCGGAGAACCCGCGCGGGTTCGCGCCGGACATGCCGGTCGTGTGCGAGCGGTTCCGGCTGCTCTGGCCGAACGGCTGAGCCCGAGCCCGATCCCGAGCCCGATCCCGATCCGGGGTCAGGCGGGGACTGGCTCCGCGTCGACCTCGGTGAACACGTCCTGCACGGCGGCGAGCAGCCGGGCGTTGAAGTCCACGCCGAGCTGGTTCGGCACGGTGACGAGCACGGTGTCGGCAGCCCGGACGGCCTGGTCGGCCGCGAGTTCCGCGACGAGATGCTCGGGCTCACCGATGTAGGACCGGCCGAACCGGGCCAGCCCGCCGTCGAGGTGCCCGACCTGGTCCTGCCCCTCGACCTGCGCGCGCACGCCGAAGTAGTGGCGCGACTCGTCGTCGATGATCGGGATGATGCTGCGCGAGACCGAGACGCGCGGTTCGCGGTCCCAGCCCGACTCGGACCACACCCGGCGGAAGCGCTCGATCTGCTCGGCCTGCAGCTGGTCGAACGGCACACCGGTGTCCTCGGTCAGCAGGGTCGAGGACATCAGGTTCATGCCGTGCTCGGCGGTCCACTCCGCGGTGGCGCGGGTGCCGGCGCCCCACCAGATGCGGTCGCCGAGCGAGTCGGACAGCGGGGAGATCGGCAGGGACCCGACCGAGCCGGTCATCTGCGGATTGGCATGGGCCATCGGCTCGCCGGCGATCGCGCGGCGGAACACGTCGGTGTGCGCACGGGCCATGTCACCGCCGTTCTCGTCAGCGGCGTCGGGCACGTAGCCGAACTGCTGGTAGCCGGCGAGGGCGGTCTCGGGTGATCCCCGCGAGACACCGAGCTGCAGTCGCCCTCCCGAGATGAGGTCGGTGGCCGCGGCTTCTTCCGCCATGTAGAGCGGGTTCTCGTAGCGCATGTCGATGACGCCGGTGCCGATCTCGATCCGGCTGGTCTTCGCGGCGATGGCGGAGAGCAGCGGGAACGGTGCGGCCTGCTGCGGTGCGAAGTGGTGGACGCGGAAGTAGGCGCCGTCGACGCCGGCTTCCTCGGCTGCGACGGCGAGGTCGATCGCCTGTACCAGGGCCTCCCGCCCGCTGCGTACCTTCGACCCCGGCACGTCACGCCAGTGTCCGAACGACAGGAACCCGATCTTCGTCATGTCCATGCGAACGCATCCGGAGGCAGGGCCATTCCGCCGCGACTACCGTGGCCGGCATGGAGGACCCCCGCCCCGCGCTCGAGGCCGAACGCGTCCGCAACGCACGGCTGCTCGCTGCGGTCGAGCGGAGCATGCGCGACGTCAGCGACGCCCGGCAGGACGCGAACTCCGACGACGAGCACGACCCGGAGGGCGCGACCCTGGCCTGGGAACGCGGCT
The DNA here is from genome assembly GCF_003234595.1 of Curtobacterium sp. MCPF17_051. Lineage (NCBI taxonomy): Bacteria > Bacillati > Actinomycetota > Actinomycetes > Micrococcales > Microbacteriaceae > Curtobacterium > Curtobacterium sp. MCPF17_051. The sequence continues at coordinate 185,800 of NZ_QKSE01000005.1, read as the reverse complement.
CGCTCGGTGCGGTCCGCGACGGCGCCCGGCTGCGGATCCGCCAGGTGGACGCAGCGCTCGCACGACTCGACGACGGCACCTACGGCCGCTGCGCGGTCGGCGGTGAGTCGATCCCGGAGGCCCGGCTTGCCGCCGTCCCGTGGGCGGCGACGTGCGTCGCGCACGCGTGAGGGGTACGCGATCGGTGCCGCCTGACGGCCGGGAGGCGCGGCCTGCCCCGGCCCCGTGCCTCCCGGCATGCGCACCCCGCGTCCACCGCCTGCGCCGCTGATTCCCAGCCGCGCGCCCTACGTTTTCGGCATGGACGGCGACCCGAACGACCGACCCGGCGACGCCCGGGCCGACGGCGCGCCGCGCCAGCGCTTTCAGTGGTTCCACCGCCTGCGCACGTGGATCCACGCGCGGCCGCACGTGCACCTGCTCTACAAGGTGCTGGTCGGCATCGTCGGCGGGATCGTCGTCATCGTCGGGTTGATCCTGGTGCCGCTGCCGGGCCCGGGGTGGCTCGTCGTGTTCATCGGTCTCACCGTGCTGGCGAGCGAGTTCCACTTCTTCCACAGGATCATCACGTGGCTCCGGGCGCAGCTGCACCGCTTCTGGGACTGGGCCAAGCGGCACGGGCCGAAGCGCCTGCGCGAGGCCGCGGACCGAGGCAAGGCCGACGTCGATGCTGCGCACACCGGTGCGGCGCGGACGGTCGGGGTGCGTGCGCGCACCAGGCGGACAGCCCGCTAGTCGGCGGATGCCACCCGGACCGAGCCCGTCGCGGTGCACTCGATGACCTCGGCGGCGTGCTCCTCGACCTCGGCGGCGTCCGTCGACGACAGCTGCAGCACGAGGGCGACGACCGCGGCGAGCACGATGAAGCCGCCGTACCCGGCGATCACCGGGACCAGACCGACCGAGGGCTCGAGCAGCCCGCCGATGACCGAGGGCACCCCGAACGCCAGGTAGCTGACGACGTAGATCGTGGAGAGCAGTCCGGCGCGGTGGGTCGGGGCGGCGGTGGCGAGCAGCATCCGCAGCGGCGCCTGGAACCCGGCGCCGAAGCCGACACCGGCGATCGCGCTGCCGACGACCATGCCCGGCAGGGAGTGTGCGAACACGAACGACACGGTGACGATCGGGCCGAGGACGAGCGCGACGAGCCCGAGCAGGACCGCGCGACGGGTGTCCATCCGCTGGATCGCCAGGCCGGTCAGGGCGCCGACGCCGGTGACCACGGCGATGAGCGCACCGGCGGCGAAGTGGTTCGTGATGCCGAACACCGTGCCGAGCGCCGAGGGGACGAGCGACAGGAACATGCCGCCGAGGGCCCAGCTGGCGACGAGCGAGCCGGCGACGCCGCGGAACAGCCGGCGTGAGGACCGCGGCACGCTGATCGTCGGGCGCAGGGACCGGAGTGCACCGGGGCGGCGCTGCACCTGCTCGGGGACGACGAACAGCGCGAGCACCAGCAGCACGAGGAGCGCGCCGAACAGCAGGTAGACGAGCTGCTCGGGCGCCGGACCCCACTGCACCAGTGCGCCGCTCGACATCGCGCCGGTGGCCAGGGCGATCGGCGGGATGACGCCGTTCAGCACGCCGGCCATGGTGGGGTGGCGTTCGAGGGAGTTGTCGATGAGGGCCGCGCCGAGAGCCCCGATGAGCAGCCCGACCGAGACGCCCTGCACGATCCGGTCGACGATGAGTGCGACGACCCCGTCCGCCATCGCGAACAGGCCGAGCGACAGCGCCACGCCCAGGCCACCGACGACCAGCACGGGCTTGCGGCCGACGTGGTCGGACAGGCGACCCGCGACGAGCAGACTCGCCAGCAGGCCGGCGACGTAGATGGCGAAGACCCCGGTGAGCATGAGCGGGGTGAGGTGCCATTCGGCTGCGTAGACCGGGTAGATGGGCGACGGAACGGCCGACGACGCGACCGAGACCAGGAGCATCGCCGCCAGGATCCAGAACCCGGCGACCGAACGAGCTGACTGGTGCATGCGCACCCCTTTCCATCTCCGTGCAGTACGACTGAATTCGTACCGCACTCGACCAGTTCGACGCAAGTCGTACAGCAAGCCGAACGGTGGTAGCGTCCCGTCCATGCCCGCGCACGTCGATGCTCCTGAACGGCTGCCGCAGCCGTCCGTGGCCGAGATGGACCTCCCGGTCGTGATGGACGCCCTGAGCGATCCGATCCGGCTCGCGATCCTGCACCGCTACCTGGTCGACGCGGCCGGGGGTGAGCGCAGCTGCGGCTGGGTCGGCATCGACCGGCCGAAGTCCACGCTGACCCACCACTTCCGGGTCCTGCGCGAGGCCGGTCTGCTCGAGCAGCACCTGGAGGGCCTGACCCGTGTCAGCCGCGTCCGCGTCGAGGACGTGCAGCAGCGGTTCCCCGGGCTCCTCGACCTGGTGCTCGACTGGCAGGTCCCCGCGGCGCTGCTGCGCGAGGGGATCGCGTCGTGAGCGCCGGCGCGGGCACCGGCGTGGACGCCGTGCACACGCTGCCGTCGATCGTCGCGGACCCTGCTGTCACCACGGCGCTCGCCGCGGACCTGACGGCGGCCGGCTTCACCGTCGAGCGGCTCGACTCGCTGTGGGGCGCCGAGGCCGCCGCATCGCTGCACCGCGGTTCGCGGGTCGCCGCGCTCCGTGCGCTCGCCGCCCGCGAGACCACGCCGCTCGGCACCCTGGCGACGCTGTTCGTGCTCGGCCTGCCGGTGGCGCGTGCCGAGGCCGCCGCGGCGTTCCCGACCGCCGGGCTCGACGCCGTCGTCGCCGCGGGTCTGCTGCGCAGCGACGGCCAAGGCGAAGGCGGCGGTGCCGACGTGCTCGTGCACCCCACCGTCGACCTACGCCCCTACGCCTTCGTCGACGACCTCGGCGCCGGCAGCTGGTGGATCGTCTCCGACCTCGGCGAGCTCGCCCTCGGGCACGCGATCAGCGAGGAGCACGTCCTCGGCATCGGCGGCGCCACCACGACGCTGAGCGGCCTGCAGGTGCCCGTCCCGGTCGAGCGGGTGCTCGACCTCGGCACCGGGTGCGGCATCCAGGCCATGCACGCGCGGCGCTTCGCCGACCAGGTGGTCGCCACCGACATCTCGCGCCGTGCCCTCGACATCGCCCGGTTCAACGCCCGACTCAACGGCATCGACGGCATCGACTTCCGGTTCGGCTCGCTGTTCGAGCCGGTCGCGGGGGAGCGCTTCGACCGGATCGTCTCGAACCCGCCCTTCGTCATCACGCCCCGTCGCGAGGGCGTCCCGTCGTACGAGTACCGCGACGGCGGCATGGTCGGCGACGCCCTGGTCGAGACGGTGCTCCGCGGCCTCGAGGCCCACCTGGAGCCCGGCGGCACCGCTCAGCTCCTGGGTAACTGGGAGTACCACTGGGGCATCGACGGCCTGGACCGTGTGCGTGGCTGGTTCGCCGACACCGACCTCGACGTGTGGGTGATCGAGCGCGAGCGGCAGGACCCGACGTCCTACGCCGAGACCTGGATCCGCGACGGCGGGACGAAGCCCGGCACGGCCGAGTTCGACACCCTGATGAGCGCCTGGCTCGACGACTTCGCGGACCGTCGCGTCACCGGCGTCGGTTTCGGCTACGTCGTGGTGCGTCGACCCCTGCCGGGAGGCCCGTCCGGCCTCCGCCGGTTCGAGCGCGTCCCCGAGACGCTCGGCTCCAACCCCGCGGGTCTCGGCGCGACGGTCGCCCGCGTCCTCGACGCGGCCGCCTGGCTCGCCGCGAACGACGATGCCGCGCTCGCTGCCGCCCACCTGTCGGTGGCCGGTGACGTCACCGAGGAGCGGTACTACTGGCCGGGCAACGACGACCCCACCGTGATGACCCTGGTGCAGGGCGGCGGGCTCGGGCGCCGGGTTGACGCGGACACCGCACTCGCGGCGTTCGTGGGTGCGTGCGACGGCGACCTGTCCGTCGCCGCGATCACCGGCGCGCTCGCGCAGATCACCGGCGTGGACGAGCAGGCGCTCGCCGCCGACCTGCTGCCGGCGGCGCGCGACCTGGTGCTCGACGGGTTGCTCGTCCCCGCCGCCTGACGATCAGGCGCGATGGTCGCGCCAGCTGTGCTCGGGCGTGTAGCCGAGGAGTTCGCGGGCCTTCTCCGACGACAGCAGCGAGCTGACGCCGTCGATGTCCGCACGGCGCTCGATGTCCGGCACGAAGCGTTCGACGAGCTCGATCGTCGGGGTGTCCATCACCGTGTCGGGGCTCGCGATGACGAACGCTTCGAACCCGGTGAGGTCGGCCTCGAGTGCCCGGCGGACGGCCTGGGCCCCGTCGCGGGAGTCGATGTACGACCACAGGTTGAACGTCTTCGCCTCGGGGGTGGCGTCCCACGGGAACGCCGGGTAGTCGGTCTCGTCCATCACGTTCGAGAAGCGCAGGCCGATCATCTTCAGTTCCGGGTCCCAGCGGGTGAAGTGGCGGGCCATCTCCTCTTCCACCGCCTTGCCGAGGGAGTACGACGACTGCGGGCGGACCGCGAACTCCTCGTCGACCGGCAGGTAGGGCGGGTGGTGCTCGCCCATCGGGATGCCGAGCAGGGTCTCGCTCGACGCCCACACGACGTTCTTGATCTTCGCGGCACGGGCGGCGTGGAAGACGTTGATCGACGAGGTCACGTTGTTCGTGATGAGGGCCACGTCGGGGACCTGCCCCGGGGCCGGCACCGCCGCGAGGTGCACGACGGCGTCGACGTGGTCGTACCGGTCGTCGATGCCGAGCAGGGCGTTCAGGACCTGGCCGTGGTCGGTCAGGTCGATCCGCACGAACGGGACACGCTCGGGCTTGTCGGGCGAGGGGACACGGTCGAGCAGGACCACGTCGTACCCGTGCGCATCGAGGTCGCGCACCACCGCTCGTCCGAGCTTGCCGCTGCCACCGGTCACCACTACACGCGTCATCGCGTCACTCCACATCGTCGTCGGAACACACCCTGGCGGGCACCGACCATCCTGCCCCGCCGCACCTGACGCGACCAGGCCCTGTCCGTACCCCGGACCTGACACAATCTGTCATTGCAAATTTCAACGCTCATATGCCAGTGTGGGCTTCGTGATTCGGCGAGGAACGATCGTTGCGGCGGTCGTGCTGTCATCGAGCCTTGCCGGCTGTTCGTCCGACCCGATGTGGGCACCGGCGGGTGAAGCCAGCGAGCGGACCATCGCGATCGTGGACGGCGGGATGACGCCATCCCTCGGGCGAACGGGTGCAGCACAAACTTGGATCGCGCCGAACCTTCCGGACGAGTCGCCTGATGGCCATGCTGACCTGCTCGCGGCGGCAGTTCTCGCCGAGTTCGGTGAGGGAACCCCATCACTTCTCGACGTACGAGTGGCGACGCCGAATCACCCCGCCACTCCGGACTCAATCGCCCAAGGCGTGGAATGGGCCGTCGGCAGTGGAGCCGACATCGTGTTGATCGCTCTGAGCAGTCGCTTCGACTCGGCCGCGCTTCGGGCTGCCTTGCGGAACGCGGATCGCAACGACGTCCTCGTGGTGAGCAGCATGCGAAACGAATTGATCGGTGCGAGGTCCTTCCCCGCTGATCACGAATCCGTGCTCTCGGTGTCCAGTGTGGATCACTCCGGGGCACGGGCGTCGACGTCGCCACGTGACGGCGACGTCAGCGCACTCGGTGTTGACGTCGACCTCGGCTCTGGCGGTGAGGTCTCCGGGACGAGCATCGCAGCCGCATCGGCCGTCGCCGCGGTGATCCGTTGTGCCGGGTGGCCTGTGTCCCGCGATGACTTGCTCCGCGATGCGCAGCGTCGTGGCGTCAAAGACGACCGCGGCGTTCCAGTGCTGCGGTGTACCGAAAGGAAGAACCAATGAAGCTCTCCAAGTGGACACCGCCCGTCGGCGTGTTGGTGACGGCGGTGATGGTGTTCAGCCTTGTCGCGCCCGCGTCTGCCGAACCCGTGGACCGTGATCCTGATGCGGCGGCCGTCGACATCTCCGTGGTGACGGAAGGGAATCCTGCTGGTGAGGCGTCCGTCTCCACCCAGATCGAGTCGGAACTCGGGATGGACGGTGAGGCTGTCGTCGCGATCGACGGCAACGTGATCGACACGGTGAGCGTTGAGACTGCCCAAGAGGGGGATGCGCTCGAGGACACGTACTCGATCAGCGACCTCGCGATCGTCGACGACGAGAACTTCTCCGCGCTCCTCACCTCGGACTCGACAGGTGAGACGCACTTCATCGACACGACAGCCACCGAAGCGCAGGTTCTGCCGCTGATCCTGGTGGTGCTTGCTCGTGTGGGTATCCAGATGGCCATCCGCCAGTTCTCGAAGGCCGCGATCCAGAGCGCCGCGAAGAAGTACGCGCTGTCCCTCACAACGTCGAAGTGGACTCATATCATGGCGCGGAAGCACAACTGGCGGTACGTGGGTGGTACGACACGTGCAAAGGTCGCAGACCTCATGAGCAGGGCTGTCGCGAACGGACGTTCAGCGAAGGCGCGTGACCACATCGACTACACGTGGCGATACAGCGGGCGGACGATCACCGTTCGGACGTCGACCGGCGGTCACATCAGCAATGGATGGGTGAAATGAGCGAGATAGCGAGCCTCGTCGACGGGGGAAGGATCGGTGATGCCGTCCGAGCCGCCCGCGGGCTCACCCCTCAGCGGGTCCGTGAACTCCTCTTTGCTTCTGGTGGGTTCATGCAGGACTCTGGCCCGTACGACGAGTTCTTCCGCCGCTGGTACGCCACGCTCGAGAGCCCGTACCTGCGGGCCGAAGCAGCGGATTGGTTCTGCCAGGCGTACCTGACCGAACTGGCCGACGTTCCTGGTGCGGAGCACTACGGAGCGGCCTTGTCGACGGATTCGAAGCGAGCGGTGCGTGACCACCTCGCGCGGGAGATGCGGGGCCGGAACATCTCAGATTGGTCGATGTCTCCGGAGGAACCCCTCTCGAAGACGCAGGTCCGCGCGTGGAGCACCGCGGCGGACGAACTCGCTGCCGTGCGCTTGCCCTGACCACTTGGCCGGCGGGAGGCTCGGTGCGGACGTGCGCTGCGCCTCCCGTCAGGCGGTGGGGGTGACCTGGGCGATCGCGAGGCGGGCGACGAGTTCGACGTGCTCGGCCATGTCGCGGGTGGGGTCGAAGAGCCACTGGATCTGCATGCCGTCGGACACCGCGAGCAGGACGCTGGTGAGCTCGTCGGGGTCGATGTCGGACCGCAGCCGTCCGTCCTGCTGCATGGTGCGGAAGTCGGCGGACAGGTCGCGGCGGCTGCGTTCGTAGCGCTCGCGGAAGTACTCGTGCGCCGGGTGCTCGGCGTCGGTGGCGGCCGCGGCGGACAGGTTGACGAACATCTGCACCAGCCCCGGGACCTCGGCGTTGTGCCGCACGATCGCGGCGAGCAGGGCTGCCGGGTCCGCGGCCTGCCAGTCGTGCGCGAGGTCGAGCTCGTCACGGCGGCGGAGGATCTCGACCCAGAGCTCGTCCTTCGAGTCGAAGTAGTGCAGCAGGCCGGCCTGGGTCAGCTCGACGGCGTCGGCGATGTCCTTGATGCTCGTCCGCCGGAAGCCCTGCGACGCCACGAGGTCCAGCGCGACCGTGAGGATCTCCTCGCGCTTCGCGATGCCCTTTGCGTACGAACCCCGTCGTGCCATGGCCAGACTGTACCGCCCACAGGAGACCCAGAAAACCAAGCAACGGTTGGTTTTGGGTGGTACGGTGCAGGAGCTGCCAGCGCGGGCGGCGAACCCGGTGGATGGTGGGTGTGGGCGACGAGGCCCCGGCTGTCCAGGCGGCGCCCCGCGGCCCTGAACGAGAGGACCGACCACCGTGACCACCGTGAACGACGCGAGCACTGCCTCCAGTCCGGCGACGCCGATGACCGAGCGCATCGATGCGCTCCTCGGCCAGCTGACCACCGACGAGAAGGTGCAGCTGCTCACCGGACGTGACTTCTGGACCACCTGGCCCATCGAGAAGATCGGGCTGCGCCGCATCCTGATGTCGGACGGTCCGTCGGGTGTGCGCGGCGAGGTGTGGGACGAGCGGGACCCGTCGCTGAACCTGCCGTCGGCGACCGCGCTGAGTGCGTCGTGGGACCGTGCGATCGCGAAGCGCTACGGCGCCGCCGCCGCGGTGGAGGCCCGCCGCAAGGGCGTCGACGTCGTGCTCGGCCCGACCATCAACCTGCACCGGTCCCCGCTCGGTGGCCGGCACTTCGAGGCGTTCAGCGAGGACCCGGTGCTCACCGGCGACCTGGCCGCGTCGTACGTCGACGGCGTGCAGGAGAACGGTGTCGCCGCGACCCCGAAGCACTACATCGCGAACGACTACGAGACCGACCGCTTCACCGCGTCGACCGAGGTGTCGGACCGTGCCCTGCGCGAGCTGTACCTGCTCGCGTTCGAGAAGGCCGTGACCGAGGCGCACGCCTGGGCGATCATGTCGTCGTACAACGCGATCAACGGCGTGACGGCGTCGGAGAGCGACCTGCTCGAGACCCCGCTCAACTCGGAGTGGGGCTTCGACGGGATCGTCGTGTCCGACTGGACCGGTGTGCGTTCGGTGGACTCGGCGAAGGCGTCGCAGGACGTCGCGATGCCCGGGCCGAACCCGTGGTGGAGCGAGGGCCCGCTGCTCGCAGCCGTGCAGTCCGGCGAGGTGCCGATGGCGGCGATCGACCGCAAGGTCCGCCGGATCCTGACCCTGGCCGCCCGCGTCGGCGCGCTCGAGGGCTTCGAGCCCGTCGCCGCGTCGCCCGTACACGTCGAGGACGGCATCGCGTTCGTGCGCGAGGCCGAGGCCGAGGGCACGGTCCTGGTCCGCAACACCGGTGTCCTGCCGCTCGACGCCCCTGCCGTGTCACGCATCGCGGTGATCGGGCACAACGCCGACCAGGCCCGCACGCAGGGCGGTGGCTCGGCCACGGTCGTGCCGTCGCAGGTCGTGTCACCGCTGGACGGCATTCGTTCAGCGTTCCCCGGCGCGAGCGTGGACTACGCGATCGGCGCCGTCGTGCAGGAGGGCATCGCAGAGTTCCCGCTGTCCACCATCACGAACCCCGGCACCGGGGAGCCCGGAGCCCGGATCGCCTTCGTCAAGGACGGCGAGGAGCTGTTCGTCGAGGACCGCCGCGCGACGGCGTTGTTCTGGTTCGGCGGCGACGCCCCGACGCGCGAAGCCGACCGGCTCGACATCACCACCACCTACACGGCGGAGTCGACCGGGACCGTGCGGTTCGGCATCGGTGCGGCCGGACGGTCACGCATGTGGATCGACGGCGAGCTGCTGCTCGACGAGGACGTGCCGTTCGAGGGTGACCAGCTCGGTGCCGCGTTCCTCAACCCGCCGGCGCGGTCGGTGCCGGTCGAGGTGACGGCGGGGCAGCAGGTCGCGATCCGCATCGAGTACGACGTCGTGCAGGACGAGACGCTCGGTGGGGTGCTGGCGTACCAGTTCGGCACCGAGCCGTCGGACGACGACCCCGCCGTGCTCATCGAGGCCGCGGTGGACGCAGCCCGTGGTGCGGACGTCGCGGTCGTCGTGGTCGGCACGAACTCGAAGGTCGAGTCCGAGGGCTACGACCGGTCCTCGCTGGCACTGCCCGGCCACCAGGACGACCTGGTGTGCGCCGTCGCCGCGGCGAACCCGAACACGGTCGTCGTCGTCAACGCCGGGTCACCGGTCGAGATGCCGTGGCGGAACGACGTCGCCGCGGTGCTGCTGACCTGGTTCGGCGGGCAGGAGTACGGCAACGCCCTGGCCGACGTGCTGACGGGGGCGCAGGAGCCCGGCGGTCGCCTGCCCACCACGTGGCCCGTCGCGATGGCCGACGTCCCGGTGCTCGACGTCACCCCCGTGGACGGCAAGGTCTCCTACGACGAGGGTGTCCACGTCGGCTACCGAGCCTGGCTGCGGGCCGGCACGGAGCCCGCGTACCCGTTCGGGCACGGCCTCGGCTACACCACGTGGTCGATCGAGGGCGTGTCCACGACCCCGACCGTGCGCGAGGGTGACGCCGTCATCGTCACGGCGACCGTCGCGAACACGGGAGACCGCGCCGGCAAGCACGTCGTGCAGGTCTACGCGTCCCGTGCGGAGTCGGGGGTCGACCGCCCGGTGCGCTGGCTGGTCGGGTTCGCCCCGGTCCGGCTCGCCGTGGGCGCCTCGACGGAGGTCTCGATCGAGGTCCCGGCGCGTGCCTTCGCCCACTGGGACGGCTCGTGGCAGTACGAGTCGGGGACCTTCACGCTGCACGTCGGCGCCTCGGTCGTCGACGACGCCGGAACCGCGTCCCTCGAACTGGAGTGACGAAGTCGTCCGGTTTCCGCGCAGCTCCCAACTCCATTCAGTAACATCGTTCTGCGCGAGTCGGCTGGTTACCGTCCGCGCACGCACCGACTACGGGGTCGCTGGGTGAGCGACTCGGTCTCCTGATCCGGCCGTTGTTGCCCTGGCCTCCCCGGTGCGTCCCAGAATGCGTCCCCGCGTCCGCGCGGGGACGCATTCGTCGTTCCGGCGCGGAACCGCCTCGGTGAACCGGTTGACGCACTTCGTCCCGCATCGGGAAAACGAGTGACACTTGGTCAACTTTCTACGTCCCGGGTGCGCGGATCGGTGTGACAAACCGCTCGGTAGGTGGAACGATGGGTGCACCATCTCGTACGGATCAGGGACGAGATGGTCATCCGGTCGGGCTCTGTGAGACTCACCAACTCGTCCAGAGCCCACCGGATGCCCTTGACTCTCGGTGGCAGGCTCGCAGTGATCAGGCCCGCGGTGCCGGTGCTCAGGCCCGCAGGGCGGGTGCGATCTCCTCGGCCACGATGCGCAGGATCCGCTCGTGCGCCGCACGGTCGCCGTTCGCCGGCAGGGTGATGACGAGTTCGTCGGTGGCGGTGACAGCCGGGTCGGTGAGCAGTGCGTCGACGATGGCGGCCGGCTCGCCGGACAGGACCTTGCTGAACCGGAACGGTGGCGTGCCCGAGAGCGGCCGGCCCTCGTCGTCCATGCCCGATGCGTAGCCGGTCAGGAACTCCTGGTGCACGGCGCGGTCGTGGTCGTCGAGGAGCGGCACGACGATCCGGCCCACGGCGACCTTGGACTCGCGCTGCGGGTGGAGCTCGGCGAAGCGGTCGCGGTAGGCGGCGATCTGGTCGGCCTGCGCCTGGGCGAACGGCGCACCGGTGTCCTCGGTGTTCAGGGTCGAGCAGTGCAGCAGGAGCCCCTTCTCGGCTGTGCGGACCGCCGTGCCCATGCTGCCGCCGCCCCACCACACGCGGTCGCGCAGGCCCGGACTGAGCGGCTGCAGGGTCAGGTCGGCCCCGGCGGGGATGCTCTCGTAGCCCTTGCCGGCACTGCCGAGGGGCTCACCCTGCAGGACCTCGAGCAGGCGTGCGGCGCGCGCCTCGGCCTCGTCGCGGAAGCTGCGGTCGACCGTGCCGAACACCGGGTCGAGGATCGGGCCGTACCCGGCGATGCCCGTGCTGATGCCGAGCTGCACCCGGCCGCCGCTCAGCAGGTCGACCGTGCTGGCGTCCTCGGCCAGGCGCACCGGGTCCTCGTAGCGCATGCCGAGCACGGCGGTGCCGAACGCGATGCTGCTGGTGCGCTGCGCTGCGGCCGCGAAGAAGGTCATCGGGCTCGTCAGGTACGGCTCGAAGTGCCGTCCGCGCACCCAGCCCGTCCCGTAGCCGAGCGACTCGGCGGTCTCGAACAGGCGCAGCCCGTCCTCGAGGGCGCCGGCGGCGCCCCCGGTGCCACCGTGGTTCGGGACGAAGGAGAGGAAGCCGAGTTCGCGCATGACGCGAGTCTATGCGCACGTATCGAAATGAGCCCGAGTCGGTGACCGGGCGGACGGGAGGCCCGTGGCGGCGCCGCACCGGGCCTCCCGTCCGGCACATGCGCACCTGGGAGGATGGGCACATGACCGACGTCACCACCGTGCCCCCGCTCGTCGCCGCGATCCCGGCGGCGGTGGACGGCGTCGTCGACCCCGACGAGGTCTACGAGGCCTTCGCGGACTGGGCCGCCGAGGGCGGCCGGCCGCTGTACCCGGCGCAGGACGAAGCGGTCATCGAGCTCGTCTCCGGCGCGAACGTCGTGCTGAGCACGCCGACCGGCACCGGGAAGTCGCTCGTCGCGGCCGGCGCGCACTTCGCGGCGCTCGCCGAGGGCAAGCGGAGCTACTACACGGCGCCGATCAAGGCGCTGGTGTCCGAGAAGTTCTTCCAGCTCGTCGAGCTGTTCGGTGCGCAGAACGTCGGCATGGTCACCGGTGACTCGAGCGTCAACGCCGACGCGCCGATCGTCTGCTGCACCGCCGAGATCCTGGCGAACCTGGCCCTGCGGCAGGGGCCGGACGCCGACGTGGACGTCGTCGTCATGGACGAGTTCCACTTCTACGGCGACCCCGACCGCGGCTGGGCGTGGCAGGTGCCGCTGCTCGTGCTCGAGCGTGCGCAGTTCCTGCTCATGTCGGCGACCCTCGGCGACGTCACCACCATCGCTGACGACCTGTCCCGACGCACCGGACGGCCCACCGCCCGCGTGACCGGTGTCTCGCGACCCGTGCCGCTCGGGTACCAGTACGTGATGACGCCCGTGCAGGAGACGGTGGAACGGCTGCTCGAGGAGGGCAAGGCGCCGATCTACATCGTGCACTTCGCCCAGGCCGCAGCCCTCGAACGGGCGCAGTCGCTGATGTCGGCGAAGGTCGCCACGCGCGAACGCCGTGACCAGATCGCGGACGCCATCGCCGGCTTCCGGTTCAGCGCCGGGTTCGGACAGACCCTGTCGCGCCTGATCCGGGCGGGCATCGGCGTGCACCACGCCGGCATGCTGCCGAAGTACCGACGGCTCGTCGAGCAGCTCGCCCAGCGCGGCCTGCTGCCCGTCATCTGCGGCACCGACACCCTGGGCGTCGGGATCAACGTGCCGATCCGATCCGTGCTGTTCACCGGGCTGACGAAGTTCGACGGCACGAAGATGCGCCAGCTGTCCGCGCGGGAGTTCCACCAGATCGCCGGTCGTGCCGGACGCGCCGGGTACGACACCGAGGGTGACGTCGTCGCCGAGGCACCCGAGCACGACATCGAGAACGCCCGCGCCGTCGCCAAGGCCGGCGACGACCCGAAGAAGAAGAACAAGATCAAGCGGAAGAAGGCGCCCGAGGGCTTCGTGTCCTGGGGGCAGGCGTCGTTCGAACGGCTGATCGCAGCCGAGCCCGAGCCGATGGTCTCGCGCATGCGGATCACGCACGCGATGGTGCTGTCCGTCGTCGCCCGTGGCGGGGACGCCTTCGCGGACGTCCGGTCGCTGGTCTACGACAACCACGAACCGCGCTCCCGGCAGCTCGCGATGGCCCGGCGGGCACTCATCATCGCCCGGACCCTCATCAACGCCCGGGTGATCGAGAAGGTCGACGGTGGCTATCGTCTGACCGTCGACATCGCGCCGAACTTCGCGCTCAACCAGCCGCTGTCACCGTTCGCGCTCGCCGCGTTCGAGTTGCTCGACCCTTCTTCTCCCACCTATGCGCTGGACATGGTGTCCGTCGTGGAGGCCACGCTCGACGACCCGCGAGCGATCCTGTCGCAGCAGCAGTTCAAGGAGCGCGGCGAGGCCGTCGCCCGGATGAAGCAGGAGGGGATCGAGTACGAGGAGCGGATGGAGCTGCTCGAGGAGGTCACCTGGCCTCGCCCGCTGTCCGAGCTGTTGGAGGCCGCGTACGAGGCCTACGCCGCAGAACAGCCCTGGGTGCTCGACTTCCAGCTGTCCCCGAAGGCCGTCGTCCGCGACATGTACGAACGCGCGATGACCTTCGGCGACTTCGTGCGCTTCTACCAGCTCACCCGCTCCGAGGGGCTCGTGCTCCGCTACCTGTCCGACGCGTACCGGACCATGCGGCAGACCATTGCCGAGGAACAGCGGACCCAGGAACTCGACGACCTGATCGAGTGGCTGGGCGAGGTCGTGCGGCAGACCGACTCCTCGCTCGTCGACGAGTGGGAGGCGCTGCTCAACGGCGACGTCCTGCTGGCCTCCGAGGAGCACGAGGAGATCGCGCCGCCGCAGCCCGCACGGCTCACCGGCAACCCGCGGGCGTTCCGGGTGCTCGTGCGCAACGCCCTGTTCCAGCGGGTGCTGCTCGCCGCCGCCGACGACATCGACGGGCTCGGGGAACTCGACGCGACCGTCGGCTTCGACCGGTCGGCCTGGGACAACGTGCTCGAGGAGTACTACGAGGAACACGACACCATCGGCACCGATGCCGACGCGCGCTCGATGCAGTACCTGGTGCTGGACGAGAGTGGTGCCACGGCGTCACCCCGGGTCTGGAAGGCACGGCAGATCTTCGCCGACCCCGAGGGCGAGAAGGACTTCGGGTTCTCGGCGACGATCGACCTGGACGCCTCGGACGAGGTCGGCGAGGCCGTCGTGCGGGTCACCGAGATCGGGCGGTTCGACGGGTGGGCCGAGGTCGACGTCGACTGAGCGGGGCGGGGCGTGTCGGCTCGGGGCTCGGGGCCGCTCCGGCGTGGGGGTCGCCGCACCACGACCACCACGCGCTCGGGCGTCGACCCGGCGTCTGGGGACCAGATCACGCAGCAGGAACGGCGCGACGGGACCTACTGACCGCCCGGAAGGGTCAGAAGAGGGTCGCGGGCGGGGTCGCGTCGGGCAGCGCGGACGGCTCCGCGACTTCGGCTCCCGGCCAGCCCGGACCGTGCGGCACGTCGGTGCCGTTCTGGAACGCGGTGGCAGCGCCGCGGGCACGGACGTCGGCAGCTTCGTTCATCTCGTGACCGACGTGGCCGCGGACCCACTCGAACGTGACCTTGCGGCCCTGCAGTTCGGCGTCGAGTTCCTTGATGATCTCGACGTTGAGGACCGGCTTGCCGTCGGCCTTCCGCCAGCCCTTGCGCTTCCAGCCGGCGAGCCACTCGGTGCAGGCCTTGATGGCGTACTGGCTGTCGCACAGGATGTGCAGCGGCTCACCGGTGTCCTTCGTGGCGCGGAGCAGCTGCAGGACGGCGGTGAGCTCGCCGATGTTGTTCGTCGCACGGGGCCAGCCGCCGGCCGCCCACCGGTCGTCGTCGACGTACCAGGCCCAGCCGGCGGGGCCGGGGTTGCCGAGGGCTGAGCCGTCTGCGGCGGCGACGATCGTCACGATGGGACCTCCTGGTGGTGCCGAGTGCTGGTCAACCGTAACGGACCGGCCCGGCCCCTCGGCTCAACGCCGAGCGGGGTCGATGTTGAGCGTGCTGCCCTCGAGCAGCCAGTCGTCGGCGCGTTGCTCCATGTAGGGGTTCATCCACTGCACCTGCGCCGGCGTGACGCCGAACCGCTCCGCGACCGTCGAGAGCTCGTCGCCGTGGGCGACCAGGTAGTTCGCCGGTCGGCCGTCGACGTCGGTGACGATGCCGTAGGCGCCCGGTCGGTCCTTGCCGACGGCGACCCGGAGGTCGGGGTAGGGGCTCGGGATCTTCCACGTGAGGTCGGCGGCGGCGAGCACGGACCCCGCCCACGGGCGCTCGGAGGAGTCCTCGTCGGCCACCGTCGCCGGCACGAGGACGACACTGCGCAGGTAGTCGGGCCGCGGGCCGGACTGCCCCATCGTGAACGAGGCCGGCGGGTGAACGGCGTCCCACTCGACGAAGTCCCGTACCAAGCCGTCCTCGCCGTCGAGCGGCTTCGCGGGCCGGTGTCGGAACTCCAGACGCATCGGCTGCGGATTGGTCGTCCGGTAGTGGGACAGCTGCGCGTCGAAGGTCCCGTTGTCGTTCGCCACGACGCGGACGTGGATGCTCGTGTCACCGCTCGGCGAGACGACGTCGGTCTCCGCCGCCACGGTGCCGGCGGGCAGGGCCTGCTCGGGCTCGTGCTCGGGCTCGGTCTTGGTCTCGACCCGATCGGTGTCGCGCGTCGGATCCGGCGCGGGCTCCGCCGTGCGTTCGGCCGCCTGTCGCGTCGGCGTCGGGATCGCGTCGTCGCCGCCGAACGCCGTGCACCCTGTGAGCAGCAGCCCCACCAGGGCGGAGCCGATCACCGCGGTCGTCGCGGTCCGTGTTCGTCCCATCGTTCCCCCTCGTCGGCAGCGTAGCGGGCGCGAGGGGCGTCATCGAGTGCGGGGAGCGGACCGAGCCGGACTCGTTACACGGGCCGAGGACTAGCGTCCGCTGCAGGAGGAAACACCATGAGCGACAGCATCCCGAACGCCCCCGGCCCCGAGCCGTCCGACGACCGAGCACGCAACGACGCGCTCCGCGACGCCGCTCACAGCGACGACGTCGACGGGGTCAGCGACCGCGAGCAGCGGGCAGCCGACACGTCGTACAGCCCGTCGAGCGAGCGTGAGATGGACGCATCCCAGACGAAGCAACGCGACGACGCCGACCTGCGTGAGGACGGCATCGACCCGTCCAGGGTCATCGCGGCCCCCGGGACCGGCGGTGCGGACGACGCCGGCGACGTGGAGCCGGAACCCGGTGACCTGCACCTGCCGTGGCAGTCCGAGGAGGACCGCCGGGGCTAGCTCGGCTACGACACCGAGTCCGGGTGGGAGCCCGTCCGCTGCCCGGACTCGAGCGTCGCGATCGCCGCGAGCTCGTCGTCGGTGAGCTCGAAGCCGTCGACGTCGAGGTTCGACCGGATCCGTGACGGCGTGACCGACTTCGGCAGCACCACGACGCCTTGCTGCACGTTCCACCGCACGAGCACCTGCGCCACGCTCACGCCGTGCGCGTCGGCGATGCCCGTCAGCACCGGCTCGTCGATCAGGCGCCCACGACCGAGCGGCGACCACGCCCCGGTGACGATGTCGTGCTGCTCGTGGAACGCGATGAGCTCGCGCTGCGGCAGCCACGGGTGGCGTTCGACCTGGTTCAGCGCCGGCACCTCGCCGGTCTCGTCGATGAGCCGCTGCAGGTGCGGCACCTGGAAGTTCGAGACACCGATGCTCCGTGCCCGCCCCGACTCACGCAGTTCCACCAGCGCACGCCAGGTCTCGACGAAGCGGTCGTTCGCGGCGGCCGGCCAGTGGATCAGGTAGAGGTCGACGGCGTCGAGCCCCAGCCGCTCGAGGCTGCCGTCGAACGCCCGCAGGGTCGTGTCGCGCCCCTGGTGGTCGTTCCACACCTTGGTCGTCACGAAGACGTCGTCACGGTCCACCCTGGAGGCGCGGATCGCGTTGCCGACGCCGGTCTCGTTGCCGTACATCTCGGCGGTGTCGACGTGCCGGTAGCCGGCGTCGAGGGCGAGACCGACCGCCGTCTCTGCTTCGGCATCGTCGACCTTGTAGACGCCGAAGCCGATCCCGGGGATCGAGCGGCCGTCGCGCAGGGGGACTGAGGTGACCATGCACCCATCCTGCCGGTGCCTGGCGGGCGCGCGCCGGGCCTCCAGGCCATCTGTGGAGAACGCGACCCGTGCGCCGGGCGCACGTTCCTTCCCATACCGACCGCGATGGCAAGTGGAAACGGGCGTACCTGGTCAGAACTTTCGACCAGGTACGCCCGTTTCGACCAGGTACGCCCGAAACAGCCCGCCGCTCAGGTCGGCAGGTGCACCGGCTCGGTGTCGGGGAGCGGGCTGGCGTCACGGCCGCGCAGGTCGGGCAGCCAGCTCCGCATCGCCAGGGGGAGCAGCACGCCCAGCCCGGCCATCACTGCGCCGACGGTGAAGCCTCCGACGGGGCCGCTGCCGTCGATCAGGAACCCGGCGATCGCCGAACCGCCTGCGGCACCGATCAGTTGGCCGGTGCCCATCCAGCCGTAGGCCTCCGCCGTGTCGGAGAACTTGACGGTGGCGGAGACCGAACCGAACATCACCGCGAGGGCCGGTGCGATGCCCACACCCGCGATGACCAGGGCGAGGCAGAGCCACCAGAAGCCCGTGCCGCCGAGCGCCAGGGTGAGGCCGACGAAGACGACCGCCATGCGCGTCCACAGGGTGTTGCGCGAGATCGGGCGGTGGCCGAACGCCAGGCCGCCGGCGAGCGAACCGACCGCGAACACCGCGAGGACGATGCCGGCGTTCGGGCTGCCCTCGCCGAAGACGCTGGTGACGCTCGCCTCGACCGCGGCGCACGCTCCGATCAGCAGCAGGCCGGTCAGGGTGGCGACGACGACCGAGGGGCGCTTCAGCACGACACCGAAGGCGCGCTTCGATCGGGGGATGCGGACGCGGCCGAGCTCGGGGGAGGCGATGAACCACGCGCCGCCGACGACCAGGAACACCATCGCGACGACGATCGCCTCGACCGTTCCGACCTGGGTGGCGACGAAGGTGGTGATGACCGGGCCGGCGACCCAGATGAGCTCCTGCGCGCTGGCGTCGAGGGAGAAGAGGGGCGTGAGCTGCGCCGACGTCACCATCTTCGGGTAGATGGTGCGCACCGCGGGCTGCACGGGCGGGACCGCCAGGCCGCCGAGGAACCCGACCACCACGTACCCCCAGAGCGGCATGTACACGAACGCGATGACCACCATGCTCACGAGCGCGACGATGCTCGTCAGGATGAGGACGGGGCGCATGCCCCAGCTGCCCATCCACCGGCTGGTCAGCGGCCCGGCGATCGCCTGCCCGATGCTCGTCGTCGCGAGCACCAGCCCGGCGGCGCCGTAGGAATCGAACACGTGCTCGACGTGCAGCAGGTACGCCAGCGACAGCATGCCGAACGGGAACCGTGCGGTGAGCTGTGCGGCGATGACACGACCCACGCCAGGGGTCTTCAGGAGGGGCCCGTACGTACTCACGAGACGAGTGTACGGACCGGCCGGAAGGGGCTGTCCCCCGTCCTGGGGAGGGGCGGTTCGCGACACGCCGATGCGCTGATTCCACACATGTGGATCGGGACTGTCCACCGGTGTGGGGAAGTGTCGGTGGTCGGCCGGAGACTGGCGGAATCTCGGGCCTCCCGGGAATCCACAGACTGTGGAGGACGTTGTGGAGAACTACATGGCTGTAACACTTCCTCTTGTGGTCGGTGCTGTGGCTAGCCACTAGATGTAGTGTGGAGGCATCGCAGCGGCCCCTCCCGGACACGACTGCGGACAGACATCAGCACCACCTCCACAGCACAGCAGAAACCAGTAGGAACCAGGGGAGAACATGGCCGTCACCGTCTACACCAAGCCGTCCTGCGTCCAGTGCACCGCGACGTACCGGGCCCTCGACAACAAGGGCATCGAGTACGAAGTGCACGACGTCTCCACGGACGAAGCAGCGCTCGAGCACGTCAAGAGCCTGGGCTACATGCAGGCCCCCGTCGTCGTCACGGACGACGACCACTGGTCGGGCTTCCGCCCCGACAAGATCGCGACCCTCAGCGCCGAACTGGCGTAGTCGTCTCCCGTCCTGCGGACGGTCACCCCGGTCCCGTTCAGGAGGCCCGGCGATCGCCCGCAGGACACCCGCCGGTCCGCCTGTTCCGCACCTTCTCGAGAGGAGCGCACCATGAGCCGATTGGTCTACTTCTCGAGCGTGTCCGGGTACACCGCGCGCTTCGTCGAGAAGCTCGGCCGCGACGCGGACCGGATCCCGCTCTACCCGAGCGAACCGTTCCTGCACGTCGACGAGCCCTACGTCCTGGTCCTGCCCACCTACGGTGGCGGCAACGGCGAGGGTGCAGTCCCCAAGCAGGTCATCAAGTTCCTCAACGACGCCCACAACCGCTCGCTCATCCGCGGCGTGGTGGTGGGTGGCAACACGAACTTCGGCGAGGCGTACGGCCTCGCAGGGGACGTCATCGCGCAGAAGTGCAACGTCCCCCTTCTGTACAGGTTTGAACTCTTCGGGACCCCTGACGACGTGTCGGCGGTCAACTCAGGATTGGATGCATTTTGGACGCAGCAGTTGCAGACGTCGATCTGACGTCGCCGCAGACGGGGATGGACTACCACTCCCTCAACGCGATGCTCAACCTCTACGACGCGGACGGGAACATCCAGTTCGACAAGGATCGTGAGGCCGCCAAGCAGTTCTTCCTGCAGCACGTCAACCAGAACACCGTCTTCTTCCACAACCTGAAGGAGCGGCTCGACTACCTGGTCGAGAACGAGTACTACGAAAAAGCCACGATCGACATGTACTCGCTGGACTTCATCCAGCGACTCAACGACCTGGCGTACTCGAAGAAGTTCCGGTTCCAGACGTTCCTCGGCGCGTTCAAGTACTACACGAGCTACACGCTCAAGACGTTCGACGGCAAGCGCTACCTCGAGCGCTTCGAGGACCGCGTCGTCATGACCGCCCTCGGCCTGGCCCAGGGCAACGAGCAGCTCGCCATCGACCTGGTCGAAGAGATCGTCGCCGGCCGCTTCCAGCCCGCGACCCCCACGTTCCTCAACACGGCGAAGGCACAGCGCGGCGAGCTCGTCTCCTGCTTCCTGCTCCGCATCGAGGACAACATGGAGTCGATCTCGCGCGGCATCAACTCCTCGCTGCAGCTCTCGAAGCGCGGCGGCGGCGTGGCCCTGCTCCTCTCCAACATCCGCGAGGCCGGCGCCCCGATCAAGCAGATCGAGAACCAGTCCTCGGGCATCATCCCCGTGATGAAGCTGCTGGAAGACTCCTTCTCCTACGCGAACCAGCTCGGTGCGCGTCAGGGTGCCGGCGCGGTCTACCTCAGCGCACACCACCCGGACATCATGAAGTTCCTCGACACCAAGCGCGAGAACGCCGACGAGAAGATCCGCATCAAGACGCTGTCCCTCGGCGTCGTCGTGCCGGACATCACGTTCGAGCTCGCGAAGAACAACGAGGACATGTACCTGTTCTCGCCGTACGACGTCGAGAAGGTCTACGGCGTCCCCTTCGGCGACGTCCCGATCTCCGAGAACTACCGCGCGATGGTCGACGACTCGCGCATCAAGAAGACGAAGATCAAGGCGCGTGACTTCTTCACGACCATCGCCGAGATCCAGTTCGAGTCGGGCTACCCCTACATCGTGTTCGAGGACACGGTGAACAAGGCCAACCCGATCAAGGGTCGGATCAACATGTCCAACCTGTGCTCGGAGATCCTGCAGGTCAACACCCCGACGACCTTCAACGAGGACCTGTCCTACAAGGAGATCGGCAAGGACATCTCCTGCAACCTCGGCTCGCTGAACATCGCGCTGACGATGGACTCGCCCGACTTCGGCAAGACCATCGAGACCGCCATCCGCGGCCTGACCTCGGTCTCGCAGATGTCGCACATCACCTCGGTGCGTTCCGTCGAGGACGGCAACGACAAGTCGCACGCCATCGGCCTCGGCCAGATGAACCTGCACGGCTACCTCGCTCGTGAGCGCGTCTACTACGGCTCCGAAGAGGGCATCGACTTCACGAACATCTACTTCTACACGGTGCTGTTCCACGCCCTTCGTGCGTCGAACAAGATCGCGATCGAGACGGGCGAGACCTTCGACGGCTTCCGCGACTCGAAGTACGCGTCGGGTGAGTTCTTCGACAAGTACACCGACCAGACGTGGACCCCCGCGACCGCTCGTGTTGCCTCGCTCTTCGACAACGCGAACATCACGATCCCCACGCAGGACGACTGGAAGGCGCTGAAGGCGTCCGTCCAGGAGCACGGCATCTACAACCAGAACCTGCAGGCCGTCCCGCCGACCGGTTCGATCTCGTACATCAACCACTCGACGTCGTCGATCCACCCGATCGCGTCGAAGATCGAGATCCGCAAGGAAGGCAAGCTCGGCCGCGTCTACTACCCGGCGCCGTTCATGACGAACGACAACCTGGACTACTACCAGGACGCGTACGAGATCGGCCCGGAGAAGATCATCGACACGTACGCCGCGGCGACGCAGCACGTGGACCAGGGCCTGTCCCTGACGCTGTTCTTCAAGGACACCGCCACCACGCGTGACATCAACAAGGCGCAGATCTACGCATGGCGCAAGGGCATCAAGACGATCTACTACATCCGTCTCCGCCAGCTCGCGCTGGAGGGCACGGAGGTCGAGGGCTGCGTCAGCTGCATGCTGTAGAGCTGCCGCTCTGCTCCCTGGAGGCGCGGTGCCAACCCGCACCGCGCCTCCAGTCCGTCACTTAGTCACCATCTCTGTAAGGAACACACGTTGGTCGAGAAGCTGAAGCTCATTGATCGGGTCCAGGCCATCAACTGGAACCGCATCCAGGACGACAAGGACGTCGAGGTCTGGAACCGTCTCGTCAACAACTTCTGGCTGCCTGAGAAGGTGCCGCTGTCGAACGACGTGCAGTCGTGGAACACGCTGACGCCGGCCGAGCAGACCCTGACCATGCGTGTGTTCACCGGTCTGACCCTGCTCGACACCATCCAGGGCACCGTCGGTGCCGTGTCGCTCATCCCCGACGCGATCACCCCGCACGAGGAAGCCGTCTACACGAACATCGCGTTCATGGAGTCGGTGCACGCCAAGTCCTACTCGTCGATCTTCTCGACCCTCGCGTCGACGCGTGAGATCGACGAGGCCTTCCGCTGGTCCGAGGAGAACCCGAACCTGCAGAAGAAGGCGTCCATCGTGATGGACTACTACCAGGGTGACAACCCCCTGAAGCGCAAGGTTGCTTCGACGCTGCTCGAGTCGTTCCTGTTCTACTCGGGCTTCTACCTCCCGATGCACTGGTCGTCGCGCGCCAAGCTCACGAACACCGCCGACCTGATCCGCCTGATCATCCGCGACGAAGCCGTCCACGGGTACTACATCGGGTACAAGTACCAGAAGGGCCTCGAGACCCTCACGCAGGCCGAGCGCGACGAGCTCAAGGACTACACGTTCTCGCTGCTGTTCGAGATGTACGAGAACGAGGTGCAGTACACGCAGGACCTCTACGACGAGGTCGGTCTGACCGAGGACGTCAAGAAGTTCCTGCACTACAACGCCAACAAGGCGCTGATGAACCTGGGCTACGAGCCGATGTTCCCGAAGAACATCACGGACGTGAACCCGGCCATCCTCTCCGCCCTGTCGCCGAACGCGGACGAGAACCACGACTTCTTCTCGGGGTCCGGCTCGTCGTACGTCATCGGCAAGGCCGTCAACACTGAGGACGAGGACTGGGACTTCTGACCCTGGTCTGACTCGTGGGGACGCCCCGCTGGCTTCGGCCTGGCGGGGCGTTTCCGTGTGCTTCGAAGCTATTAGATCGCAGCCATAGTTGGGTTTCGTCAACTTAGGTTGCATCTCGGCCCGATTTTGGCATCCAACGTTGCGTGGAGCGTGCAACGTTGGGTGCCGACTTGCTCTCTCGCCCTCGTCGATGTGTGGACGCGCGAGTAGGTGCGCGGGACGTCGCTGAGATGTACCAAACCGCCCGTGCGTGGGAACCCGTCGACGAGGACCTGGCGCAGACCGCGCAGCACATGCGCGACGAGGTGCGCGACCGATACGGCGTCGACGTCGACGGCGACACCGTGCGCGGCGGCAACGAACTCATGCGCGACGCCCTGGTCACCGCGACCGCTCGATCGGACGAGGACCGCCCCACCGCTGAGGACCCCATGTGTCGCATGCTCAGCGACCTCGAGGAAGGCCGCGCCGACGCCCGCGCCGCCGTCGACCCGGTGTACCGGTCCGAGTGGTGGGACGAAGCGAGCGTCGCTGACATCGCGGCCGCGTACGAGGCGGCGCACGCCTAGGAGGACGTCGACACCGACATTGCCGCCCACGCACAGCAGATGCGGTACGAGATCCAGAACCGCTACGGCCTCGACGTCGAAGCGATGCACGATCGCCCCGACGCACTCGCCACGGCGGTCGCGGAGGTACGACGCGAGCAGGAGCCGTCCTCGGTGCGTGACGCGATGCGCGAGTTCGACGCGCAGCGCGACGCCGTGCGCGCCGGCGTCGGCGCGACCGCCGACGCCCGCTGGTGGGACAGCGCCACCCCGGAGCAGGTCGCCGCGACCTATGAGAAGGCCTCCGCGTGGGAGACGCTGGACCCCGAGGTCGCCCGGTCGGCCGAGCGGATGCGGACCGAGCTCCGCGACCGGTACGGCGATGTTTCTACGGCGGCTGGTTGCCGTCGAGCAGCTTTCCGAGAGGGCGGTACTCAGGGGCTTGCCGCCCGCGTCGCATCCCATCGGAACAACGACTCTTCGGAGGCGGTCGAGGCGCCCCTGCGATCACTACGCGAACCATGCGAAGGACAGGCGAACCCGGCTGGGTCCAAACTTCCGGGGCTGGGCGATCGCGCTCCGGCCCGAGCGTAGGGGGCGCTCCAGGGTCGGAGCGTCGATGCTCATGCGGGCCTGCGCGCGGAAGCGCGATCGGGTGTGGCTCGCTGACACTGAGCCTACGTGTCCCCCTTAAGGCGGACAAGCGGCACCGTCACCCCCATTCGAGTTGCGACTCCCAACGCGCTGGTGCGGGGTGAGCGGCTGGGTTAGTCCGCGTCGGTGAGGTCTGAGCGGGTGTCGGCGTGGATCGGTTCGTTGTGGCCGAAGGTTTTGGCGGCAGCACGTAGTCGTGCGACGAACTTTCGGTCTTCGACTTCGAGTTCGTCCTCGTCGGCGTCCTCGATGACGATCTCGCTGGACGGGCCGATCAGGATCTTCGTGGTCGTCATCATTCCGTCTTCTGCGACCGCGGGCACGTCGACGGTGTCGGCACGGTCACCGCCGGCGAGAGCGGCGGCGTACTCGATGACAGCATCGGCGACGTCGTCGCTGGTGAGGATCATGCTGCTGTCGTAGTGGATGTGCTTCATCAGATGCTCCTTCCACTGACATGAAACCGATCCCAGCTGTATGCGGGTGCAGTGCTCCGCCGCGCAGCCAGCCTGTGGCGGGGCGGCTAAGCGGGGTGGGTGCGGGAGCGCAGCCAGCGGGCGTGGGCCTCGATCTGGCTCCGCGCAGGTTCCAAGGAGCTGTGCGTTCCCGTGACCGCGTTGTCAGCACTGTGGGCGGAGTATTGGTCCGATCGCGTGACGTCGCCGAGGAGGGTGCCGTCCGAGCGGGACGCCGACCAGAGGTCAGCCGTCACTGGGGTCCAGACAATGTCACTCGGCATGGAAAGTGGCAACAGCATGCAGGGCTCCCTGTCGGGGCGAGAACGGTGACCCCGAGATCAGGCATCGGCGTGATGCTCCGCCCGGCGGCTTGACGCGCTACAGTCCGGCCACGACCAGCTGAGTAGCGCTGCACGCCGGACGAATCCGGGTCACCAGCCGCGGGCGACCTGTTTGGTGCGGCGGGGGAGCTCGCCGAACTCGTCCCGGTACGAGCCCGCGAATCGTCCGAGGTGCGCGAACCCCGCTCCACGCGCAATCTCCGCGATGGGCAGGTCGGATTCGGATTGCAGCTGCTCCCGCGCCAGGAGGAGTCGAATGCGTCGAAGGTAGGCCGACGGTGTGATGCCGTGATGCCGGCTGAAGGCAGCTTGGAGGCCACGGACGCTCAAGCCGGCAGCATCGGCGATATCGGCAACGGTGATCTGCTCAGTCGCGTGCTCGAGCAGGAACGTCTCAGCGCGTGCGAACCGGGCACTGGCAGCGGTCTGTGGGCTGGATCGTCCGACGGGCCAGTGCGGAATCGCCGTCAGCAGGCCGCCGGCAGCGAACCGGGTCAGCTCACGTTCCCGCTCCTCTGACACCTCCTCCGGTCCGGCGAGCACTTCGGCGGCGACCGCGCGGACCATCAGCCAAAAGGCTGCCAGTGTCGGCCCCTCGGGAACGTGCCGGGGCTGGAACTCCAACGGTCCTGGCGCCCAATCTCCACGCTCGGCAGCGACCTGCTCGACGGTCGCCCGGTCGATGCGGATGACATCTTTCTGGAACGACTCGAACCGGACCGGTTGCGGCGCGTTCCGGAACAGCATGGGCCGGCCGATCGGGACGCGGTGCCCGTCAACGGTGCCCCGTCCGGACTTCAACCAGACCAGCACCATCGCACTGTCCGGCTCGATCGTGCCCCTGACCACGCCACTGCAGGCCGTCGACTCCAGCGACAACAACCGCGTT
The DNA here is from genome assembly GCF_003234595.1 of Curtobacterium sp. MCPF17_051. Classification (NCBI taxonomy): domain Bacteria; kingdom Bacillati; phylum Actinomycetota; class Actinomycetes; order Micrococcales; family Microbacteriaceae; genus Curtobacterium; species Curtobacterium sp. MCPF17_051. Next base: position 159,857 of record NZ_QKSE01000005.1, on the reverse strand, counting down.
CCACGCACCCGCTCCTCGAACGCGAACGTCGCACCACCCGGGTCCACCTCAACGCCGTGCGTCACATGCGTGCGCGCGATCGCATCCGCAGCGACAGCAGGGTCAGCGGTCTGGGCCACCCGTTGGGTGCGGCGCATCGGTTCGGTCACCTTCTGATGATGCGGCCAACTCGTCTTATCCACAATACGTAGGGCTAACTTCCGAAAACGGATATTACCCTGGGTGGCGCTTCGTGGGCGGCCCTTAGTGGTTAGGGGGATCGATAACCGCGTTCCTGCCGTGCCGCTACCCTCAAACAGGGGGGGCACGGGAACCACGGGCAGTCATAGGGAGATCGGCCATGAGCACCTACACCAGCGACGACAACGTCGAAGCGGCACGCATCACCACCTTCAAGCGCGCGCGGAAGCAGTGGCGCCGCGAGGGCGTGGTCAATCTCTCCGGCAATGGCAGTGACTCCTTCCGCGATGATGCTCCGGAGCGCGTAAGCCGCTAGAAAAGCGAACGCTTCGACAGGCCCGCCGCAGCGGTCCGCGATACCGGGCCGCCCGGGGCATCAGATGAAGTGCTGATGTCGGTGCTCCGCGCCGGAGGGAGTGGTGACGGCGTAGTGCACCGTCAGGGGCTGCTGCCAGTCACCGTAGTAGTCGCCCCACTCGTATAGGACGCTGTCTGGGATCACATCGGGTTCGGCGGCGAGTGCTCGTTCCGCGAGGGCAATGAGACGCTGCCGGTCGGTGTCCATGTTGTTCCCTCGTTCGCGATGCCTTGAGCGAAGCGTGAGCAGCTGCCCCTGAGTCCCACTCATGGCAAGCGTTTCAGCACGGGACCCCCAGCCGCCTCCTGAAGTGTGACGGCGTCGTTCATCGGGGCGGCCCTGAACGCTCGGTGGGTGCCGCGCGCTCTACGGTGGCCCTAGCGAGTCGGTGACACCCGCGAGTGGTCAGTTGCTGTCGGGGTGATGAGGTCTCCATCGGCCGTGATCAAGAGTTAACGGTTAAGGATCAGTTCGGCGATGTCCGCGACCGTCTCATTCCGGGCTGCTGCGTGCCCTCGGATCAGGAGATATGCGTCTGCTGGTGCAAGGCCAACCTGAGCGAGTACAACGCCGGCGGCTTGGTGTACAGCCCGCTCACGCAGTCGCAGCGGTGCACCATCGTCGTGGCGGGTCAGGACGCGGCGCAGTACCCGCCGGCTCACAGCAGCGGCGAGCGTCATCGCAGCTGTCGCATCAGCCGCTGGTACCTGCATTGGGGTTCGCGCGTACACATCGGCTGCGCCGAGGAGGAACGGGCCGAACCGAAGTGGCACAGCGAACAACGCTCCGACGCCGTCGTCAGCGGCCGCAGCAAGAAACGCGGGCCATCGATTCGTCGGATGGTGTTGAACGTCGGGTTCGAGGACCGGTGTGTTGTGCTGCAAGGCGTCCCAGCAGGGCCCCTCCTCGAGGTCGAACTGCAGCCGGTCGATTCCGCCGGCACGGCTATCGGTGATCGAGATCGACTCGTTTCCAGCGAAGCCACCGAACGACGCCACGGAAGCGCCATCACCATGAAGGACGTCAAGGAACGTGGCGGCGAGATCTGCTTCGGGGAGGGACGCGGGGAGCGGGGTGAGGCTGCTTCGCAGCTCGTTCATGGTGTGCTTCCTGCCGGCAGCTCGCCCGGGGGCCGGGCTCTTGCCCAGCAGCACCCCACGCAGCACCAGTGACGGCCTGAACCTACGTCCGACGCACTCGTCCGCGCGCCATTGATCCCGAACCCGCACAAGCACCACGGGTGGCGCGGCCCGAGCTCTCGGCTCAGCAACCCGTCAGACCACCGCGCCCCCTGTTCCGTGAGCTGATCATCCACCGGGCCAACGAGCATGCCGGGCCCCAGACGTTGCTCCGAGACGAGTAGCAGGGACGTCAGGCGGCGTCAGCCCATAGAGAGATAGAGCCTGCCAGAGGGCTACGGCATGTCCGAACGGCAGTGAACACACCGACACCAGCCTGCAGCTCGTCCAACGGCAACGGCAACGGCAACGGCAACGGCAACGGACGGCTGGTCCGCCAGTTTCCCGGTGGACCAGCCTGAGCTCCCGGAAGAGGTGCCCGGGGCGAGGCTATCGGCTTTCGCTACAGCACATCGGTCTGCGTTGCCGGAGTCGGTGATGCGTCTCCGGCTCGACGGCAGAGCGGTGTACTCAGCCAGGCCGAAAGGACAGCTTGTTCGCACATCCTGGGCGCGTACGTTGAGAGACGTTGTCAGCTCGCGGGTCTTCTGCGAAGGCGCCTACAGGAAGCCGCATTCATGGTCCGACCGCAGCGCATCGTGTGGCAGGAGGGGCCCGGTACCGACTGGACAGCGCACGCCGACGGCGTCATCGTCGGCAGCGTCCAGCACCACGACCAGTACGAGCTCCACACGACCGACAACCAGGTCCACGGTTCGCACAGCACCCTCGGCAATGCGCAAGCACAACTCAGTGCCTGGTACTCCTGGGTCGCCGCGCAGCAGGCCTGACCAGCACGCAAGGCTCTGACGCGAGGCGAGCGTTGCCGATCACATGACCCGAACACGGACCGGCAACGCCCGTCCCGCAGCCTGATCCGCCACGGGTTCCCGTACCGTACCCAGGGTCGCGCTGGGCGGGCAGTCAGCAGAGTAGGTCCTGCGCAGACCGGACCAGCCCACCGCACGCTCACATCGCACTCACGCCGCCAGGCCGTCGATGGCGGGAGAACTTCCGGCAACGGAATACGACACCTGTCGACGATGGTTCACAATGAGGCGGGGCGGCTGGTTACCGCCCAAGCGAAAGCGTCCTGAGTCCCTGATCCTCGGACGCACGCGGCTGCCCGCTCTCACCCCAACGAGAGCGGGCAGCTCCCATCTCGTAGTTGCTGGCGCCCTCGATCATCGGGTGCTCAGACTGACGTGTGCTGTTCACGACGGCTTACGTCCCCAGCGACGACGACGATGCCGAAGTCGCTGGTGTTGCAGCGCCTGATGCTGGCGAAGGAGTTGCCCGATTCCGCGGTCGCTCCGGGGTCGCGTCCGCTGCGCCCCTGGCCCGTTATCCGCGTGACGTGGGACCGGTTGAACCGGGTCGTGGCACATCGTAAATTCCCGGCATGATCGCTGCCGAGCCGCGCGATCCGCAGGACCGGATCGCCCAGGAGCCGTACTGGCTCGACGACTTCTACGACGAATTCATCAGGTCGTTGGACCCGTCCAGATCGACTTCGACGGCCCCGGGAGACACTGGCCGGCAGTAGGCGCCCCTCAGGCTGTTTCCCTGAGGTCGGCGCCGTGGTGGACGACGTCCTCGGCTCTGGCGCGCATGCCGCCGCCGGCTGTGTGCGCTGCTCGACGTAGGACTTGGAAGGCTTCGTCGATCCGGATGCCGCGTCGGTAGGCCAAGGCCCCCTTCGCTTGCTCGACGAGTACTCGTGCTTGGATTGCGTCGTCGATCTGCTCCTCGAAGGTGCGCAACCGGCCGGCATCGCGTTGCCGCACGAGCGCGGCGGATGCCGCGTCGGCGAGCAGCTGGATCAGAACCACGTCGCGGTCGTCGTGCCCGTCGGTGTGGTCGGCGAACAGACACAGCGAACCGATGGTCCCATCGCGTAGGCGGATCGGCTCGGCGAAGGTCCCGCGAAGCCCTCTCTCGTGCATCGTCTCAGCGAACGTCGGCCACACGATCTCGTGGGTGGTGACGTCGGGCACGTCGATCGTCTTCCCGGTCCGGAAGCAGTCCAAGCACGATCCCTCGTTCGTGCCGAGCTGCGCCTCTTCCGCATCGCTCGTGCGTTCGCTCGTCGAAGCGATGACGTGCAAGGTCCCGGACGCATCGCCCAGGACGATCCCCGCTTCCGTTGCTGAGGTGAGCTCCACGCACGCCGCGATCACGCGGTCCATGGCGTCGAGGACCTCGAGGTCGGGGTTCAGAACACTGCTCAGGCCCGCGGAGAGGCGCTCGAAGCGGTTCTCACCTCGATGTGCCTCTGACCTGGTCATGGTCGGACTGTACAGCGGGACAGTTCGCGAACCTACCAGCCGTAACGCGTATGCGGGTCGGGGATGAACGGCACGAGCGTCCGCGACGTAGCGTCAGGGCATCGCTCGCGTTGCGTGGGGTGCTGCTGCGTTCCCGTCCGTTCCCCGGTGAGTTGTCGTCAGAGCGCACGTCATGAATGCACCACGATCCAAGCGCTATACGCCTTGCTTGCCCGGAAGGGGGTGGGCTACCAAACGCCGTCTCGGTCGCTCGTGGTCGTTCCGGTAGGGGATCGGCTACCGGACAGTCGTAGAACGTCCGGTAGCCGGTCGAGGGAGTCAGTCGTCGTGAGCGAGTGAAGAGGACAGTTCCTCGTGTGCGGCGACCTGCTGCAGGAGCAGGTTGGCTTTGTCGACACCGGTCTGCACGGCATCGGCGCCCGCGACCCATCGCAGCGGCGGCTCGTCGGAATCGATCAACGACACCAGGCCAGCAGCGAGCTTGGTGGGATCGCCGCCCTGCTTGCCGTTCATGCTCTTCCATGCCTCGATGGTCGTCGCGGTGCGCTCGGCGTAGTCGTCGATGGACAGCTCCGGCCAGATGGTCGATGCCCCTTCGACGAGCAGCTCGGTCCGGAAGAAGCCAGGCTCGACGATCATGGTCGAGACACCGTACGGCGCGAGGTCGTACCGGATGGACTCCATCCACCCTTCGAGGGCGAACTTCGACGCGCAGTACGCCGCGACGAACTCCTGACCGACGAGGCCGGCAGTTGAGCTGATCGTGACGATCTGCCCGCTGCGCTGACGACGCATGACGGGTAGGACCGCCCGGGTGACGTTGAGCGGGCCGAAGAAGTTCGTCTCCATCTGCTGCCGCATCTGCTCAGGACTGATCTCCTCGAAGAACCCTGCGTAGAAGAGGCCAGCGTTGTTCACGAGCACGTCGATCCGTCCGAAGCGGGAGACCGCGACGTCCGCGGCGGCCCGCGCGGCGTCCTCGTCGGTGATGTCGAGCGACACTGCCAGCAGGTCCTCCCGCTCACCGAACACCTCGGTGACCTTCGCAGCGTCACGCGCGGTAGCAACGACGCGGTGGCCGGCGGCGAGGGCGGCCCGGGTCAGGTCGATGCCCATCCCGCGTGCTGCGCCGGTGATGAACCAAACGGTGGAGTCAGTCATGGGTGTGCCTTTCGATCGGGAACACCGCAAGTGAACGACGCCGTCACGTCCGGAAACAGACTCCGTCTACACGGTCACTGACAGGGACCCCCTGCAGGCAATCCGGTGACGTACCGTCGGGGCGTGGACACTCAGGCGGAGATTCGCGATTTCCTTACATCGCGGCGGGCCAGGCTCCTGCCGGAGCAGATTGGCCTGCCGGACTTCGGCGGACGCCGCCGAGTTGCTGGTCTGCGCCGTGAGGAAGTGGCCCTGGTCGCCGGGATCAGCACCGAGTACTACACACGCCTCGAACGGGGCAACGCGACCGGCGTCTCTGACAGCGTCCTCGACGGTGTCGCTCGTGCTTTGCTCCTCGACGACGTCGAAGCGGCTCACCTGGCCGATCTCGTTCGAGCCGCCAACGCGCCCACCCACCTTCGGCCGCGGCGCTCTGCGCAACGGTCACAACCGGGCAGCGTGAGTGCGGGCGTGCAGCAGATCGTGGACAGCATGACGCATATTCCGGTGATCGTGCAGAACACCACGCTCGACGTGGTCGCGTCGAACCCGCTGGGGCGTGCGTTCTACATTGACCTGTTCGGTACTCCTGGACGGTCGGTCAACTTCGGCCGGTACATCTTCCTCGACCCTCGCTCGCGCGACTTCTACCGCGACTGGGACAGCGTCGCTGAGCAGAGCGTCGCGGTGCTCCGCACTGAGGCGGCCCGTGCCCCGGCGGACCGTGCACTCGCTGCCCTCGTCGGGGAGCTGTCACTGGCAAGCGAGGCGTTCCGCACGCTCTGGGCCAGTCACACGGTGCGGGAGCACCGTGCGGGGGAGAAGCTCGTGCACCACCCGATCGTCGGAGACCTCGACCTGACGTTCGAGTCGCTGGACGTCAGCTCTCGAAGCGGGCTCGCCCTGATCACCTACATCGCAGTTCCGGGATCACCTTCCGACGACAGCCTGCAACTCCTTGCGCACTGGGCTGCGACGAAGGACGCCGCGAGCGTGAAGGAACCCCGAACGACCGAACCATGAGTCGCCTCGTCGTGCCCATCGAAAGGACCCACCCGTGAAGTACACCCGCCTCGGCACCTCCGGACTGAAGGTCAGCAGCATCGCGCTCGGCTGCATGAGCTTCGGCGACCCCGCCAGCGGCCACCTGCAGTGGTCCCTCCCCGAGGACGACGCCTTGCCCTACTTCCGGCAGGCCCTCGACCTCGGCATCACGTTCTGGGACACCGCCAACGTCTACTCCTACGGCGACTCCGAACGCATCGTCGGCGAAGCGCTCCGCCAGTTCACCAACCGCGACGAAATCGTCCTCGCGACCAAGGCGCACTTCTCCGACAAGCCCGGCGCCGGCCCTGGCCTGCACGTCGCCGGCCTGTCCCGGAAGGCGATCATGCAGCAGATCGACGCATCCCTCACCCGGCTCGGCACCGACTACGTCGACCTGTACCAGATCCACCGCTTCGACCCCGAAACGCCAATCGAAGAGACGATGGAAGCGCTCCACGACGTCGTCAAGGCCGGCAAGGCCCGCTACATCGGCGCCTCCGCGATGTGGACGTGGCAGTTCGCCAACATGCAGCACGCCGCGGACCTGCATGGCTGGACCCGGTTCGTGTCCATGCAGGACCAGTACTCGCTGCTCTACCGGGAAGAAGAGCGCGAGATGTTCGGTCTCCTCGCCGACCAGGGCGTCGGCAGCATCCCCTACAGCCCCCTCGCCAAGGGCCGCGTCGCCCGCCCCGCCGGTGAGCAGACCAAGCGCTCCTCCGACGACCCGGTCGGTAACAGCTTCTTCGCCGACACCGAGCGTGACCGGCCCGTCATCGACGCCGTGCAGCAGATCGCCGAGGCGCGGAACGTGCCGATGGCGCAGATCGCGATGGCTTGGGTCCTCAACAACCCGGTCGTGAGCGCTCCGATCATCGGCGCGACGAAGCCGCACCATCTCGACGACGCTGCCGCCGCGGTCGACATCGACCTCACTGGGGACGAGGTCACCGCACTCGAGGAGCACTACCTGGTGCGCCCCGCCGGCGGCTTCTGAGCGCCTGCTGCCGCCACCACAACGAAGCGGCCCTACTGCGCGAGCGGCGCGGTAGGGCCGCTTCGCGTGTTCCCACGCGTCTCGATAGCCGATCGGCTACCGGTGCACCCATTGCCGTGCTGTGACACAAGGTCAGGCGCTTCGTGATGTGCTGTCCGGATGCGCGTCAGATCAGCGGCCGTCGTCGTCCAGGACGAGAGCCTGCTCGTCATCGATCGATTGAAAGACGGTCGGAGATACTGTGTCCTCCCTGGTGGCGGGGTGGAGGAAGGCGAGAGCCTCCGCGAAGCGTGTCAGCGCGAATTGCGTGAGGAGACGGGCCTCGAAGCAACCATCGGTGACCTACTCGACGTTCCAGTAGACAGTGCCGTTCCAGCGGCCTACTTCGCTGCCCAAGTGCGCCCTGGTCCGTTGGTGCTGGGTGGCCCAGAGATCGAACGAGCATCAGAACTGAACCAGTACGAGCCGAGGTGGGTGGAACTGAGTTCGCTCGCGCAGATACCGCTGGTGCCGGAAGCGGCCAGGCAAGCGGTGCAGCTGGTCCTCGACGCGCACCGGTAGAGGATCGGCTACCGGGCGCTGGCACGAGTTAGGTTGACCCAATGGACGTCTTGAGCGCGAAGGTTCTGGGTACAATCGCGCTCGCCTTCGGCCTGGTGTTCACCGCGACTTCGATCATTCGCCTCACCCGGCCCGACCTCGACGTGCTCCTGGTGATCTTGAACATCGCGCTCGGCCTCTTCTGGCTCGGCGCTGGCGCCGGGCTGTGGCGCTTCGCACTTCGGAAGGCGAAGCGCGGCCGGTAGAGGATCGGCTACCGAGATGCCGTTCGCGGCTCCTACGCTTACGGCATGTCAAGGTGCATCCGCTTCGCTCAGGAGAGGGACTCGCACGCGATCGAGCGGATTGAGAACGACGCGGACCAGCTGCTGATTGATTACCTTCACCCCAAGGTATGGTCCGCAGCTCCCACCGGGACTACGCGACTTTCTGAGCCTGGCTTCCTGCTGATCATCGACGTTGACGGGGATGTCGCCGGCTTCGTTCACGTCCTAGAGACGGGGGACATCTCTCATCTGGAACAGCTGTCGGTAGACCCGCTGCAGTCGCGGCAGGGTCTGGGTCGAGCGCTTGTCGAAGCTGCGAAGGACCTTGCTCGGGAACGTGGGTACAGGCGCATCTCTCTTCGCACGTACGCGGATGTGCCGTGGAATGCCCCGTTCTACGTAACGGCCGGCTTCGTGGAGGAAGAACCAGCCACACCGTTTCATCAGTCACTGCTCGTGGTCGAGGCCGAGCACGGCCTCGACCGATACGGGCGACGGGTGCAGATGAGTGCGCGGCTTCCGCAGCCGCGTCCGTAGGACGATCGGCTACCGGTGGGCGCGTTCATCGACGCTGGCAGCATCTTCGCGCGCCGCGATTTACCCTGTCGGCATGGCATCTCGGGACGAGTCGGCAATGAGTTGTCCGCGTCGAGCTGCGCTTCCTGCTGTAGTCGTCCTCGCTGGAGCGGTCTTCGCGGTCGGGATGTTCAGCCTCGGGAAGATCAGGTACAGCTACGTGAGCTGGGAATCGGTGGCTGTCGCCTCGGAGGTCGCGATTCCGTTGGGAGTCGTGGTGGCCGCTGCCGTCGCGCGTGTCGGAGTGGTCGTGAGGAACCGCGCGGAAGACGATCTCGTGGAGCATCCGGTCCGCCGTGCATCGACCGTTGTGGGAGTGCTGGCGTTCGTCGCTGCCGTTGTTGGCGGTCTGCTGTTGACGGTGGGCGGTTGGCAACTTGTCCTGCCGGCGGCTGCCGTCTGCGGTTGCCTTGCCGCGGGATGCGCAGGTCTTGTTCTCCGACGGCCGAGAGCAGACGCGCGAGACGACGAGTCAGACCACCACGGGGCAGCGCACGCCCGGTAGGGGGATGCTCCACCGGATAACTCTGGGATCTACAGCCCCTTGCGCTTGTTGGTCTCCCAGTAGCCGAGCACAACGTCGTCTCCATCCGGCAGCTCTCGTTCGACGAGAACCAACAGACGACGTCCTTGGCGTTCGTGGGAGCGGGCAGCCGCATCAGTCGGCCAGCCGCTTTCAACGCCGTAGTTCTCGGTGAAGTCGCGGGCCCACTCAAGGATCTCGCGCTCAAGCCGTGACGAGAACGACGGCGTGCCCGCAGCGCAGAGGCCGTCGTCGTCCCACAGCGGCCAGTCGACGCTGTACTCATTCATCAGCCGATAGCGCACACCCGAAGGATCGCACAAGGGTCGAGGCTGTGTCCGATAGCCGGTGGGCTACCGAACGCCGTCTCGGTCGCTCGTGGTCGTTCCGGTAGGGGATCGTCATACGAGACTCGATCGCGGCACGACACGGACCCCTGCTGCTTACTCAGTCGTCGCATCGGATCTCGTCTCGCAACCAACCTCTGGTACGCGACGGTCGCCTGACACTTGCAAGGCATGATTGCGAGACTGCCCGAGCCCCGGAGTCGCACCGCGAAGGTCGCATCGACGAGACGTCTCGCAACCGTAGGGATATGAGAAGCACCCCGCCGGTCCCGGCGGGGTGCTTCTCATATCATGCGATGTAGGGGTTGTACCAGCGTTACGCGAACTTCACTTAGCCGGTGGCGGTGTCATCGATCCCGGCCCGCGAGGGTGAATGGATTGAATGGGAGTCCATTTCCGTCGCCGCCGTAGGTGACGAGGTCGGGACCCTCGATCACACTCGTTGGTCGCTGCCCCCGACTGACGTTGCCCTCTTTCGGAGCGCGAGAATCACACATACGGCGCTGAAGATCACCGCTATCCCCCCTATGAGCACTGACCACCAATGGTGTTCCGAAGAAAACGAGAACACCATGGCAATCGCGACCAATAGGCCAACGACGGCCGCTGCCCAGTAGAGCAATTTAGACATGTGATTCTTCACTTTCTTAATAGCAGGTATCGACGGTGCTAGCTGTTGCTAGTGCGTACCCCCCGAGCGCAACAGCCACTCCGACTGGACCGGCTGTGACTGCACCGATGAGCACACCTGTGGCCAGGAGTTGCGCAGGAAGGGCAATGAAATCGCAGGACTGGGTTTTCGTAAGGTTCCCGGTCGGATCAAATCCGTTAATCGGGTCGCTCGCAGCGTAGGCGTATCGGTTGCCGTTGGCGGGGTCGAGGGGGCTGTCGAGGGTGTCTTGCTGGGTCCAGGCTCCGATGTAGGGGTCGTACCAGCGTTGCCCGAACTTCACGAGCCCGGTGGCGTCGTCGCCGATGCCGGCCTTGAACGTAAACGGGTTGGACGGGAGTCCGTCACCGCCGCCGTCGTAGCTGACGGTCTCGGTGCCGTACGGGTCGTAGGTGCGCACGAAGGCGGCGGGGTCGTTGACCAGGAGGGCGAACGGGTTCCCGGTGCCGTCGTAGGCGTACATGCCGATTGCTGAGGACGGTGTGGCCAGGGCGATGGGCTGCCCGGTCTTGGCGTCGTTGACGATGTTCGCCCGGTTGCCGTTGCGGGTCACGTTGACCAGGGTCGGGTTGCCGTTCTGGTCCGCCCGTCCGTACGTATACGTCCGTGTGTCCCCGCCTGCGGTAGAGAGGGAGAGCAGCGACTTCTGGTCGGCACCGGCGTACGTGTACGTCGTTGTCTGGGATCCGTTGTGCACGGCGGACGTCATCTGCTCGGCGGCGTTGTAGGTGAATGCGTACTCGGGTGCTGCGGTGACGTTCCCGGCCCCGTCGTACGTGTACCCGGTGGTGGTGATCTGGTTCGCCGCGTTGTACGTCAACGTCTGATTGGTGGTGACGGTGCCGCCGGTGGTGGTGAACTTCGCTGAGGTGCGATTCCCGCGCACGTCGTATCCGAACTCCCACGTCCCCGCGGTCGCGGAGCCGCCGCCGGTGGTGACGGTCTTCGTGACCCGGCCGCGGCTGTCGTACGTGTACGCGGTGCTCTGCCCGGTGACGTTGTCGATCGCCCACTGCACCTTGGACCGGTCGTTCGTGGCGGTGGTGGTGCAGGTGGGGGCGGTGCTGCCAGCGTTGTAGCAGTAGTACAGGTCGTAGATTCGCTGGTTATCGCTCGAGGACGGACCGACCCACCCCTGGGCCTCCTGGACCCGGCCGTTGGTGTCGTAGTCGGTGTGAGTGTGGCTGGCGAACGTGCTGTTGTCGCTGTTGGCGTCGAGGTATGTGTCGGTGCGGCGGCCGTTGTCGTCGGTGATGAAGTGGATGTCTTCCGTGCCGCTGCTCGACGTCGACGGGGTCGTCATCTTGGTCAGCACACCCGAGTCGTCATACCCGGAGGTGACGGTGCCATCGACGTCGGTGTACGAGGTTTCGTTGCCGACCTTGTCGTAGGTGTAGCTGACAGAGCCGTTCGCGGTGTTGCCGGTGGTGAGCAGGTGTCCGAGCTGGTCGTACGTGTTCGTGATCGTCCCGCCGGCGGAGGCCTGGGTGAGCAGGTGCCCGGCATTGTCGTACGTGTTCGTCACCGTCGGGGTGCCGTCCGAGAAGCTCTTCGTGAGGACCCGGTCATCGCCGTCGTAGCTGTAGTTCGTCGTCCGACCAGCGCCGTCGGAGGCCGACGCGATCCGGCCGAAGGCGTCGTACGTGTACGCACGTGCGGCGAGGCTGGTACCGGTGACGGGCGTGACGGTCTTGGGCTGCTTGTTCTCGTACGTGTAGTTGGTCTTGTTGGTGCCGTTACCCGGCGCCGTCGCGGTCGCAACCTGCCCGGCCGTGTAGGTCAGCGTCGCCGTCGCGGCGGTGGCACCGGATCCGGTGCTGCTGGTCAGCTGGTTACCGACACCGTCATAGGTGAGGTTTGACGTGTTGCCGGCGTCGTCGGTGGTCGATGCGGGCGAGTATGCCGTGGCCGCCGGGGATGCGTTGTAACCGATCGACTGCGAGGCGCCGCCGGTGGAGGCGACCTTGGTCAGGGACTGGCTGCTGTTCGCCCCGTACGTGGCGGTCGTCGTCGACGCGGTCGAACCGGACCCGATGGTCGACGTTGACGGCTGCAGGTTCGCCCCGTTGTAGGTCTTCGACCGGACCCGGCCGGCCGCGTCCGTGACGGTGTTCACGAGCTTCTGCGACGAGTTGATCGCGTACGTGGTGTGTGGCACCGCCGCCACCGCGGTCGCGGTGTCCGTGTTCGGGCTCGCGACCAGCGTCGACGTTGCCGAGGCGTAGTTGAGCCGTGTCGTCGACGCTCCGGCTGCGCCGGCGGTGCTGTTGGACTGCACGACCTGGGACACCTTGTGGGCGGTCCCGGAGTAGCTGATCGTCGTCGTCGCGCCCGTCGGGCTCGTGATGCTGGTGAGGTCGTTGCCGGAGTAGGCGAACGTCGTCGTCTTCCCGGCGCCGTCGACGTAGGAGGTGAGGTTGCCGTTGGTGTCCTTCACCCACTTCACCGACCGCGCAGCAGACCCGGAGCCCTGCGTCACCGTGTACGCGCGCGTGGTCGCGTCGTAGGCGCCGATGGCGGTCTTTGCTGCGTCAGTGCCTGCGGTGCTGATGATCTTCACCGGCACGCTCGCCGTGTTCGTCTCCATCGTCGTGTTGCCGTTGCGGTCAGCAACCGACACCGGGAACCCATTGACGTTCGAGGTGATGACCTGCCCCGTCGCCGGGTCCGTCATCGTGTACGTCGGGTTCGTCGTCCCAGAGGCGACAAGCTTGCGGAGGAACCCGGCCGGCGCGGTGAACGTCGTGGACGTCGCGGACGGGAAGTTCCACGTCGCGCCGTCGGGCGCCGTGTACACGACCGAACCGGACGCGCCAGCCGAAAACGAGCCCGCACCGGCGATCCCAGTCGTCCAGCGGACCGCCTGGTGTGTGTTCGCGTTCGCGGCCTGCCACCCCAACGAGTTGTACGTCTGAGTGATCGCGTTCGTTCCGCTCGCACCGGGCAGCGACAGTCCGGCGGTCGTGACCTCGAGGTTGCCTGTCGCAACGTCGACGGCGACGCCGACCTGGTCCGACACTGCGAACGGCAACGTCGTCGCCGACGGCCGAGACCCGGTCAACCCGGTTGTGGTCGGCCCTGTCGGGATCGCCGCGTGGGCGACTTGGGAGACACCACCCACGAGGGCGACGCTGACCGCGCCGACGAGCGCGACCTTCCAACCGAACGATGAATGGACAGCCTTGCGGCGTGGAGCAAGAAGCACGGGTTCCCCTAGCGGAAGAGCACGATGACACGGGTGATGGTGCGTGGCCAAAACACCCCAGGCCACTCGAACGGCGTAAAACGCCCGCACCACCCGTCGACAGCGATGTCAGCTCAGATGAGGGTTGTTCGAAACCTAGCGGCATCCAAGAACCCACCGCGCCCCCCGAACAGGGGCATACGGCAAACCGCATACCTTCCAGCACGCCACTCCGATCCCGACCGGCGCAACGACTCACGGCCTGCCTTGTCATTCCAGCGGCAACCCAGGGAAGAGCAGCGACAGTCCTAGATCTCGAGGTACCGGAAGCCGCCCTGATTGACACGCACGTCGAAGTACATGCTGACGTTCCCTCCAGCCTCCTGCGTCACGATGAGGCCTTCAAACACGGATTGCGGCACGTCGAAGTAGAGGCGCACGGTACCGCCAATGAGCTCTACCTCGAGCGCGCTCTCCGTCTCGTCGAAGCCCACCGAGACAAGCTCGCCGCCCTGCACTGGTACACGCCTCATCGCTTCACCACCGGCACACTCGCGATACAGCCACAACCAGTGACCGCTTGCCCCGCTGGGACGTCATTGACCATCACATCGCGAGCCTAACGACCTGCGACTCCCCAACAGGGGTCGAAGCCCGGCGTTAAGCCTGAGCACGAACCACCCATCGGCGCGTTGAATGCGCTGGCCTCACCGTAGAACGCGGCGACCCGAGGTCGACGCCGCCCAGGTCGTTGATCTGCACCCCGCGCGCCCCATTGACCAACCCCGGCCACAGCACGACGGTGAGCGCCGCGAAAACGACGACACCAAGCGAAGCTGCTCACATACGGGACTCAAGAGACCAGTAACTCACTGGTGCTGCTCGCCACGGCAAGGACCGCTCACGGTGTCCCGGTAGCCGGTGGTTCACCGCTACACGACAGTGGTCGCCCTCGACGGGCTCCGTCGCCTACTGCCGCCTGACCGGGGGTATTGCCGTATGCCTGTCCCGCAAGAATGCCCGGTGAAGGGGCGCCGAACGCTACACAGCGGCGACGTCGCTGGCAGCCCCATCTGTGGTGGCGGGGGAGAGGGGTGTCGCGAGCATCCGGTAGAGGGTGGTGCGGTCGATACCGAGCCCGCGGGCGACGGTGGTCTTGGGGACGCCGGTGCTGATGAGTCGGCGTGCTTCGGCGATCTGTTCGTCGGTGAGCTTCCGGTTGCGGCCCTTGTACTTACCGGCGGCTTTGGCAATGCGGATGCCCTCACGTTGACGTTCGCGGATGAGGGTGCGTTCGAACTCGGCGAAGGCGCCGAGGAGGTTGAGCATGAGCCGACCGATGGCGTCGTCGGTGTCGCGACTGTAGGTCTGCTGTTCCTTCACGAACTCGACCGAGGCGCCCTTGGCGGTGATCTCGTCGACGATGTCGCGCAAGTCGCCAAGGGAGCGGGCGAGCCGGTCCATGGATGCGACCCGGACGACGTCGCCGTCGCGGACGTATCCGATGCAGTCGGCCAGGGCCAAGCGGTCGGTGCGTGCCCCGCCGGAAATCTTCTCCTCGAACACCCGGTCGACGTCGCCGATGGCCTCGAGCTGCCGGTCGAGGTTCTGATCGACCGAGCTCACCCGAACGTAGGCGACGATCTGCGTTTTGTGTTGCACCACTCCAAGACCCTCGCACACTCCTGTCGCAGAAGTGCGAAAAGGCACCCTAGAACCACGCGATTCGACTACTCTCGGCGATGTTGCGCTGGGGTATACCCCTGCGCAACGCTGACGGAGCTCGACGGCAAGAGGCGAACCACATGGCATCCCACGAAGGTTAGGCTTGCTCACATGTCTTCGAAGCCCACCACTGTTGCTGAGCTGCTCAACGCGATTGAATTAGGTTCCCCTGTCGCAGAATTCGACGCAGCTCTAAGTCGCTACTTTGTCGAAACCTCTACGTTTCAGAAATTGGTCGACGATGGTGGTGACATCGTCTCGGGCGACAAGGGTGCAGGCAAAACCGCTCTGTTTCGAATTCTGAAGGACAACTTCGGCACGTACGACGCTCTGGGGGACGTCGAAGTTATCTCTGCGTTTAACCCCCAGGGCACGCCAGCCTTTCAGCAGCTGACTGAACAGGAGGTTCTATCCGAGGGCTCATACATATCTGTATGGAAGTCCTACCTGTTTATGCTGGCTGGAAACTGGCTACTCGATCTTTACGGGTCCGCTCGTCCAGGCTCACTTGTTCGACTCGATGATCTCTTGCAGAACTCAGGCCTCCGTGCTGGAAGCGCGAAGCCAGCCAGCGCATTTCAGCGCGTGATCTCATTTATTCGACCCAAGCAGGCTGAAGTTACTGGTACTGTCACGCCAGACGGTATTCCGATCTTCACGACAAAAATTTCTCTTGCGGACAACGCACCCCCAAAGGAGGTGCCAGTTGACGTCGTTCGGTACGACGAAGCACTGTCTCTTCTCGACGACTGCTTAGATGAAACTGGGGTTACCCTTTGGTTGGTTTTCGATCGGTTAGACGAGGCTTTTCAGGCCTCGCCTGAGGTAGAGAAGCCAGCTCTACGAGCACTTCTTCGATCGTACCTGGACATTCAATCGCTTGCGCACCTTCAAATAAAGTTGTTTCTGCGGAACGATCTGTTCGCTCGTATCAGCGAGGGCGGCTTCGTTAACCTGACCCACATAAACGCGCGAAAGATACCCATCACGTGGGAAGACGACGATCTGTACACACTGCTGTACCGCCGTCTGCGTGAATCGAAGCAGCTGCTCGAGGGGCTGGGGCTCCCGCAGGACGCGGGTGCGCAGGAGCTGTTCGACGCCGTCTTCCCGTCGAAGGTAGATGAAGGGTCAAAGCGCCCCACCACCTGGAATTGGATTCTGACGCGAATCCGGGACGGGAATGATGTTAAGTCGCCTCGAAATCTCGTTGATCTGGTAATAAAAGCTATCGATGCCCAAAAACGCAGGGAGGCTCAGGATCCCCGATCATGGGTCGAAGGTGACCCGCTTCTCACTGGCGATTCTTTGAAAAGAGCGCTGACTGAACTGAGTCGAGAGCGAGTTACGGATACGCTTCTTGCGGAGGCAGGCGACGCTGCTGCCCACGTGAAACGTTTCGAAGGCGGAAAGGCCGAGCAGAACGCCGCTTCACTCCAGAGCCTTTTCGGTAAAGAATCGACCGAAGTGACCAAGCGACTCGTAACGTTGGGTTTCCTGGAAAAGACCGGTCAATCCTACAAGGTGCCTATGCTGTATCGTCAAGGTTTGGATATAACGCAAGGTAAAGCCTGGGCGATTGGCGAAGCTGCTGCTGATGACGACGAGTCTTAGGAGTATGTGATGACCAAAATTGAAGCTCCGTCTGTCTTCATTGGGTCGTCTTCAGAGGGATTGGAGATTGCCCGACATCTTCAAGCGGACCTTGAGCAGTCGGGGGTCTGTTCGGTAGTGCGTTGGGATCAAGGCATTTTTCAGGCATCTTCATATGCAATTCCGCAACTTGAGAGTGCGGCGCGCAGCGTCGATTTCGCGGTCTTGATCGCGACCGCTGACGATGTCGTGCAGTCGCGTGGCTTAGAACGAGCGGCAGCAAGGGACAATATCTACTTTGAGCTCGGTTTGTTCATCGGAGCGCTAGGACTAGAGCGGACCTACGTAGTGTCCGCGTCGCGTAGCTTGCAGCTTCCAACCGACTTGAGTGGCTTAACATGGTTGCCATATAGGGAACGTGCGGATGGAAACATCCGCGCGGGTTTGAATGATGCAACTCTTGGAATTACTAATAGGGCGCGCGAGCTTGGACGTCGCGCAGGCCGCAAGGTTCGAGCAGATAGCCACGCTAGCGGTGGGCATAGGCAGGCCCTTGCAGAGGAGATCGCTCAAATCTGCGCTGACGCTGAGGCTCAAGGCTGGGTTGTTCGCACGAATAGCAGCACCGTGCTACGAGTCCGCAGTCCAAAAGGGCGTTCGTTCGCGTTCACGTTTGGCGAACCCGCGTCTTCGCGCCAGGAGATTCGTGGCTTCGCGTCGCAGCTGAGGGCGAACGGATTACGTGTCAGTCGGAGCGTGCGACGCCCGGTCGACGAATCACCGATCCCGCTTTGAGCCGGTCCGCCCCGCTTCGCCGTATCGGCTCGCGGGGCGGACAGCGCTCCAACTCGGTCGCACCGAGAACCCCTTGCGGGTCGCCGCGCATTGGCCAGCTGCCCACCACCTCTTACCTCGGCGAGTACGTCGCTGCATCACGCTAACGATGTCAACGGGGCCTGCCCGCTGTTGAAACGCTGAGGTTTGATGTGACAAGTCGCCGACACAGGCAGCCTATCGGATCCTGGCGTGCTGCTCGAGGACGCCTAGCTCAACGCCGTGCAAGTTTCAGAGGGTGATGAGATGGACAATCAATCTGGATCGTCCATCTCCCTCGTCGCCGAGGAAAGACGTCGCAGTGATGTCGACGCGGCATCGATCAGTCTGTCGCTCTCGTGTCGCTGACATAAGAGCGCCGTATCGGCGTACACGTGAACAGTCGGCCACCCGAGGGGTGGCCGGCTGTTTGTGTCGGGGGGGGTGTCAGTGCGCGGCGTCGTACGCGTCGCGGACGGCCTGGCTGATGCGGCCGCGGGAGGAGACCTCGTGGCCGTTCGCGTTGGCCCACTCGCGGATCTTTGCGAGCTCTTCCGAGTTCCCACGCTTCGGCGCGCTGCCGGAACTGGCGCGGCCGGAGCGGCCGGTGACCTTGCGGGCGGCAGCGACGTAGTCGGAGAACGCTTCGTGAAGCGCGTCTGCGTTGTCGTCGGTGAGGTCGATTTCGTAGTGGCCGCCGTCGAAGGAGAAGGACACAGTGCGGCCCTTGCCGTCTTCGATGGTGTCGCCGGTGAGGTCGTCGACGAGGTGCGTGGTGACTTTCTGCGCCATGTAGGTACTCCAATCAGGGGACGGACTCTTAGCCTGACAGAGAGGGTCGCGGTTTCCTGCATCGAAACGGGAGCGTGCTACACCTCGTTATCGCGAACGAACGCTGCGAAGCCAGGGATGGTGAACTCGAGCATTCCGCGGTCGGCCGGCTGGATGAGGCCCTTATCGATCAGGCGCGCCCGCGGTGTCGAGAGCTGATTGCTGCCGGTATTCAGCGCTTCCGCGATCGCGGAGCGCGAAGCGGGGCCGTCGCCGAGATTCGCGATTGCAGCGAGCATGCGTCGTTCGGCTGGCGAGCAGGCGGACCAGCGGGCTCGGAACAGGGCGTCGAGATCGGCCTGCATCGCCATGTGGCCTTGGTCCACGGCGCCGACGTCGATGACGCCGCCTGGGTCCGGTCGTCCTGCGGCAGCCCACGCGGCGTCCGCGATGAGCTGCACGGAGTACGGGTATCCCTGGGCAATCTGCAGAGCCCGGTCGACCGCGGGCGGAGTCCAGTGCACCCCGAGCGCCCGCGCAGGTCCGATGAGCGCGATCTCTTCCGCGTCGCGGTGGAGTGGTCCGAGTGGCCGGTAGGCGAGGCGTTCACTGAACGTGACGATCCCCGCGATGGTCTCTGGAGCGTTCGGAAGGCCGGCCGCGAACACCGCTGCAGGAACATCGGTGCCTTCGGCTTGCAGGTGTTGCCAGGCGTAGACCAGCGTCCGAAGCCCCTCCGGATCGGCGGATTGGATCTCGTCGATGAGGATGACCAGGGGGGAGTCGTTGGCCGCTGCTTCGATCACGGCCTCGAGGGCGCGTGCCCCCGACAGCTCGAGGTCTTGGTTGTTGTTCGCCGGCTGGAAGGTGCCGGTAGCGGTTGCGATGCCGGGCACCCCGACGGAGAGCTGCAGCGTCTCGATCCTGCTCCGAAGCGCTGCCCGAGTCTTCTCGCCGAACCCGTCGGTGGCGCGCCGGAGCTCCGCGGCGATCTGCGCCACGAGCCCCTGCTCTTCGCCTGCGGTCACCCACACCGTCACCGCACCGCGTGCCGCAGCACGACGCTGGTACTCGCGGAGGAGCGAGGTCTTCCCGAAGCCGCGAGCTGCATGATCGACCCGGATGCGGCCCACCAGTCGGCCGAGGTCAATCAGTGTGGACAGGCGCTCGTCGACCTCCGCGATCTGCTGAGCGCGCCCGGGCACGGTTCGAGCGATCTCGCCAGGGGTATAGGGACTTGGCTGCATCGAATCACCGATCATCTGTTATGAAGCAGAGGTTTCATAACAGAGTATCGAGGGTGAGCGTCTGGCGCACATCGCCGGGATAGGAGCTGTCCAACGGCCTGTTGGACGAGGGCAGCCAGGCCCGGAGCATCTCGTTCAGCGCCCCGTCCCCGGGCACTTGCCCGGGCGGGGCGATGCGACACCAAGGTCCGCGTCGGCGAGCGGATAGTGCGGTCACCGGCACTCTGCCGCGATGTGCACGGTGGGCGATCGGCTACTGAGACACGTTCGTGGACAGTCTGACGTTCGAACTGGAAGTAAGCAGACTCTATGATCTGAGAATGGCTCGACCCGATCCGCTACAAGCTGCCGCTGGGTACTACACCGTAGAGCGGTGGGAAGACTCGCACTGGCGACAGTTTGGCCGTGAGACCGGTACGTCAGACATCCTCTCGTCGCACCCGCGTCTGTACCGGTCGCTTTCGTTCGGCGATGACGACTATCCGGACGCTGCTCTCGAGGCCCTTGGTCGTGTCCTTGATGAGGGGGTTGAGGACCGTGGCAATGAGGCCGAGCGCATGGACCTACTTGCAGATGCCATGCCCGATCTTCCCTCCTGGGTGAACGAGCATGCCCCCAGCCGAACCAAGCGCCTCTTCCAGGACTACCTGGACGCACGCGATCCCTCAGAGATTCCAAGCCAGTGGTCTGGCGGTGGGGTAGCGGAGCCGGCGGCGGACCCGCCGATACCCAAGCCATTTGATGCCTGGTCGACGCCTCCGAACGACCCGTGGGACGTCCCGAGCCCGCCGTCGATATTTGACGAGGCGACGGACGCAGTACCCGCCGATGCCTCACCGACGATCGAGCCCGAGCCCGCCGGGGCGCTTGCCGTACCAGTCGAGCGCAGCATCTTCATCGTTCATGGACACGATGAGTCGGCGCTGAATTCGATCCGCGTGTACGTAACGCGGGAAACAAAGATCCTGCCAATCTCGCTTGCTGAGGAAGCGAGTGAGGGGCAAACCATCATCGAGAAGTTCGAGGCGTACGGCGCACGAAGCTCGTACGTCATCGTGCTGCTCACCCCCGACGACGTTGGGCAGACGATTGCTGAGCATGATGCCGGTGACCAGCCGAGGCCACGGGCTCGTCAGAACGTCGTGCTCGAGCTGGGTTACTTTATCGGCAAGATCGGTCGAAAGAACATCGTCGTGGTGAACGCAGACGTTGAGCGTCCGTCTGACTTGGGTGGTCTGGGGTATGTGCAGTACCCAGGATCGAACTGGAAGGACGATCTCCGGACGGAGCTGAAAGCCGCTGGACTCACTGTGTAGTGACCAAAGGAAGTCACTCTGTCGGTGGCTTTCAGGGGCCCCGACCGCGATCGGCTATTGAGGATCGGTGACGTCGGCTCGGCGCAGCCGTCGTTTGACGATCTTCCTGCCGGTGCTGCGGACGAGTGTTGTGTCGCCGAGCTGCCTCCATGCTGCGTGCAGACGCTCTCCGTGTCGTGTGCCTTCGCACGAGCACGTGCAGTCGTCCCCCTGGGCATTCTGGCACCGATAGTCGCAGCGCTCGGTGCCGCTGTAGTGCATCTCGATGTCGACGAAGCGGTCACGAAGTGCGATCACCTCGGCGACCATGGTCGGCGCCGGGACCCAGTCCGGTCTGATGGGTCCGCCAGCCGCATCCTTGCGACGGCGCGGGCTCTCGCGGTGCTCTGGTCGTCTGCGTGTCCGTCAGCGGTGATGGTGTTCGTGGAGCGGATCGTGTCGCGGACGGTGGTCATGGATCCATCCTCGCAGCGGGATCGACACCTGCGGTGTCGGCGGCCGCGGTCATCATCGGTGGCATGCCCGAGCACCGGTGGGCGCCGCCCATCCGCCCCGATCCGCCCGAGGACCAGCCGCTCGGATCGAGGCCCCGCCGGCGCCGGACAGGGTGTCCGGTTACCCGGCGGTGTGCGGGTCGAGTTCACCCGCTCTGGGCTGCAGACGTGCCCTGGGTTCGTTGAGCAGGCGGATGGCGATGTCGTCTACGTGCAGCTGGTGCACATGGGCTTAGTACACCACGTGTGGCTGCCCATGGACCGGATCAAGAAGCGCTCCCTGAAGCCGCAGGGGCGCCGCTGATGGGCGTGCGCCGGCATGGGCGGTGGGTGCCCGAGGAAGCCGTTTCGTTGCCTGCAGGCGCCCATGGCGGCCCCGCGGCCGACGTTGTGCCGGCGGCGCCCGTGCACGCGTGGATCCCCACCTACCGCGGTGTCGATCGCCGCGTGGAAGCGAAGGCGATCGCTGCGACCGGTGACGCGGTGCTGATCGAGTGGGGGAGCGGGCAGGCCGCAACGGCTGCGTGGGTGTGGCGGGCCGCGGTGAAGCACCGCGTGGAGCTTTCAGCGAGGTCATAGCTGGCTGGGATGTCGGCATCGGGGGTCGTGCGTACCGTGAGGGTCTGCGTCCGGACCATTCCCCTCAGTGGCTTCGGGCGCCCGCGGCTCGAGCAGCCCCCCCAAGGGGTTGAAGCGAAAACGGCGGATATCGAACCTGCAGCCGCCAAACTGACATAAGATATGTTATCGGTTTGCTGGAGATCTTTGGTCGCCGACTGCGTCCGCGAGCATCGTCTCTCTGGGCCGGTATCTCACGACTAGGGCGTCGTCGCCGGTGAGATTTAGGGTCACTGGCGGCCTCCTGGCCCTCGCGGGCGTGCCGCCCAAGCAGCCCTTCGTCGAAGATCGAGCAGCGGCCATGTGTCCGGCCGCACCTAGGTACCGCCCTCGACCCGCGCGATACTGTTGTCCGAATGACGCGGTTTCTCTTTGGCAAGTGAGCGCTAACTTGCTCGTTTTTCAGGCGAGAACGCGATTTTCGCGCCGTTGCGCCGACGCCGCTGATCAGCGATGATCGCGATCGCTCGGCAAGGCCTCGCAGGCCACGACGTTCGCGCCCCCATTCTGAACCGGTCTCTCTGATCGGAGGCGTCATGCCTCTCCCCAAGGGCGAACTTGCCCTGTCCTCCCGTCGCACGTCGACGGTAGTTACCTGGGTCGACGAGTTCGGCCGGATCCAGCGGCGGCGAGCAACGCCGTCACTGCTCACAGAACGCATCTACCTTGCCCGGAAGAGTCGCGAGAAGACCTGGAAGCGTCAGAACGAGCCCACGCACCAGGGGTACTACTGGTTCGCCCAGCTCGAGCGTCACGTCTGGTACGAGACGATGACCGAGTACCTCGGGCTGATGTTTCTAGATCAGAGCAGGACAGTCCGCGCGATCAGCGCTCAACCGATGCTCATCAGCTTCGGGAACGGACACTCGCACTACCCGGACTACCTCGTCCTCGGCGACCGAGCGGACCAGACGATGTTCGACGTGCACCGAGCGGACAAGGTCGAGGAGGACCCGTCGCAGTTCGAGGCAGCGTTTGAGCTGTGTCGACGTGTCGGCTGGAGCTTCGAGCTCTTCACCGGACTCGGCGACGTACAGCGGGCGAACCTGGAGTGGTTATCGGCTTACCGGCACCCCGACTATCGGCCATCCGAAGAGCAGGCTGTAACGCTCCGGCACCTGGCGGAGGTGGGTCCGACGTTCGGAGAACTCCTCGATCGGTTCCCCATTCGGGAATCGCGAACGGTGCTGCACGTCTACAACATGATTTGGTGCCGAGAACTGGCGTTCGATTTTGATCGTCCTCTAGCGGAGCATTCGACTGTCCGGCCAGTCCGATGACCAGCGTGCATGTCGGCGACGTCATTCAGACCGCGAACGGTGAGCGACGGATCGTCGGCTACTCGGGGAGCGCGATCAAGCTGTTCGATGAGACGAATCATGAGTACGCGGTCATCGACGTCGCGTCGCTGCCGACGGTCATGACCGAGCCGCCCGCAGTGCTCGAAGTCTCGCCTCGACTCATCGACACCGAGCCGAAGCTCATCCGCGACGAGGCCCTCCTGAAGGCGGCGCACGTCTTGGAAGTTCTTGATGGGGTTCCGCTTCCTGGACGCGACCCTCATCCGCGATACGACCCCGCCACGACCAACCTCAGCGATCGCAAGCTGCGCAAGGCGCGAGAGTTGAACGTGAGTGTGTCGACGATCGAGAACTGGATCACGCGGTACCGCCGCGGCGGCGCGTCGGCTCTGATCGACTTCCGGCACCTGCGTGACAGCGGCGGCATTCACGGAAGCCCCGAGTACGTCGAAGCCCTTCAACACGTTATCAAAGAGCAGACGAACGAGCCCACTCGTACGTTCGGCGCGTTCTACGACCAACTGCACGCGGAGTGTGTGCGCAGGGGCATGTCTGAAGAGTTCAAATCGGAAAGCACCGTCGCTCGTCAGGTCGCGGTCCTCACGAACGGCACCTTCACGTTCGGGTCGGCGCGAGCCCGCCGAAACCAGGCGAACGTGCCGAAGCGAGCCTTCCAGCCGCGACCGGCCTACTCACCCGGAGCGGAGGTACAGATCGACTCGTCCCCCGGCGACTTCGAGACGCTGGACTATATGGGGCACCGAACACGCCTGCGCCTTACCGCGATGATGTGCAAGGCAACCCGTTCGGTCCCTGCCGTCGGAGCGTCGATGATCAGCGCGAAAGGTGTCGATCACGCCATGCTCCTCGCCCGGTCGCTCGTGCCACAGCAGAACCGCCCGCATCCCGAGCTGGCCGCCGTCGCCCTCGACCGGATCGACGCGCCCTGGCTCGAGCACCTCACTGCCGAAGAAGTCGAGCGCTGCTACCGCATGCGCCCGTACATTCGGGTGCAGCGCATCATCTTCGACAACGGCAAGGACTACCGCAGCGACGTCTTCCGCGCTGCATGCGAGAAGTTCGGCGTCAGCTGCACCGAATCTGCTCCGTACAGCCCAGACGACAAGCCGCTCATCGAGCGATTCTGGTCGACCGTCCGCACCGGCTTCAGCCAGTATATCCCGGGTTACATCGGGAACTCCGTCGAGAACCGCGGCAAGCCGGAACCCGACAGTGATCTCCTACGGATCGATGAACTGATTCAGTTGTTCGATCTGTGGATCACCGTCGTGTACCAAAACCGCGTCCATGCTGGCCTGAAGGACCCCCTCGACCCGGCAGCCCCGCAAACCCCGAATTCAATATTCATGGCCTACCAGCAGGTTGGCGACGCGATACCGATGGCACTCACGCGCGACGACTTCATCGACATTCTGCCGGTCGAGTATCGAACTATTCAGACCGACGGCATTGAGCTCGGCTACGGCAAGTATGACTCGCCGCAGCTTACCGACCTGCGTCGGATGCCCTCACTCGACGGTAGGCATCGCAATCAGTGGGCGGTGTCCTGGGACCCCTACGACGAGCGTTTCGTCTGGCTCCGTGATCCCGAGTCACATGAGTGGATCGAATGCGCCCTCCGCAACGGCGCCCGAGCCGAACAAGCGTTTTCGGTCCGGATACGTCGCGAGTCGAAACGCATCGCCAAGGAGCAAGGGTTCTTCACGGACCGTGAGGCACGGCGCCTCACGCAGAACATCGTCGCGGAAACAAACCAATCTCGACGCGTTCGACGTGATGACGAACAGCGCCGCGCATTCGCACTCCAAGAACGTGCTGCCTCTGGCATCCCACCACTCGCCGAACCAGAGCTGCCGCCTTCACCGGCTGCGAAGCGTGCGCGCAAGGTTCGAGCACTTCAACCTGGGGAGCACCTCCTTTTCGATCCGGACTCCGACTGATGTTCGACCTCTTTGATACCCGCGACGACAGCTGGATGAACGACGCCAGCAAGCTCTGCCGCAATCTCGCTCGTCCCGTCATCGTCCCGTCGATGACAGCGCAGGACTACGACAAGAGCGACGGAAAGTCCCGTAACAACTACGACCAGCAGCGGTTCGAATACATGAGCCAGACAGTCGTCGCCACCGATTCCATTCACGACCTACGGAACCGGCTGCTTCGAACGATGCTGATCAACCGGAACGCGGTGGCCGGACGCGCGGGTTTGCTGATCTCCGGACCGGCAGGTCTTGGCAAGACGACGGCGGTGCGTGCTCTCGCCAGTTGGACGGTGCGGCGCTACCAGCGGCAGCTTCCCGATGCAACGAGAAACGGCGACGTGCCCGCGGTCTACGTCTCTGTTCCACCGCCCGCAACACCGAAGTCCATGATCGCCAGACTCGCCACCAGCATCCACATACCCGTGCGCGCTCGAGACAGCGCCGAATCGCTCCGCCGAGAAGTCGCTCCCCAGCTGCGGGCGCTGCACACCCAGCTGCTCATCGTCGACGAGATCCACCGACTCGCTCGTGACTCCAACGAGAACGCCGAGACAACCAACGTTCTGAAGGACCTGTCCGACCTTGTCCCCTGCACCTTCGTGTTCGCCGGCGTCGCGGTCGAGCAAAGCGGCCTGCTCGCAGGGGAGCGCGGAGCGCAAATCGCTGGCCGGTTCTCCCTCGCCCGAATGGTTCCCTACAGCGCGAACCGCCTCGACGATTGGACCGACGTCGTCGCCGGCTTCGTTCAACGAAGTTGCCTCTTCGGCCCCATCGAGGTGGACCCCGAATATCTACTCGAGCGAACGCAGGGGTCAATCGGGATGCTGCACGCAATGTTCGTCCAAGTCATCGGACTCAAGCTCAGCGAGCCACATGAGTCGAACGACGAACGGGTGACGCAAGAGGACTTCGAGCAGGCGATGCTGCCAATGCAAGCGGAGGAAGAACCTGCCACAGCGCTCGTCGCCGGGCAGCTAGCGAGGAAACGCCCGAAATGAGTGGTGACTGTCCGAAAGCACCACTAGGGCTGCAACCGCTTCTCGTGCCCGTTCGCCCGCTCCGCCACGAAAGCGACCGAAGTTGGTTGCAGCGACTCCTGATCGCGAACAACATCAGCGACTACACCGCGCGATCGATGTTGGAAGAAGCGAGGGAAGTGGCCGGCGCGGCCGAAGGGACGGCCTTGCTACTTCACGAGCTTGCTCAACCGCGGCCGGTGCGTTCGCCTCGAATCGCACGCAGCGGGGCAGCGACACATTCGACCTGCGGGAGGTGCCTCGTGGGCATGTCCGGGCAGTTCCTCTGCAGGTTGTGCGCGGCTGGCGAGGACATCGAGCAGGAGCCACACGGAGACGGCTACGTATGCGAACGGCACCACCTGTGGGTGGGGCCGGACACGCCCCCGAGCGTGCAATGGACTGTGTCCGACACGGTGGTCGCGGTCCATCGGCGATGGAGGCGCATGCGGCGGCGAGGCCGCATATCGGTCTCCACGACGAACGAAGTGATGGCACTCGTACTTCGGGCGCGATCGCAGATTAGCGAAACTTCCACTCCAGACCGCTGTTTCCGCGACGCCGCCCGCATCTGGGGAGCCCTTGTCGCGGACGGGACCCTCGAACGGATCTCCCGACCGAACGTAGCCTTTCCCGCGGCTTACGGCGTCATGACTCAGGTCGTGACGAACGTCGTCGGGTTCGGCGCTCCCTCCCTCGTGGACGGGCTGTGGTGCCTGCTTCGCCCCATGTTCTTCTTCCGGCGAGAGCAGGCCTGGGGGAGTCCCAACGACGACGACTGGGACGTTCACCTCGGCCCGATGCCCAACACCATTCTTCGTATCGAAGGCCCCGTGCAGCCATTCGACCGCTTCAACCAGCAGCTGCGTACGTGCTGCGCCAACCGGTGGACGCAGTTCGTCTGGACCACGTGGTCACCACACGACGAACCCTGGCTCAGAAGCGAGGTGCGCAGCGGGCGGAACTCCGCCCTGTCCTTCATCTGTCAGGCAGGCCACCGGTTCCGCACCCCCGCAAATGCCCTCAACCTCTCACACCGGAATCGGTTTCAGGGTTGCGGGTTCTGCGCTCGACATCGAGTGGCCCCAGGGCTGACCTCTCTCGACGTTACGCATCCCCTCGTTGCAGCTCGATGGCACCCCTCCCTGAACGACGCCATCCTTCCGGCGCAGATCTTGGCAGGAAGCCCCGAGAAGCATTGGTGGCTCTGTGGCAAGGGGCACGAGTACGTGGCTACCGTCGGCAGCCAAACCGGGCTGCATCCGCGAGGCTGTCCCTACTGCGCTGGCACCCGCGTCGATCCGGGAGTGACAGGCATCGACCCCGCTCGTCCCGACATGCTCGCGATTTGGGACCACAAGAGAAACCCCGAATTGCCGAAAAACGTGAGCCCTGGCGTAGCCAAACAATTCTGGTGGACCTGTCCGAGAGGCCACAGCTACCAGGCGACAGCGATCAACGTCTCACACGGGCGGCGGTGCGGAATTTGCGCTGGCAAACAAGTCGTGGCGGGCGTAAACGACTTCGCGTCACGGCGACCCGACCTGCTTGCAGAGTGGAACGCTGTGCGCAACAGCGTGCAGCCGAACGAGGTTCCGGAGTTCTCCAATCAGCGT
Organism: Curtobacterium sp. MCPF17_051; assembly: GCF_003234595.1. Lineage (NCBI taxonomy): Bacteria > Bacillati > Actinomycetota > Actinomycetes > Micrococcales > Microbacteriaceae > Curtobacterium > Curtobacterium sp. MCPF17_051. The sequence continues at coordinate 132,008 of NZ_QKSE01000005.1, read as the reverse complement.
GTCTGGTGGCGATGCGAGCGCGGCCACGAATGGCAAGCGCCGATCGTGGCGCGAAGCTCCGACCGCCGCGGCTGCCCGGTGTGCTCCGGTCGTCGCCTCCGAGCAGGTACCAATACCTTCGCCGACCTCTACCCGCACCTTGCTTCGCAATGGGATCCACTCCTCAATGGAGGCGTGCTGCCCACAGATGTCGGACGCAGCAGCAGATTATCCGTGTGGTGGCGCTGCGACGCCGGTCATGCCTTCCGTCGAACCGTAGCCGAGCGCATTCTTAAACCGAACTGCGGATATTGCACCTGTAAGTGGGTGCTTCCGGGTGTGAACGATGTACTCACCCGCTACCCAGTGATCGCGGCGGACTGGGAAGTGGAACGAAATAGACCCGCGATCGCTTGCTTGCCTGGAACTGCTCGCCGGTACTGGCTGTGCGTGAACGGTCACCGCCAACACGAAACAGTCCCGAACCGGGTGAAGACGGACGGCTGTCCGCGCTGTCCGAAGGAGGAACGGGCCGCTTACTACCAGACTCATTCCGCTTCGGGCAGTGCACCGTTCTTGCGGATCATAGAAGCGTTACAGAGCATCGAAGATCGGCAGCGCGGAGGCACAGAGCGAGGGGGCACCCGCACCGGCTACCCTGAACCCATGAGTCGACTTCCGCGAGCAACTCCCGCGGAACTTGCGCCAGAACCTTGGCCCGAAGCGCCATCGGACGACCCGGTCGCCGAAGCAGTACGTCGCTTCGTTGTCCGCCTTCAACGCGAGATCGGAGACCGAAGCGTCCGATCGGTCGCATCGATAGCAAACGTCGACCACGGTGCGCTTCTTCGCGTCCTTGCGGGCAAGACCTGGCCCGACCTTGCCACGCTCGCCCGCCTAGAAATCGCCCTTCGCGCCGACCTCTGGGGGCGGGCGAACGACTGACCGAGAGTCACTTCGGCTCGAGGGGTGGAAGCCAGCGAGCTCCTGTACTGCGCGCGAGGAGCCGCAACGGGGAAGGATCACCTTCGAGGTGAAGCCGCCCGGTCCATGGCACCCGCAGACGTTGCTCCATCAGGAGCAGAGCGAGGTCGACAAGAGGCGACTCTTCGGGTCCAAGGAGAACACGCTCGCTCGTGCGGAGGTCGCCGATGACTGTCACTTCTTGGTGTCGGCTCGTGAGCACGATGTCCGTTCGCCAACCGAGGTCGACGCACTCCACCGTGACGCCAGAGGGGATGACGACCGACGTCACCCACGCGAGGTCGACCGCCTCGCCGTTGCGCGCGACTACCCGGAAGCTCGCTGCGCCAACCTCGGTCATGGGGTTTAGAATACCCAGTACGTCTGACAACGGGGTCGGGGCGCGTCAGGGCTCCGTCCGTTTGCTGCTGCAACCGCTCGGGAGCGGTAGATGCTGCCAAAGAGTGGCTGCCCACCTGCAGGCGCATATGCGAACGGCCGATGCCGCTGACAGGTCCTCCCGATACTTGTTCCTCTTGGAGGGCTGCAGTCTGAAGGAGGCCGCATGGTCACTCGGCTCCAGGTTGCTCGAGCCCGAGCATGTGTCGCGCTGTGCGCTCTTGTCGGTAGGACGACTACTCGGGAGGTCGCTGAGGTGGCGGCACTCAGACTTCGGACGGCAACCGGTTCGAGTTCCAACTCGTCGCAGGAACGTTTGTGTGCGACGGGTGTGGATCAGGGGCTTAGCGAGGAGGTGCGCATGTTCGGCATCCTCGCCGGCGTTCACGCGCACGGTCGCAACTTCGATCCTGCCCACCAATCACGGCAAGCCGGCGCTCAACGGCAACTCTCGCGTGACGAAGAAGACGCCCTGATCGACGGGCGGACGATCACCCGCGCATCGTTGGAGCGAGCGAAAGCTGCGGTCCGCCGCGGAGACCTCGACGCGCTGCAGCGTCGCTCCAGGCAAGCGGGACTCGTGGCGACGATGTCGAGCCTCGAAGTTGAGGACTGGCTCGGCATCGGGAGCGCCAAGCGCGTCTGGATGTTGAGCGTGGGGGAGTTGTTCGCATTCGTCGCCGACGACGAACTCCGGTACCCCACCTGGCAGTTCATCGACGATCAAGGGCAGCCGATCCTGCCGCACCTGTCCCGCCTAGTACCCGCATTCGACGGTGGTATGCACCCGGCGAGCATCCTCAGGTTCATGACCACGCCCCGCGCCCGGCTGAGCCTCGAGGGTGAGCCCGCGTCCCCCGTCGACTGGTTGCTGCGCGGCGGCGACGTGCAGACGCTCATCGAGATCCTCGAAACCCAGCTCATGTCCTAGGTGTCGAACAGAGGAAAGCCATGGCAGACGATTCGCGATCCATGCTCCAAGCCCTAGTTGCCGACCTGGGCGATGAGGATCTTCCGATACTTGAGCTGTTGTCTCGTGGCGAGACCGAGGACGGCATAGCCGCCGCATTGCGCGCGACTGGTGAGGACGCTGAGCGTCGCGTACACCGCGTGAACTTCGCCGTCCTTGCTCTCGTGTCGGCGACGACCTCGCAGCCAGACATGTGCGGCGCGAAAGGCGCGCCAGAGCGGACGGTCCGAGCGTTGCTCCAAGTAGTTCGGAGCGACTACGAAACCCTGATGGCGGTTTACGGCGAGGCGCCCGGCTGCTCGGGGGCCGCGGGGCCGTTGGAGGAGCCATGACCGCGGAATAGGCGAGGTTCTTGGTTGAGTCTGGATCGATGACGGCCGAGGAGCTTGCTGAGAACGAGGCGGGGGTTGCTCGCGGCGAGCTCGAGATTTCCGAGTACCGAACCGCGCTCGAGCCAATCGTCGCTTCCTTCGGCCCTCGAGCAGTTGCTGAGCTGCTGAAGATTGACGGTGCAGATGTGGTGCAACTCGCGGTCAAGGGGCAGCTCTACGGCTTCAGTTCGGGTTCCTCGCTGCAGTTCCCGACATGGCAGTTCGTCAAAGGGGACCGTGCGGATCAGCGGACAGTGCCCGGGTTGGCCGATCTGGTGGCGGCGATCCCGCGATCGATGCACCCTGCCAGCGTGCTCGGCTTCATGCACACGCCGCAGGGCAGCCTACGTGTCCATGGCGACCGAATCACGCCACTGCGATGGTTGAAGGACGGCGGCGACGTACAGGACGTCCTCGACATCCTCACCGAGCGCGATCGCTCGTAGGCGAGCGATCCCATGCTGGCAGCTCCAGGATCGACGCGACGAGCCTCGTGCACCCGCGTTGAGCTGCGCACACAAATCCGCCTCCGCCTTGCTCGGCCCGTTCCACCTGAAACGGACGTCCGGCTGACGTGGCCTTGCAGGAGGTAATCCGGATGGACGCGAAGGACGACCGGCCGGCATTGCCGTGGGACGTATTCGTCGCTGCACCCGACGTCTGGTGCGAGCGCGTGTCCCAAGGCGCCTCCTTCACACTGACGCTGCTGGGTCGCCCGATCGCCCTGCTGCTTCCGCCGTTTGCACACGATTCCGCAACGCCCGAAGAGAGGGGCAGCTCCTCCTTGAACGGAGGAGGCTGACGCCAGACGGCTTTGCAGAGGGCAGCGACGGCGCGAAGCTCGTCCTGGTCGATCAGTACAACTGAGGCGCGTTTCCAGGGCGCCCGTCAGACGATCCGTCAGCGGGACCGGAGAACGGTGGCGCTGTGACAAACCAGCTGTTGGTCCGGTTTGGCCGCTCAAGCCTCTTTCGGTGCATGAAAAGCTGGCACCGGCCGCTGTCCCGGTATGGAACGTGCGCAGGCGGAAGCGCACGCGCCGACAGATGTGCGAGTGCTGCAGAGATGATCGTCGCGGTTCGGATCTGAGGTGCGCTCTCGCGAATATCCCGTTGCCGATCGGCCTCGGCGGGGCCCTTCCGCTCCGAGGGCTAGCTCGGGTAGATTCTTCGAGTGCCTTATCTTGCAACGATCGCCCTTGACTATACGGGGGAGGACCGCAATGCTTACGCCAAATTGATCACCGCTCTACTGCAGTCCGGGTGGGAGTAAGCAGAGACTTCCACGGTCTACATCGAGGCGGAGGATCTCGATGGCATTCGGCGCGGTCTCGCTGTCCTAGCGCACGGACTGAACAGCCCAGGTGAACTATCGAACCTAAGCCTGACAGTGCAGTTTGTTGGGCCGGGTGGTGCGCCGTCCTACGCGAGAAATCATCCCTATGCACTCGAGCAGATTCTCGGGTATGACCTACCGCTGGAATAGCGTAACAGAGCCCCGCGCGACGGGCTCACGAGTTCGCACAAGTAGCCGACCATAACCTATTTGCGAAACGGTAGTAGGCCACTGACGAAGTTGCTGAGGTGGACAGCTCGTCCAACTCGTGGTTCGGCGAACCAGCCTCCTGGCTCCCGCCACGCTTTTGAGCGCGCAGCCACCAGAGCCGAGGTTGGGCACAGGAGCCAAATCCGTCTCTGCGCGCCCCGCAGCTGAACCTGGTCGACCAATCTCACCGAGGGTTGGGCTGCGAGACTGATGCCGTCGTCGCGGTTCGCGAGCCACAGTAGACGGGCGATGCGGGACTCGGAAACACCGGATTCCTTCGCGACCCGCCGCATCGACGACTGACCCTTCCGGGCGACCGCGATCAAATCACGGCGGAGTTCTTCCGGATCCTTCCCCGAGGTGTATATCGTTTCAGCAGTAGCCGACGCCCCTACCTGCCACGAGTCAACCGAACCGGCAGCAGTGCCGCCCATGCCCAGACGAGACGTGGGAGTGGTTTCCCGACGAGTCGTTCGAGGAGGCTGCGCTGCATTGTCTCCGTCTGTGGGTGACACTAGACGGGACCCCGAGTGGTGGTATCCGGTAGCGGATCGGCCGTTCGGACTCACGGCTGCGGTCCAGACCTGAAGCGAGCTTGCCGCGATGGAGAGGGCAAGGAGAGCGACAGGCAAGGTCGCGATCAGCGCGGCAGCCTGTACGGTCGCGACTTCGGCGCCGGCCGCCGTCGTCAAAGCCGATGATTTGCTCTTGACTCAGCTCACCAGCGCTTCAATTCCGCGGTCGCAGCCCCCTGTCGAATCATGCGGCGAAGCACCCCATCGATGGTACGGGCAGCATCTGCGGGCACGCGGAAGCAATCCGTGCCACGGCGTGCCAACACGCCGGGACAGAAGAGACGTGCGGCTCCGCGTCAAGCGTCATCGGACTCGCCGCGCTTGGACGGACGAAGCCAGGTCGGAGGTGCAGCCATCGGCGGCGCCGGCGTCATCGGCATTCCGAAGAACGCCGCAGCGAGTTCGTTCAGCACGAGTGCAACGTCGTCGTCTGACCGAGCGTCGACGAACATGGCTTGTCCGAGCATGGGAGGCACGGCCTCGTTCGCCGTGCCGCCGCGAAGCACGGGAACAACGCGTTGGGCGGGGCGCAGATTGGGTAGGAGCTGCCTGATCAACACCGCCTCCTCGCCGACGCCCCCCGTCCCCGCCTCAGCGCGTCGGGCGTAGTTGGGGGTGCAGATGACCGCAATGTGATCAGCTCTTTGGATGGAAGATCGCATGAATCGGGTGACATTGGCCCCGGGGAGAAGTTCGTGCGCGTCCATCACTGCGTCAACTCCGCGGCGTCGAAGCCCAGCCACAAACACCTCTCGAACCCACAACTGGTGTTCCGGTGAGTCCCACGAGTACGACACAAATACTCTTGGCGCACCAGGGGTGTCGCTGCGTACCTCGGAGGTGCTGAGTGCGGCTTCGAGATCGCTGCGTGCGAGCCGAGTCTGCTGCCTCCAGTCAAATGTAATCGGCGTTCCCGCAGGTCCGAAAATCGCCCCCAACTGGCCATCAACCAGGTACTTAGATGGGTACAGAATGCCATCAAACCCTTCGGTGTACGCCCAGTCGGCGACCAATACCGATTCGCTAACATCTCTGCGACTTGCGACTCCGGGACGCGTGCCGCTGCGCGCTTCGATCTCTGGCGTCAGAGTGACGAGCTTGAGCGCAGGCAGTCGGTACTCGAAGAGCACCCTTCCGTCTATGACTCCAAGCGGTATTGGTGCTCGCGCTCCAGGCGCCATCGACTCTAAAACCGAGAACGGGGAGAAGGTTTCAGCGAGCGCGGTTCTCGCTGAGTCGGTGAACATGGCCACCCCAACGTTTTCGTCGCTCGGTACGAACAAGCCGACGTTTCTCGAGAATCGGTCCGTTCGTCCCGTTGGTCGCCCAATGCGCCAGACCTGCCTGAAGGCCTCGTCAACTGAGTTCGGCTCGGGTGACACGTTATTCAATCCGTTCAATCGCAGACTTCCGACGTGAGCAAATGCAGTCCTGGCGATTCTCGTATGGGGGTAATTTACGAACGACTAGGAACTGCCCACGATATAGGTCACGAGAGCTCCACCGGCCAGAAGGAAAGGCGAGTAGAACGGGGCAATCGCCCAGGACTTCCAGTCCTGTAGGTCGGGCCAGTAGTTGACTCTCGAGTTGTCGGTAGGTCCGGCGACAGTCGGATTCATCGAGAACGGTGGTATCGGCCCGCCGCCGGCGACATGGTCGTACAGGGCGCGGAAGGAACGTTCCTGTTTGAGGTAATTTGCGTCGAGCAAAGCAAACACCGCGACGGCGGCGATCCCTAGCGCCGCGATCGGCCAGCTGTGCTCTACGAAGGCAAATCCGTAAGCTGCGGTCACTATGGGGAGTAGCCACGTTTTTGCCGATGCGGACGCAGATGCCATCCTCGAAATAACGCCCTGAATGAAGCCCAGATGTTGACGCCGGTCCTCTGGAGAGTTGACCGGGAGTGATGCCGCGGAGCTTCGACCCTCCAGCTTGACCCGGATGGCGGCGGCGGTGATGCGCTGCTGTTCCGGTGATTCTGCGGCTTTCTTCGGCCAGCGCAGCACCATCCGGTCTCGCCTCCACCGAGGCACCAGATGCACGTGCACGTGCTCGATTGTCTGCGTAGCTGCCGCCCCATTGGACTGAATCACGTTGAGCCCCTCCGGTTGGAGCGCTCGTTGGAGCGAGTCCGCGACCGCGAGGACCGTTCTCATCACCGTGGCCGCATCCTCGCCCCCCAAATCCCACAAGCGGGAGGCATGCGTCTTCGGTATGACCAGCGTGTGGCCTCGCGTCGCTGGTTGGAGGGGAACGAACGCGACCGTCTCTTCGTCCTCGTAGACGATGATGGCATCCGGGTCCTCACCCAGCGCGATCATGCAGAATGTGCACTGACGCATACCAGTCAGGCCGTCGTGCCTTGACCGGACCAAGCCTCGATGTTCTCGGCGAGGTAGTTGTAGGTAGCCTTCGAGTCGATGTTCCCTACCCAGTCGCGCCGGGTGGGGTCGACGACGGGGATCGAGGCGCTCGGTACGTCGGCGATGTCGAACGGACTAGCTCCCGGCGAATCGACGGCACCCATTGAGGAGATGCCGTGGATGCGGATACCCAGCAGCGGGCGCTTCTCGGCCCAGGCCTTTTCGATCTCGTACCGCACCCAGGGTCGCTGGGAGGTGTAGCGGCCGATCAGTACAACCACGGCCCGCTTGTACTTCATCTGACCGTCGATCCACTCTTGAATAGCGGTCTCACCTCGCGCCTGGATGCTCTCCCAAGCCTGCGAGTTCAGGATCGGCTGCCCTTCGAGAGCACCCATCTTCTCCACCAGCTGCACCCTATGCACATCTTGCTTGTAGTGAAAGCTGTAGAACACCGTCCGGGCCATAATTTCTCCTTGACTCAATGTGTGGTTCCGATTCTACGGTCAGCATCCGACCACGGGAGGTCTGTCGGTGCTGAACATGACCGGATATCGCGAAGCACCGATCGTGAACTGACAGCCCGCGCACCAATGCCCGCTTGAGCTGCGCTCTGCAGTCCTCGCAGCGTTCGGTAGCCGGTCGGCTACCGAACGCCGCCTCGGTCACTCGTAGATGTTCCGATACCCGATCCACTAGCGGACCCGTGATCGTTTCGCGTTCGCTCCTCGTTAGACGGCGGTGGACATGCTGGGCTGTGTCGCGTGAAGGTCCTTCGAGCTCATCAACGGCTGGACCGGCAGGGCTGGTCTGCAGCGCCGCTTTGTCACATGTTCCGACGAAACTCATCCATGGCGCCGACCCATCCGCCGCGCCGAGGTTCACCTCGCCAGCGGCCCTCTGAACGCGGTCACCTCTCCGACCAGCTCGACTATCACCGACGCGCGCAGCGGACCGATGTTTCCGCTGTGCTGCAGCCGTCGCGACCAGTCGTACGCTGCAGCATGACCCCCCGCGACACACCGGAGCGCAGCGCCCTAACGATTGGGGCACTCGTCCTCGAGGCGCTCCAAACCGACCACGGATCCTTTGCCCCTGCATCATCGCCGCGCTGGCGCGTTTCAGCCTCACGTCAGTTCGACCGCCGATCTCGCCGAGGACACCCCCGAAGCATGGGGAGATCTTGCGTTGATCACGAGGACGTGCCGGTCGAACGATCGCGAGGATACGAACCTGCGCGCTGGTCCGAGCGCGGTCACACCGGCCTTACAACAATGGTCGCTCGGCCTGCAGGAGTCACCGCGAATACCGCCCACGTTATTGCAGATCTGAGTGCCGCTGGTACCCCGCGGATGCAGGACCTCCTTGAGCGGTGCAACCTGAGTTTCGGTGCCCCGGGTAATGCGCCATCGTACGTTTCGTTGGAATATACGACGGACAGCAACTGGTGGCGATGGTTGGGTCACGGCAGCGAGCGAAGGCCGGTTGGCCGCTGCTCTGCCGTTCTACCTGCGTGCTCGAGTGCTGATCGGCACCGACGAGTTCACTCAGAGTGCCCGAGCCGGGGCCGACGCAACGACTGCCCGCCCCATGGTGCAGGTGGCGTAGTTGAATGCGCACACGACGAGGGCCGCCGACGGCGTCGTCGGCCCTCGTGCACGCGGCTCAAATCACTTCCGGGGAGCTAGTCGACGTAGAACTCCTTCGTCAGTTCTTCGCCGCCTTGCTGCCATTTGATGCGGAGGATGCTTTCACCACCACCCATGGTGTAGAAAGTGTTCACTCGCCGTGTCTGGCCAGCGTGGATGACGGTGGGGCCGTCTGGAGCTACGACGTGCATCGAGGTGGGATTACCGGCAGATTCGAAAGTCACCCCATGGGCGTCAACGCCACCGGTATTGGTGACCTCGACCCAGTGACGGGTCGTGTACTTCGTCTTCCCCTTGTTGTCGACGTTCATCTCGCGTTCTTGCTGCGGCTGGACCTGGAAGTTCACCCCCTTGTGAAGCTGCGGGGGTGCTCCCTCGAGGGAGAGTTCGGCCAAGTCGTGCTCAATGGCTTTCCACACCTCGTACTCGAGTTGCGTGACGTTTTTGTACTCACCGAGGAGCCCTTTTTTCTCCATGTCGGCTCGGAAGGCGCGCACTGCGGCGAGCTGCTCGGTGTCAATATCGGACGGGAGGTCGGCCGTGGAGAAGTACAGATGAACGGGCTTCCCCAGTTCGAGCGCGCGATCGATCTCCTCGGCCGTTCCCGAGATCGCGTCTGGGGTGGCGGAGCCGAGTCGACCCGCGAACATGGCGAAGACCACGTCGGACTCGTCGACGCCCTGTGCGTTAATGAGTCGTTGCGGGTGGTCGCCGAGCTTGGGGACAGCGGAAGTTTCCCAACGCCATGGTTGCAGGATCACCCCCTTGTTTTGTGCGTTGGCGTGGTTCCAACTGTGGATTGCTTTCTCGACGGCATCTCGGGCGTCTTGCACGTCTGAAGGGGACGCGATCATCACCCGAAGAACGTTGGCTGCATAGCTCATGGCGGGACCATACTCAGGACCACCGACACGAAGCCGTGAAAGTTGCTCGCGATACCACCAAGTGCCGCGAACTGTTACGTGCCGGGCAAGCCGTCGACCGGCGTCGCTCGTGCAGGCGGTTTCGGTAGAGCAAGTAGTGCCTTCGTTCACTCTCGAACCGCACCCGCTCCAGTGCAAGGTCCGCTTCGACGCCGCGCGGCACCTGCCAACCTACTGATACTTTGCAACCTTCGGTGAGCCGACCGCGAGTGCGGCGCTGCTGCCAACCGCGTTGGGACGGGGGCAAAGTACCCTGGAGTCCACACGGTGCGCTGCTATCCGACAGAAGCCGAGGCCCCTGGACGACGCCTGCAACGCAACAAGAGGATGTTGCTTGGGTTGCTGATCGTGCCGGCAGCGTTTACCAAACAGCCTCAACCGAGCGGCCGGCATCGCCGAGAGCTGTGCGTCGGGCTCAGGCGGATCTGGGGGTCTCGCCAACCGAGTTTGGGATCCCTATGGGACTCCCGGACGAGTGACAGCTCGGCGGAGACCTGGCGCCGCGAAGTGGCGTATGCATACAGCGCCACCCGCCTTCCGCGCGGCGTGATAGGTCTGAAGTGGGGCCTAGTCCCTGCTTCCCTGACGTCATCCTCGGTCTTCCGGTCTTGCCACTGGTTGAACTCGGTCCGTTTGTCGAGCCGGTCAGATGCTCGGTGTCCAGGAAAGACTGCGCGAGCCAGCGAAGTCGCCGCTAGCGTTCGAGCGCACGGCGCACAACACACGACCACGCTTGGCGACCGCAGCGAAGACCGTCGTGAAGTCCGCTGACTGTTGCCGATCACTCCGCTCGGCGAAGAGCACCTCGCGACCGCGGACGGTCCCTGGAACTGAGCGTCGTCAAGCACCGGGGTGACGCCGCCGCGACGTGACCGGTGGGGCGGGCCGCGGCCCTGCCTCCAGTCCGGGTCTGGAGGCACGCCTCCAGCGGGCGCGACGGCGCGGGCCGACAACCGCTCACGCTGGCGGCGTCGTTCCCGCGCCCTCGGTGTCGTCTGCGCCCGCCGGGCCGGTGTCGGCCTGGTCGAGGTTTTCGCGCGGGTCGCCCATGTCACCGGTCGCCTTGCCCGCGGGGGACAACCCGAAGTGCTTGCGGACGGCGTTCGCCTCGGTGACGGACAAGGTGTTCCCGGCTCCGGCGGACGGCGCACCCTTGACCGCGCTCTTCGTGTACCCGACGTGCAGGTCCGTGCCGTCGAAGGTGGCGTCCTCGACCGGGACGAGCGTGGTGTGACCCCCGCGGAGTCCGGTCGTGACGCTGACGAACGCGGCGCTGCCGTGCTCGTCGGAGGGGAACACCTGCGCGACCTTGCCTACCGACGCGCCGTCGCGGTCTCGGACGGTCGCGTGCTCCACTTCGTGGATCTGGTCCTTCGTGATCATGTGTGCAGTCAACGCCCTCGGCCTGACGCCGGTGAGTCAGTCTGCGCGTCCTCGTGACCGGTCTGATCCTCGAGCGCCGCTCGGCGTACCGCGAGGTGGGCAGCAGGAACGGAGAGGGCTGCGCCGCCCACGAAGATGACCGACGCGACGATCACCGGGGCGGGGGTGCGGAGCGCGGGCACGAGGATGCACACCGCGCACCAGAGGACGGTGATCACGCCCGAGATCAGCGTCGGAGGCAGCGCCGCTCGGTGCCCGGTCCGCCAGGCGTCGTCGCTGGACATCGTGGCGCGTCCGGACGCCGGCGAGGTCGTTCCGGCCGAGCTGCCCGGTCGCAGCTCGCCACGTCAACCACATCACGAGGACCGATCCGCCGATCTCGAGGGCGAGTGCGGACACCATGGCTCCGGGCATGGTGACGACGCTAACGCCCTGGAGCATGAACGGCAACATTCCGGACGCTCGGTGGCGAGCGAGCGTCCCGACGCTGATGGCTGGGGACCGGCCGCGAGCCGACTCGACTGAACGTCGAGAGATGGCTGCCCGAGAGGGGAAGCATCACGAAGGGGCTCACCGGACGACGGCTGCGCTCTCGCTGGAACTGGATCGGCCGGTCGTACGCTCCCTCCCGGGCGGGTCCGATCCTCAGACGACCGTCGCTGAACTGGCCCATCGCACCTCCGGATTGCCGCGAGGTCCGACGAGGATCCGCGATGCCCGTCGACCGCCTGGTTGCGCAGGGTCATCGGCCGTCCAGTAGTGTCGTAGAACAGATTGCGGTCCACACGGGGGTGTGCGTGACGATTGTGTTCGATGACGGGGCAGCCGATGCCCTCATCGCTGCTGCGGAGGGGGCTTCCGGGGACCTGCGGTCGCAGGCTATGGCGGATCGGGTGCGAGTCGAGGCGGCGGTTCGGGACTTCCGCGGCAGCTACGCGACGCTCTTCACGACCGACAGCACGATCCGGTCGGAGGACACGCAGCGTCTCGCCGGTGTCTTCGCTGACCTCAAGACATCGATCGATCGGGCGAAACGCGAGGCTGAATCCGAGCGGCGCTCTCGCTGAGTCCGGAGACGACACGCCCGGGTCACTTCTGAAGTTGCATATCTGATGTATTGGTGAGTTGACTGTCGGCAACGCCGCCGACGACGAGACCCGGCGTTGGGGCCGGAGAGTGAGGGGAAGTTTCATGAAGCAGTCGACCTACGGGCGGATCGTCTCGATCGGCGCAGTGTGCGCCGTCGTCGCCACCTCCATCATTGGTGCCGCGCCAGCCAACGCCGCGGCCGCACCGCCCGCCGCCGGTGACGTTGCCGCTCCGCGAACGCCGTCTGCAGTGTTGTCGGCTATCCGCGCCGACCTCGTTGCTTCCGGAGCCTCGTCTGACGTCGCGGCCTTCGACCACCTCAACGCTGAACAGCGACACGAGCTCGCCTCGTACTTCTTGGATCCGGCTGTTGCGTCTGCCGCAACTGCCGCCTCCGACGAGAGAGTGCTTGGCCCGGCGACCGTTCGCACGAGCGGGGACTTTGAGTGGGGTGAGGTGGAATCGTCGGGGGCCGAGCGAAGCGAGGATGGCGTCGGGGTGGGGACCAGGGCGGCATCGCGGTCGTCCTGGGGCACACAGTGGTTCGCCTTCGCTGGAATCAGGCTCACCGAGACGAAGGTTTCGATGTCGTACGAGTACAGCGGTACTACGGCGAGGAAGATGCTCGGATACTCGTGCACGGTCGTCAGGAACGTGCAGCCGTTCACTCAGGTGACGACCTCCAAGAGCAGCGGCTACATCAGTGGCGGACAGGCCACCGCGAAGTGCAAGGTCGTCGTGAAGCGTGGCGTGCCGACCCCATGGGGAACGATTGCGTGGAGCACGTACTCCGCGGTCCAGCGGCTCAGCGCCAAGGGCAACGGCGCGATCACCTACAACCGCTGGGAGTGAACGAATTGACGTCTTGGACGGAGGAATAGACCATGAACCCGCTCGTTCCGACAGCGCTCGACGGAGTGCTGATGACCGTGTCACTCGTCGCTCTGTTCCTCGCACTCGCAGCGTTCATCTCGCTGATGCGATCCGGGTCGACCTCCGGCCGTCGCTTGATCGCATGGACCCTCGTCGTCCTCTTCATCCCGATCATCGGGCCGGCAACGTGGTTCGTAGCACGGCGCCGCGAGCGGTCGACCGAAGTCAACGGTGATGGGTTCGGCTCGTAGTGGTCGGAGCCGTCGCGCGAGATTCACGGACGCCATCTGGACACTGGCGCGCGAGTCGTCGCGCGGCTGACGGCTGGCGAACGGTCCGTGAGTCCCGAGGGCCGTACGACACCGCCTCGATGCTCGAGTGGGGGAGCATCACGAAGGGACTCGTGGGCACGACGGCCTGGGTCACACTCGAGGTCGAGCGGCCGGTCGTGCACTACCTCCCCGGTGTGCCCGATGCCGAGATGACCGTTGCTGACCTCGTCCACCACACCTCCGGTCTGCCCCGGCTTCCGGCCATGATGCGCGACCGCCTCTTCGGCGACCCGTACCGAGTGTCTGTCGGGGTTCCTCTGGATTTGACGGCTGCGATACCGGCCACGCCCCGAGGCCAGTTCGTGTACTCGAACCTGGGGTACGCCCTCCTCGGTGCGGTACTCGACGAGGTACACGGCGACTGGTTCGCCGCTGTACGCCAGCACGTCCTCGAGCCGGCGGGGATCAGCTCGGCGGTCCTCGTGCCAGCTCCAGCAGACCGGGTGGTGCCGAAGCTCTTCGGTCGCGCGATCAAGCCGTGGGCGCTCGGAGAATCGTCGTTCGCGGCGGCAGGCGGCGTCTGGTCGACGTTCGACGATCTCTGTCGCTACGCCGATTGGGCGCTCGAACCCGGAGCAGGGCACTCCCGCGCGGTGAGCTGGCAGCGGGAAGGAGCATCGATCTGGATCAACGGAGAAGTGCGAGTGGGAGGAGCGGTCATCGCCAACGCGGCAGGGATCACCGCGGTGGTGCACACGCTCGCGAAGGCCCCACGCGCGGCCGACGCGATCGCCACGGCGCTCATCGAGCGGGAAGCGCGGGAGACATGCAACGGCTGATGAACGAACCGATGGCCAACGCCCGCGGCCGACGCAGGCGAGCGGGGATCTTCGCTGCCGTCGCTGCCGCGTTCCCCGTCGTCGTCGAGGTTGCGCTCACCAGCGCCTGGTGGGATCGACTACCCGAACGGATCGCCACGACGTTCGGCCCCGACGGCAGCCCGAGCGGGTACGGAACACCGTTGGGAACCGCGATCCTGCTCGCGGCGATACAGGCGCTGTGCCTCGTGGCGGCGGTCGGCTCCGCTTTTGCTCGAGATCGGCGCAGAGGTCGCATCTCGTGCGCGGTCACCGCAGGGTTCGTCGCGGCTCTCGCGATGAGCTGGCTGATCATCGTGGGATTGGCGTCTTCGACGTTGAGTCCTACTGCTTGGTGGCTTCTCGCGGCGGCGCCCGCATGGGCCGTTGTTCCGTACTGGCTGCTTCCCCGACGAGGGACTGAAAGCGGATCGCTGAGGCAGTCACCGGGGTCGAGGGGCGGTAAAGGGCGAGGGCGTTACAAACGCAACCTCGCAGCCGGACGGCAGCCGTGCCTCCAGGCCGGGTCGAGAGCCGCGCACGCGGCGGACGCAACACGAACGGCGGCTCTCTTCCGATCGGAAGAGAGCCGCCGTGGTGTTTCGCGGCGATCAGCGGGCCGACGGCACCGCCACGCGAGCGAGCTCGGCCCGCACGATGTCCGCACCAGCGGACAGCGCGCCGAGCTTGTTCAGCGCCGCACCCCGCGCCAGGGGCGCCATCCCGCAGTTGGAGCTCGGGATGAGCTTGTCGGCATCGACGAACTCGAGCGCCCGACGCAGCACCTCCGCGACCTCCTCCGGCGTCTCCACGGTCTCGGTCGCGACGTCGATCGCCCCGAGCATGACCTTCTTGCCGCGGATCAGCTCGACGAGTTCGAGGGGGACGTGGGAGTGGATGCACTCGAGCGAGACGATGTCGATGGACGACTGCTGCAGGAGCGGGAAGGACTGCTCGTACTGCCGCCACTCCGCCCCGAGCGTCTCCTTCCACTTGTTGTTCGCCTCGATGCCGTAGCCGTAACAGATGTGCACGGCGGTCTCGGCGCGCAGGCCCTCGGCTGCGCGTTCGAGCGCGGCCACGCCCCAGTCCTGCACCTCGTCGTGGAAGACCGTGAAGGCGGGCTCGTCGAACTGGATGATGTCGACGCCGGCGTCTTCGAGCTCCCGCGCCTCTTGGTTGAGGATCGTGGCGAACTCCCACGCCAGCTTCTCGCGGCTCTTGTAGTGCTGGTCCGAGAGGGTGTCGATCATGGTCATCGGGCCGGGGAGTGCCCACTTGATCGGCCGGTCGGTCTGGGCTCGCAGGAACGCAGCGTCCTCGACGAAGACGGGCGCCCGGCGGCTGACGGCACCGACGACGGTCGGGACGGCCGCGTCGTACCGGTCGCGGATGCGGACGGTCTCCTTGCGGTCGAGGTCGACGCCGTCCAGGTGCTCGATGAACGTCGTGACGAAGTGCTGGCGGGTCTGCTCGCCGTCGCTGACGATGTCGATGCCGCGGTGCTCCTGCTCGTGGACCGCGGACCGGAGTGCGTCCTGCTTGCCCTCGGTCAGGGCGGCACCCTCGAGCAGCCAGGGGGACCAGAGCCGCTCGGGCTCGGCGAGCCAGGACGGCTTCGGCAGGCTGCCGACGATCGAGGTGGGGAGGAGAGAGCGCATGGGAGTGACGATCCAGTCAGTCGAAGGGCAGAGGAATTCAGCGCGCGAGGGCGGGGTCAGCCCACCGGGCGAGGAGTGCGTGGTGCGGCCGCACCAGGTGCTCCTCGGTCCACCGGCCCTGCGTGATCCCGAGGCGGCTGCGCTCCTCGCGGTCGTAGGTCACCGGGGTGGGCGTGAAGTCGGTGTGGTCGAGGGTGGGGCGGTAGGTGCTGCCGGCCGGGGTGTTCGAGGCGTAGACCTCCGGGCGGTAGATCTTCTGGAAGGTCTCCATGGTGGCGATCGTGCCGATGAGCTGGAGGTCCGTGTAGTCGCCGGTCAGGTCGCCGCGCGTGTAGAACGCGAGCGGGGCAGCCGCTCCGGCGGGCTGGAAGTACCGGACCCGCATGCCCATCCGGCCGAAGTAGTCGTCGGTGAGCGAGGAGTGCTCGTGCTCGTACTCGGCGCCGAGCACCGGGTGGACGTAGCCGTTCCGGCGGTAGGTCTGGCTCGTCGAGACGCTGATGCACACGACGGGCTCGGCATCGAACTGCGAACGGAAGGCGTCGGACTCCAGGAAGCGCTGGAAGAGCGCCCCGTGCAGCTGTCCGAAGTCGGACGGGATGCCGGACGACGCCGAGGGCAGCAGGACGGAGAAGTCGTAGTCGCGCAGGTACGACGAGAAATTGTTGCCGAGGATCCCCTGGTGGCGCTCGCCGGTGTGCTGGTCGAGGATCGTGACGTCGAGCATCTCGAGCAGCGGGAACTCCGCGTCCGACCCGCTGTCTGAGAACTCCAGCGCCACCGAGACGATGTCGAGCTGCAGACGGTAGCGGTCGTGCGCCGCGGCCAGCTCGTTCGCGCGCCCGTCGATCATCGTCAGCGCAGCACGGAGGTTCTCCTGACGGTGCTCGCCGCGTGCCAGGTTGGCGAAGTTCGTGGTCAGCCGGGAGCTGTCGGCGGGGGAGTAGTCCTCGTCGAAGCGGGTCCGGGTGATGCTGAAGGTGAGGTCGTTCGCCATGGTCGGCAATCTGTTCGTCGAGCGCCCGTGGGTGCTGGGGAAGGGGTGCCTCGATCATGGCGGGATACCCGGGCCATCAGGTAATACCGAGACGCTATGCACCGGTATAGCCTCGGCCTATGGCCCGGGTCTCGAACGACATCACCCTGCAGCAGCTCCGGTACTTCATCGAGGTCGCGACGGAGGGCTCGATCAGCGCTGCGGCCGACCTGCTCTACGTGTCGCAGCCGACGATGTCCGCGGCGATGAAGGACCTGGAGACGCGGATCGGGCGCCCGCTGTTCACTCGCTCGGCCCGAGGCGTCGTACTCACCGTCGATGGCGTCGAGTTCCTCGGGTACGCCCGACAGGTCGTCGAGCAGGTCTCCCTGCTCGAGCAGCGGTACGTCGGCGGCCAGCGGTCGCGTCGGCTGCTCGGGGTGTCCGCCCAGCACTACTCGTTCGCGGTGGAGGCCTTCGTCCGGATGGTCAAGGCCGCGGCTGCGGACGAGTACGAGTTCTCGCTGCGCGAGACGCGCACCTGGGACATCATCGAGGACGTCCGCACCCTGCGCAGTGAGGTGGGCATCCTCTACCGCAACGACTTCAACAAGCAGGTGCTCGGCAAGTTGCTGCGCGACGCCGGTGTCGTGTTCACACCGCTGTTCGTCGCACAGCCGCACATCTTCGTGGCCAAGCGGAACCCGCTCGCGTCGCGGGAGCGTGCGACCCTCGAGGACCTCGCCGACCTGCCTCGGCTCACCTTCGACCAGGGTGCGAACAACTCCTTCTACCTGGCGGAGGAGATCCTGTCGACGATGTCGAGCAAGCGGGAGATCCGTGTCTCGGACCGGGCGACGATCTTCAACCTCATGATCGGCCTGGGTGGCTACACGATCTCGACCGGGCTGATCAGCGACGACCTCGACCCCGAGATCGTCGCCATCCCCCTCGACGTCGACGAGCGCATCGAGATCGGCTGGATCGCGCACGCTTCGGTTCCCCTCACCGTGCAGGCACAGACCTACCTGGACGAGTTGCGTGCGGTGGTCACCAGCTACGGCGTCGAGCCGCTCGGGTAGGCAGGCTCCGGTTTCCGGCGGTGGCCAGCCTGGAGGCCCGACACGCGTCCGTCAGGAGGCTGCGGTCTCGATCATCGCCGTCACGTGCGGCGCGCTCCACCGCAGGAGCGCGTCAGCAGGTGGATCCTCTAGGTCCTCACCCCAGATCGCGACGGCGGCGCCCGACATCGGAGCCGCGAGAAGCGAACCGGAGTCGCTGTCCCACGTCCCGAGCGACCAGTTCTCGCGGAGATCGGCGACGGTGTACTCGCTGTCGGCCGGGTCGAGGTCCCTCGGCACCTCGTAGAGGTAGTACGAGTCGTAGTTGAGCAGGTCGATCCCGGCCTGCTGCAGGTCGACCGCACTCGCCCGCCGCGCTCGGCGTTCGCGCCGCTCCGCTGCGTCCTCGGTGTCGCCGTCGAAGCTCCAGTACGTGACGTGGATGCGCGGATCGAGTCGCCCGACCGCAACCCGATCGATCCCGTCGTTCCAGGCCCGGACTTCGCGGTTGCCGAGCGTGACCGCCATCGCGTTCATCCAGGCGACGCGTTGGGCGGCGGTGACGTCGTCGCCCCATTCATCACCGCCGATGTGCACGGTGCGGCTGGAGGGGAAGGTCCGCTGCACCTCTGATCCCGTTCTGGGTCAGTTCTCCAACCGCAGCTTGTCCGGCATGCCGTCGGAGCACTTCGAAGTGGCAGAGATCTGATAATTGCCGGGATAGGCGTTGAAGCTCGCGGAAGTCACCGGACCGCCTCGACCACGAACTCCGGGCACCGGATCGGCGCCTCCGCTCTGGTACTCCTCGACATTGATGCCAAGGTCCTGCCAGTGCTTGCTCACCAGCTGTATGTCGCTGTCCGCATCGGCCCCCGCGGTGTCCGCGCGCTTGATGACGTACACGAAGGCCGTCCCTGTCGCGCCACCCTGCTGCTCACACTCTCGAACGCCTGGACCGCTCACGTGCTCCCAAGTCCCGCCTGCTGCCGTGGAGGAATCTTCGACGAAGTCGACCACGGATTGCTTCGCTTCTGATGGTTGCATGCCGGGTTCTCCAGGATCATTGCTGCAGCTGGACAGGAAAAGCACGGAGCACCCAAGGGTCATCGCGATAGCGATCGACCTGTTGCGCTGGGAGCGCCTCGTCGTCACGGTTGCCCCTGCATCTGCTCGAGCACGCTCTTCTCGTACCACGTCATTCCTTTGGGCTCGTGACGGGTCATTGCCTCGGGATGCCCCGTGGTGGCCTGACCAATGTTGTACAGCGATTCCGTGTCGGTATCGAGGTAGCCGCGGTGATCGTCCGTGAGGACATTGTGATCATCCACGGAGTGCTTCTTGCCATCTCCCGGAACGCCGTCGGTGCCGAACGCGGTCGCGCCGAATGCAGGAGCGTTGGGATCTTGACCGTGCGTCGGACTCAGTCTGCCGGTCTGTGCCCAGCGGTCGCCGCGGCCGGGCTCGATGGCCCAGATGTTCTGGGCTTGACCCGTGGCCCGCGAGTCGGCCTGTGCCCCGGATCTGACGGCTCGGGGCGTGCGGACGACAGTGGTGGAGTCACTTGGGTGTACGTGAAGCAGCGCGAGGGCGCGGCCGACCCGAGGGACGATCTCCGGAAAGTCGAGGCGCTGTGGAAGAGCCTCGGCATGACGACCGAGCGGTATCGGAGCGGCGGCGACGATCCTGATCTCAGGGGTCCGGGGCCGCGGTGGTCCGATCGAGACGATCGACTTCCTCGCTTCCACAGTGGGTGGCTACAGCATCGACGCTGAATCGCAATGTGCCGACGGCCATTACGGAGAGATGACCGGGAGCGGCTCGACCAGCTGATCAGGGGCTCATCAACGGACCTCCGCTCGACCACAGCTCGTGCGTAATCCTCCGGCTGCTGCATGTCCGAGATGACCGTGTCCTGCGCGAAGGGCACGCTATCCGTGTGGTCAGTCGGAAGAAGCGGGCGGCAGGTCGATGGCAGGCTCCCTCGGCCGCAACCCGAGCTCGGCAGCAGCCGTGAGGTACGCGCAGTACACCTCGCCGTACCGAGCGGTCGCGCGATCCGCACGAGCGACGTCCGTCGGGCGCTCGACGTTCGTCTCGTACCCGATCGTCCGGCGCTCCGCTGCCTCGTCACCGACCGCTACGGACCACCGCCAGATGTCGGAACTCGACGCAGTCGGCGGCGCATGCTGCAGCACCTCGTCCGGTACTGGGATCACTCGACGGTCGGGGGCGGCGCTGCGGAAGAAGGCGAAGAGCATCGCGGGAACGGCGACGACGCCTCCACCGAGGACCACGCCGGTGAGTCGGGCAATGATTGGCTCGTCTCCGGGCAGCAGCGGCGGCGCGACCACGAAGCCGAACGCGCCGCCTGCCATGTACCCAATCGCGAAGGCCGCCAAGGCGGACGCTGTTGCGAGCCGGGCCTGACGGCGCACGCCAGCGGGGTCGTGGAGTCGGCGCCACCGAGACGCGGTGTCGGCAGCGGGGCCGTCGCGGTTGACGTGCACGCGGCCGTCGGGGGCCCGGAAGAAGGGTGAGTCTGCACACTCCGGATCGATCACGGGATTCCGTCAGCCCTGGTCATCGCCCCTGTGGTCAGCATCCGAAGTCCGGGCCCTGGTGAGTCTGCCCCTTGGCCAAGGAGCATCCGGCCAACGACCCGCGCAAGCGTGGCTCCGAACACGCAGACGAGCGCCGGCGTCCACCTCGTGATGCGTCGAGCGCGATGCTTCTGCGAGTTCACACCCTCAAGCTACGGCGTGACGCCGCCAGCTTCCGCTGCTATGTTTGCGCGCACAACAAATCCGGGACGACGATGTCGGAGGACGCGCGATGACGCACGCAACAGAGCACCGCTTCGGTCAGACGACCCTGACGATCGTCGATGCCGAAGGCAATCCGATCCCCGATGCCGACATCACGGTCGAGCAGACCCGCCACGCCTTCGCCTTCGGCAACATCGGCTTCGACTTCATCGGACTCGCCAATGGCGAAGCAACCGGCGAAGCAGGCACCGAGCACCTCGCCGACCTCTACACCGACGTCTTCAACACCGCGACGCTCCCGTTCTACTGGGGCCGCTTCGAGCCCGAGCGCGGAGCCCCGGACGCCGCCAGACTCCTGACGACGGCGCAGTGGTTCCGCGACCGGCGCATCGCCCTCAAGGGTCACCCGCTCGTCTGGCACACCGTGCAACCCGATTGGCTGCTGGGGCTCCCGCTGGACGAGGTCGAGCAGCTCCAACGCGAGCGCATCCGCCGCGAGGTCTCCTCCTTCGCCGGCGCGATCGACACCTGGGACGCCATCAACGAGGTCGTCATCATGCCGGTGTTCGACAACGGCGACAACGCCATCACCCCGCTCGCCCGGGCGAAGGGCCGCATCCCGATGATCCGGATGGCCTTCGAGGAGGCCCGCGCCGCCAACCCGCACGCCACCCTGCTGCTCAACGACTTCGACCTGTCGAGCGCGTACGAGTGCCTGATCGAGGGCGTGCTGGAGGCCGGTGTGCAGATCGACGCCATCGGGTTGCAGACCCACATGCACCAGGGCTACTGGGGTGAGGACACGATGCTCGCGATGGTCGACCGGTTCGCCCGCTACGGCCTGCCGCTGCACCTGACCGAGACCTCGCTCGTCTCCGGTGACCTCATGCCCGCGCACATCGTCGACCTCAACGACCACCAGGTGGCCTCGTGGCCGTCGACGCCCGAGGGCGAGGAGCGCCAGGCCGACGATGTCGAACGGCACTACCGGAGTCTCGTGGGGCACCCTTCCGTCGAGGCGATCACCTACTGGGGCATCACCGACGCCGGCGCCTGGCTCGGCGCCCCGATCGGACTCGTCCGCGCCGACGGCACCCCGAAGCCGTCGTACGACGCGCTCCGCCACCTGGTCAAGGAGGAGTGGTGGCTCGGTCCGACGGTGCTGCGGACCGACGACCGCGGTCGGGTGCAGATCCGGGGTTTCCGCGGCGACTACCGCGTCGACGCGCGTGGCACGTCCACGGCGTTCGCCGTCACCGACGTGCCCACGCAGGTGCAGATCGTCGCGTGACCACCTGACGGCCTGGAGGCCCGGTGCGGCCCCGCCCCGCGCCTCCAGACCGTCACCTGGTCGCGCGTCCTGCCGCCACCACACCCCAGAGGGCTCCACCGACGAGGATCGCGGCGCACGCGACGAACGCGGGAACGTCGTCGGCGCGTCCGAGTGCGATGGAGACCAGGCTCACGACCACCGTCGCGCCGCCGGCGATGCTCGTCGGGACGATCGCTGCTCCGTGGCCGAGGACCCAGCTCTCGTCGCTCCGCATGGTCGCCCGGGTGCGGATGCCCACGAGCCCGTTCCGGCCGATGATGCCCCGCGCCGGCAGTGCGACGAAGACGATGGTCAGGACGGCGGCGGCCATCTCGATCGCGATCACGTGGTCTCCTTCTGGGTTGGTCGTCGCGCTCGCGTGTGCAGTGAGCCTGAGCTCGGAGCGCGTCAGTCCAAACCTGCCGGTATCCGGTGGAATACGCAAGCGGCAGCGGAGTCCACTACCGCCGCACGTACCGGTGCTCCGGCCGTCCCGCAGCCCCGTACCGCAACTGCATCGCCACGGTCCCGTCCGCCGTGAGCTGCGCCAGGTACCGTTGCGCCGTCGCTCGTGAGACCCCGATCGCCGCAGCCACCTCGGCGGCGGATCGTTCCTCACCAGCGACGAGCTGCTCGAGCACCAGCGCCGCGGTGGCCGCCCGGGACGGCGACGCTCCGCCGCTGTCGCCGGCGTGCAGGATCCGGAACGCCCGCTCGACGGCCTCCTGGTCGAGGGTCGACCGCTCGTCGAGCACGTTCCGCGACCGTGCGTACGCCTGCAGCCGCTCGGCCAGCACCCCGGCCGTGAATGGTTTGATCAGGTAGGCGAGCGCCCCGGTGCGCATCGCCCGACGCACGGTGCCGGAGTCCGAGGCGGCGCTCAGCACGAAGGCGTCGGTGTCGATCGACCGCAGCAGGTCGAGGCCGCTGCCGTCGGGCAGGTACACGTCGACGAGCACCAGGTCCACGGTCCCGCTCGACAGCGCGGCGCGGGCGGCTGCGAGGGTCCCGACGGGTTCGAGTGCCCGGAACCCCGGTACCTCGTCGACCTGCCGCCGGTGCAGGTCGGCGACGTGGAAGTCGTCGTCGACCACCAGCACGGTGAAGACGGAACTCACGACACCACTCCTTCCAGTCGGGCGCAGAAGACCGCGCCGTGGTCGTCACCGCCGGGGGAGGCGAGCCACACGTCACCGCCGTGCCGCCGGGCGATCTCCCGCGACAACGGCAGTCCGATCCCGAGCCCGTGCACCTGCGAGACGTCCTCCGACGCAGGAGCAGCCGCCGTCCCGCGGACGAACAACGAGTCCGCGGCGTCGGCCGGTACCCCCGGCCCGGAGTCCATCACCGACAGGTGCAGGGTCGTGCCGTCGTCGAGCACCTCGACCTCCACCCACGGGGATCCGCGGTCCCGGGTGCTCCCGTCCCCGCCGAGGGCCGCCGACACCGCGTTGTCCACCAGGTTGCCGAGCACGGTCGTCACGTCGCCCGGTTCGGTGATCGTCCCCTGCACGAGTGTCTCAGCCCCGATCCGCAGCAGCACCCCGCGCTCGGCGGCCTCGACGCCCTTCGCCCCGAGGAACGCCTGCAGGTACGGCTCGGTCAACCGGTCGGCGTGCTGCACCGGGTAGCGCAGCGGCCCGCGCTCCTGCACGTCCGCCAGGTACGCCCGCGCTCGCGCGGTCTGGCCGATGTCGAGCAGGCCCGAGATCGCGTGCAGCCGGTTCGCGAACTCGTGGCGCTGCGCGCGGAGCGCCGTGCTCATCGACCCGACGGCGTCGAGCCGCCGGGTCAGGGCCTCGACGTCGGTGCGGTCGCGCAGGACCGCGACCCGGCCCAGGTCGCGTCCGTCCCGGAACACGGTGCGGACGTCGACGAGCAGCACCCGGTGCCCGGCGACGATCGTGGCGCTCGCCGAAGCGGCCGGAGCCGCGGGGGACGCGGCGAGCATCGACCCGAGCGGTGCGGGCAGGTCGAGCGACGTCACGGGTCGACCGACCGGGTCGGTCAGTCCGAGCAGTCGCACGGCTTCGGGGTTGCAGACGGTGACGACTCCTGACGGGCCGATCGCGATGACGCCTTCACCGACGCCGCCGAGCACGGCCTGCTGGTTCTGCACGAGCGTCACGAGCTCCTCCGGTTGCAGCCCGAGCGTCAGCCGCACCAGCCGCCGCCGGATCAGCACCGAGGCGATCACCGCGAGCAGGACCGCCGCCAGCCCGGCACCGATCACCGGCATGCTGTCCTCGACCAGGGTGTCGTAGACGCGTGCCCGGTTGAACCCGACGCTCACCTCGCCGACGACGGGGGACTGCCGGGAGGCCCGGCTCGCCTCCGCCCCGCCGGCTGCGGGCGCGGAGACGGGCACCTTCGCCCGCGCCGACTCACCGAGCGTGCCGCGCGCCCAGGACACGGTCTCGCGACCGGCGAGTGCGGCGTCGGGGGAGGTGCTCACCATCTCGCCGATCCGGTCGACGTCGGGGTGGGCCAACCGGATGCCCCGGTCGTCGGTGACCACGACGAAGAGTGCCCCGGTCCGGCGCTGGGCCGCGACGGCCGCACGCTGGACGGGTCCGTCGGCGAGGACCGCGGGGTCGAGGTCGGTGCCGTCGACGCTCAGCCGGGCGACCGCGGCCCGGACGTCGGACTGCGCGGCGACGCTCTGTGCGATCGCGAGGGCGGTCCCCTCGGCAGCGCGCTCGAGCCGGGTGACCTCGATCCGGACGAACACGGCGCTGGTCAGGGCGACGACGGCGACGACCACGGCGAGCTGCAGCACGAGCACCTCGGTGGCGAAGCGGAGCCTGGGGCGCCGTGAACGGTCGTCGGTCACGACCCCAGCGTACGGAGGGCGAGCGGACGTGCCTGCGCACAATGCGCAGAAAGCGGTCAACGCGCGATGGTGCGCCAATGTGCAGAAGCGCGCCGCGCCTCCAGGCCGGGTCGTAGCGTGCCCGGACTGCCAGACACGGACGAAGGAGTCCAGATGCTCGTCATCCTCGGGTACGCGATGGTCCTGACCTTCATGGTCCTGATCATGACCAAGCGCATGTCGCCCATGCTCGCGCTGATCATCGTGCCGACCGTGTTCGGACTGTTCGCGGGGGCGGGTCTGGGACTCGGCGACATGGTGACCGAGGCGATCGGCACGCTGGCACCGACGGCCGCGCTCCTGATGTTCGCGATCATGTACTTCGGGCTGATGATCGACGTCGGCCTGTTCGACCCGCTCGTCAGGTTCATCCTGCGGGTGACCGGCAACGACCCGGCGAAGATCGTGCTCGGGACGGCCCTGCTGGCCGGCGCAGTGTCGCTCGACGGAGACGGCTCGACGACGTTCATCGTGGTCACGGCGGCGATGCTGCCGATCTACCTGAAGCTCGGCATGAGCCCGGTCGTGATGACGTGTGTGGCCGGGCTGACGAACGGCACGCTCAACATCGTGCCGTGGGGCGGTCCCACCGCCCGTGCCGCCGCCGCGCTGAAGATCGACCCGACGGACATCTTCGTGCCCCTCGTGCCGTCGCTCGTGGTGGGGCTGCTGCTGTGCTTCACGTTCGCGTGGACGATGGGCCTGCGGGAGCGCAAGCGCCTCGGGCTGATCGAGTTCACCGAGGCCACGCGAGGCGCACGGGTGCCGGAGCGGGCGAACGCCCGAGCGGGGTCACGGGTGCTCGCGGCGGTCGGCGGGACCGGCGGCGGGATGTTCACCAGCCCCACGGTGGCGCTCGGACTGCGCGGCGGCAAGGCCGACGGTCGGCGTGCGGACGGCGATGGCGTGGACGCCGTCGGGTCGGGGGACGAGAGCACGGGCACCGGCACCATGGCCGAGACGATGCTCGACCCGAACCGTCCGACGCTGCGGCCGAAGCGCATCTGGTTCAACCTGGCGTTGACCGTCGCCGTGATGGTGGCGCTCGTGCTGGGGCTCCTGCCGCTGCACTTCGTGTTCATGATCGGCACGGCGATCGCCCTGCTCGTGAACTTCCCGCAACTCAAGCAGCAGACCGCGCAGATCGTCGCGCACGCCCCGAGCATCGTCGGTGTCGTGTCGATGGTGTTCGCCGCCGGGGTGCTGATCGGGGTGCTCGACGGAACCGGGATGGTCGCGGCGATGGCCGACTGGCTCGTCGCGGTGATCCCGGACTCGATGGGCCCGTACCTGGCGGGCATCACCGGTGTGCTGAGCATGCCGCTGACGTTCTTCATGAGCAACGACGCGTTCTACTTCGGGATCCTGCCGGTGCTGTCCGAGAGCGCCGCGGCGTACGGGATCACGCCGGCCGAGATGGCGCGGGCCTCGGTGGTCGGGCAGCCGGTGCACATGCAGAGCCCGCTCGTCCCCGCGATCCTGCTGCTGGTGTCGCTGGCGAACGTGAACCTCGGCGACCACCACAAGAAGGTGCTGTGGCGGGCCGCCGTGGTGGCCATGGCGATGCTCGTGGTGGCGATCGTGGTGCGGGTCATCCCGTTCGGATGAGCCGGCGGACGGTGCCGGTCCGGCGCGCGCCGGGCCGGCACCGGGCCGGGCGGCTCAGGCGGCGTCGAGCTCCCGCGTCAGAGCAGCGACGAAGTCGTCGATGTCCTGCTCCGAGGTGTCGTACGCGCACATCCACCGCACCTCGTTGCGGCTGGCGTCCCAGTCGTAGAACCGGAAGTGCTTCCGCAGCCGCTCGGCCACCCCGGCGGGCAGGGTCGCGAAGACGCCGTTCGCCTGGGTCTGCTGGCTGAAGCCGACACCCCGGATGCTGCCGTCGGCGATGCCGGCCTCGAGTGCACCGCGCAGTCGGGCGGCCATGGCGTTGGCGTGCCCGGCGGAGCGTAGGTACAGGTCGTCGCTGAGCAGGGCGATGAGCTGCGCGGAGACGAACCGCATCTTCGACGAGAGCTGCATGTTCATCTTGCGCAGGTAGTGCAACCCCTCCGACGCCGAGGGGTTCAGCACGACGATCGCCTCGCCGTAGAGCATGCCGTTCTTCGTGCCGCCGAAGCTCAGCACGTCGACACCGGCGTCGGTGGTGAAGTCGCGCAGGGGCACCCCGAGGGATGCTGCAGCGTTGGAGATTCGGGCGCCGTCCATGTGCAGCTTCATGCCGAGCGAGTGGACGTGGTCGGCGATCGTCCGCACCTCGTCCACCGTGTAGGCGGTGCCGAGTTCGGTGGTCTGCGTGATCGACACGACGAGCGGCTGGGCGCGGTGCTCGTCGCCCCAGCCCCAGGCCTCGCGGTCGATGAGTTCGGGGGTGAGCTTGCCGTCGGGTGCCTCGACCGGCAGCAGCTTGATGCCGGCGACGCGCTCGGGCGCTCCGGCTTCGTCGGTGTGGATGTGCGCGGTCGCGGTGCACACGACCGCTCCCCACCGCGGCAGCATCGACTGCAGGCCGACGACGTTCGCGCCGGTGCCGTTGAACACCGGGAACGCCTCGGCCTGCGACCCGAAGTGGTCCCGGATCACCTCGTTGAGACGTGCCGTGTAGACGTCCTCGCCGTAGGCGATCTGGTGGCCGTCGTTGGCCGCGGCGATGGCGGAGAGGATCTCGGGGTGGACGCCGGCGTAGTTGTCCGAGGCGAAGCCCCGCAGGTCCAGGTCGTGCAGTCGGAGGGTCACTCGTTCATCCTAGGTTCGAGGGATCGGGCGCCGTGAGCGGGATGCGGGCCCCGTTGACGTCGGCCGGTGGGGTGTCCCAGAGCCGGACGACCTCGGCGCCGAGCTGCGCTTCGAGGCCGGACAGCGCGCCGACGACGAACACGGCGGCCGCCGCGGTCTCCGGCGCCTCCTTCCGGAACCCCTGCGCGACGGCACGGACCCAGGCGTCGGACGCGGCCTTCGCCGCCGCGTAGTTCGCGGCGCCGGCGGTGGGGGAGTCGACCGCGGTGGACGACACGAACGCGAGCCGTCCGGCAGGGGACGCCACCAGGTCGTCGTGGAAGACCCGGGTCGTGTTCCGCAGGGTCCGGAAGGCACGGTCGAAGAAGTCCCAGTCCGCGTCGGACTGACCGACGATGCTGCCACCGCCGCGCCACCCGCCGACCAGGTGGACCAGTCCGTCGACGCGGCCGGCGTCCGCGTGGACGTCGTCGGCCAACGCGGTGACCGCACCGAGGTCCGACAGGTCGCACGTGCGGGTCGTGACGCCCGGGACGGACGCACGCAGGGCCTCCAGGGCGTCGGGTCTGGTGCCGACCGCGACGACGGCCGCACCGGCGGCGGTGAGTGCGCGCGCGACGGCCGCGCCGCTGGCACTGGTCGCACCGGCGATCAGTACCAGGCGACCGGCCACCGAGGCGTCGGTCACGCGGCGGCCTCGCCGACGAGCTCGGCGTCCGTGGTGCCGGTGATGCCGGCCGTGGACGCGATGACGGTCGCCATCTTCTTGTCGAGGGCCTCGTAGAACATCGACAGCGGGAACTCGTCGTCGAGCACCGCGTCGGTGTAACCGCGCGGCGGTCCGGCGAGCGTCTCGTCGGGCAGGCCACGCGCCCACTTCGACGCCGGGTGCGGCGTGAGCGTGCGGGTCAGCATCTCGTACGCGGCGAGCCAGTGCGCCGACTTCGGCCGGTCGATCGAGCGTCGGTAGAGCTCGTTGATCTCGTCACTCAGGGCGATGATCACGTCCGGCACCTCTGGCCAGTCGATCGTCAACTGCGTGTCCGTCCAGTGCAGGACGCCGTGCTGGTGCATCCAGGCGAACAGCAGCTGGCCGCCGAGTCCGTCGTAGTTGCGGACGCGGCTGCCGGTGATCGCGAAGCGGAAGATGCGGTCGAAGACGACCGCGTACTGCACCAGGCGCGCGTGGTCGCGGATGGCGCGCTGCGCATCCTGGAGGCCCGTGTCGGGTCCGGCGGACAGCTCGCGTTCCAGACGCACGGACTCGCGGAACGCGGTCAGGTCGCAGCGGAGCTCCTCGAGCGAGTAGAGGAAGAACGGCATCCGCTGCTTGATCATGAACGGGTCGAAGGGCAGGTCCCCGCGCATGTGCGAGCGGTCGTGGATGATGTCCCACATCACGAAGACCCGCTCGGTCAGCTGCTGGTCGTCGAGCATGGCAGCAGCCTCGGCCGGCAGCTCGAGCTTGGTGACGTCGGCGGCGGCACGGACGACCCGGCGGTAGCGGGCGGCCTCGCGGTCCTGGAAGATCGCGCCCCACGTGAAGGCGGGGATCGTGCGCATCGCGACGGTCTCGGGGAACAGCACCGCCGAGTTCGTGTCGTACCCCGGGGTGAAGTCGACGAACCGCAGCGCGACGAACAACGCGTTGCCGTGGTCGCCGGCCTCGAGCTCGGCGATGAACTCCGGCCAGATGACCTCGACCAGGACCGCCTCGACGAACCGCGAGGTGCTGCCGTTCTGCGTGACCATCGGGAACACGACCAGGTGCCCGAGCCCGTCGACGCGGTGCTGCTGCGGCTGGAACGCGGTGAGGGAGTCGAGGAAGTCGGGGACCCCGAAGCCCTGCTCCTGCCAGCGAGCGAAGTCGTGCTGCAGCACCTGCAGGAACGCGGCGTCGTGCGGGAAGTGCGGCGCCAGCTCGGCGACGGCCGGCACGATCACCGCGACGTGACCGGCGGCAGCGGCATGGTCGGACGGTTCGGGGACGGAGCCGTCCCGCGTCTGCAGGGCCTGCAGGCCGACGACTGCACGCTTGAGCCGGAGCCAGGCGGGGTGGGCGGCGATCTCGCGCACCGACAGGTGGTCCTCGACGACCTCGGGCTCTCCGACGATGGCGTCCTGCGAGATCTTCTGGACGAACTGGGACATGTCGAACCTCCCGTCATCGGGGTCGGCCGCGGATCTGCGGACGAGTGGTGCGCGTTACCGGATCGTCTCGAGCCTAGGGAAGTTCGGGGGACGCAAAGTTGCCCATCTCCGGTGGAATCGTGCGTCGTCACGATGCTCGCGCGTGGATCCGACTGCTGCGCACACGGAACCGTCGCCAGTCGTGCGTGGGCGGTCAGCGAGGTCGGAGTCAGCGGCGCTGGGCGGTTCACCCGGAGTCGATGTCCCCACGGGTCGCCGAGTCGATGTGCTCACGCTTGGTGACGGCATCGATCGCTTCGCTCACCGTCGAGTCCGGATGGGTCTCACGCCAGCTCCGCACCTGTGCCGGGTCTGGTGCTGACCCCGGGGGGATCGGCGTACTCCCGACGATGCTCGAAGCGAAGGCGGCGTAGGTGATCGTCGCGAGCGCTGCCAAACACGCGTAGAGCAGATCGAGCGAGAGCCAGGCGCCGACCGTCGACACGATCCCGAAGAGCACGATGAAGGCCGGCGCCCGGCGCCTCATCGGAAGCACCCTCGCTTCACTGCCGCGATGCCGAGGAGCTCAGCCCCCAGCGCAGCCGCAGCCCCGCCGAGGGCCCGGATCTTCTCCCAGCTGAAGGACGCGCCCCACATGATCCGGACTGCCTTCGTGACGCCGCCGAGCGAGTTGATCAAACGCTTGATCCTCACTTCTTTCAGTCTCTTTTCCTGGGTGTTGGCCCGGTGTGGGCCGCCGAGAGATGCATCACCGCGGTTCTGCGCGGAGCTGTCGGAACCACCCGAGCGCGAGTGGAATCGCGGTCCAAACGACGAACGACGTCATTGCGGGGCCGACGCCGACGCGGGTTTCCGAGGCGATCGTCCAGTCAAGACCAGGCGCCGCGAGCCACGACGCGAAGGCGTATGGATTCAGCCAGTTGAGGAGGGCTGGTGTGAACGCGAGGCCGATCGTGAGGAACAACGGACCGAACACAGCGATGACGAGTGCGGGCGCTGTTCGTAGCACCAGGCCCGCCACAGCCGTCGCGGTGAGCGTCGCGGCGATCGTCGTCGCGAGCATCTCCCAGAACTGCCGGAGTACCGCGATGTCGAAGACAGAAGCGGCTGAGGTGGGCCGTGTGACGGCGAAGACCACGGCAGCGAGGAGATGGATGACGACGAGCGTCGAGACGCCGAGGATCAAGACCGCGACGTAGCGGGCGCCGAGGATCCGCTGGCGTCGTGGCGTGATCGAGAACGTCGTCAACGCCGCACGCGTGGTCCATTCGGCCGTGAACGCCATGACAGCCAGGAGACCCATGAGCAGGGGAAGAGCCACGCTGAGTCCCGCCACGAAAGCGACGAACGTCTTCGTTTCCCACCCGATAAGGAAGGACAGCACCACTCCGCTGACAGCTGCGACTGCGAATGCCCATCGGGGACCGCGTGTGTCGAGAGCGCGTCGCATCTCGACGAGCACCAAACGGATCACACCATCCTCCCCTCGTACTCCGTGGCGGTGAGGGATGCCAGGTACGCGTCGAGCCGGATGTTCTCGCTCCTGAGCTCGAGGAGCGCGATTCGTGCATCCCGCGCAGCACGACCGACCTCCTCTGGTGCAAGGTCCACGAGCAAGCCTGCTCCCGTGGGGAAGGGATGGCTGCCGACGCGTCGGAGTGCCTCCTCAAAGCGCGGAAGATCTTCAGCGACGACGAAGGTGCGTCCGGCTTGTGTCCGAAGATCATCGAGTCGGGTTTCATCCACGATCCGTCCGCGGGAGATCACCACCAGGCGGTCGGCGGTCCGTTCCACTGCCGCGAGTTGATGAGTGGAGACGAGGACTGTTCCTCCCTGCTCCGCGAAGTGGAGCAGCAGGTTGTCGAGCCAACGCATTCCTTCGGGATCCAGGCCGTTGGACGGTTCGTCCAGCACGAGGGCACGTGGGTGCCCGAGTAGTGCGTGCGCCAAACCGAGTCGCTGACGCATGCCAAGGGAGAGTTTCCCGACTCGTCGGGCGGCAACCTCTGACAGGCCAACCATCTCGAGACACTGATCGACCCTTTGGAAGGGCTCGCCGATCGTGAAAGCTGTGAGCCGAAGAGTCTCGCGGACGGATCGACCTGGGTGGAAGGCTGACGCGTCCAGCAGGCAACCGAGGAAGCGGGCCGGATCGGAGAGCTGTTGAAGTTCCTGCCCGTTCACGAACGCGGCTCCGACATCGGCTCGGGTGATTCCGGTGAGGATCTTCAAGGCGGTGGACTTGCCGGCGCCGTTCGGCCCACAGAACGCTGTGATCGTCCCCTCGGGACAGGAGAAGGAGACGTCATCGAGCGCGATGCGTTTGCCGTAGGTCTTACCGACCCGACGGAGTTCGATCGGATCGGTCACGACATCAGCTGATCGAGCAGAAGTGCTGCCCCGATCGCTCCGACGCAGACCAAGAAGGCGGCTGGTGCCACCTTGCTCCTCGGTTCGACGATGCCAGCAAAGCCCGCTGCGCTGAGGCCGGCCGCTCCGGCCGCCACCGAGAGCGGCCACCCGGCGGCAACGAGGACGACACAGGTGGCCCCGAGCAGGACGGCCATCGCTGCGAGTCCAGCGCTGAGCAGTGGTCGTAAACGAGATTTCCTTGCAGCCACAACCCCTCCTTACGTTGGGGCTTCGAAGGGGTGGTGCAGCCACCACCCCTTCGAAGCTGGGTCAGTTGAAGTACTTCCAGATGTCCCAGGCCGTGATGAGCGTGCTGACCGTCCCTACGGCAGCCTTGATCGCGGGCCACGCAGTGCGCTGGAAGGTTGCGAACGACTTCTTGACACCGTCCGAAAGCTTCTTCCACAGCGCGGGGACCTTCTTCAACGCATTGATCGCAGTGCGGATGAGCGATATCCAGCTCCGCTCGGTCTCGCCGACACGATCGGATGACCCCGCCGGTGCTGCGGTGTTGGAGAGGGGCCGCGCCCAAGCGGGGGCACCGGTCGCGGCCGCGCTGCGAGTGGTTGTCGGGCCGTGGGTCGGTGCGCTGCTCGACGCGGAGACCGGCGTCGATGCCGGGGCCACCGCAGCCGTCGCGGGCACGGATGTGCCGAGGACAGCTGCTGCCGTGACGCAGGCTACGACTCCTGTCGACGCTGCCCAGCTCCGCCGCTTGCGCTGATACATGATTGCTCCTTCGCGATCCGTACGTGCCGGTCCTGGTCGACCGGCACGCTGTACGGGCAGCACGCTAGCAACGTTTCACCCGGTGATGTGCAAAGTTTTGAAATGTTACGAACGCGGTCATCGATCGGTACGGTGGTGGCCATGGCCCGATTCACGCCCCCAGCCGCCGACGCGATGCGCGCCCGGCTCCTGCTCGCCGCGCGGGACGAGTTCGCCGCGGTCGGACTGGCCGCCGGCAGGGTCGAACGGATCGGTGCCGCAGCGTCGAGCAACAAGGCACAGGTCTTCCACTACTTCGGCAGCAAGGAGGGGCTCTTCGACGCCCTCGTCGCCGACACCGTGACCGAGACGTTCGCCGAGGCACCGCTCGACACCGCCGACCTCGCCGCCTGGGCCGGCCGGGTGCACGACTCGTACGTCCGTCGCCCCTGGGCACAGCGGCTCGCGACGTGGCACCGGCTCGAGCGCGCCGACGTCCCGCTCGAATCCGTCGCGACGAGCTACGCCGACGCGGTGGCCGAGGTCGAGCACGCCCAGCGTGCCGGGGTCCTGCCGCGGGCGTTCCGGCCGGCGGTGCTGCTCGGACTCGTCCTGCACACCGCCGCGTTCTGGAGCGCGACCGCTCCGGAGTACGAGCCGCTGGTGCAGGCCGTGACGCCGCCGCGACGTCGCCAGGTGGTGGTCGACGCGGTCGCGGCGCTGGTCGGCGGGAAGTCCTGACCGAGGGGACAACAGGGACCAGCGTGAGCGTGCTCGGACCGAGCGTGCGGGACGGAGCCGCGCCGGGCCTCCTGGCCGTCCCTCAGTCGGCTGCGCCGGCGGCGACCCGCAGCGTCCGCTCCGCATCGTCGAGGTAGTCGGCGAGCAGCGCCGAGGCGGCGTCCTGGTCGCCACCGCGCAACGCGGACACGATCGCGCCGTTGCGTTCGACGAAGTCGGCGTGGAACGACGCCGGGTCCGCGGTGGTCAGGAAGGCGAGCCGCATCTCGGCGAGCAGCCCGTCCATCAGGGCGTGGATCCGCTCGCTCGGCACCGCGCGCACGAGCTCGGCGTGGAAGCGGATGTCGGCGGTGCCGACCGCACCCCACTCGCCCGCGGACGCTGCTGCCCGGGCGTCGGCGACCGCTGCGGCGGCCTCGGCGAGTGCCGGTGCGTCGGGGGTGCAGGCACGGACGGCCGCCTCCTCGAGCACCCGCCGAGCCGCGTAGAGATCGGCGACGTCGGCAGCGGAGAGTCGTCGGACGAACACCCCGCGGTTGAACACGTGCTCGACAAGGCGGTCGCGGGCGAGCAGTCGGAAGGCCTCGCGCAGGGTGTTCCGTGACACCCCGAGCTGGTCGCTCAACCGTTCCTCGGACAGCTGCGCCCCGGGGGAGAACCCACCCGACGCGATCATCGTGCGCAACCGCGTGGCCGTGGAGTCAGCGCCGCCGACGGTTCGGGTCATGGCACCGATCCTGGCACGGGTGGCGTTTGTGAAGGGCGTGTTACAGAGCGGAGCCGGCTCTTGCGATTGTTGAACAATGCGGTCCAGACTGTCCCGCATGTTCGTCCTCATCGGCGTCGCCGTCGTCATCGTCGGCTTCGCGCTGCGCATCAACGCGCTCCTCGTCGTCACGGTCGCGGGCATCGTGACCGCGGCCATCGGCGGGATCGGTCCCGTCGGCATCCTCGACGCGTTCGGCAACGGGTTCGCCTCGAGTCGTTCCGTCACGACCTTCGCGCTCGTCCTGCCCGTCATCGGCCTGATCGAGCGCTACGGCCTGCAGGACCAGGCGAAGCGTCTGATCGCGAAGCTCGACAAGCTCACGACGGGTCGTCTGCTCGCGGGCTACCTGGTGATCCGCCAGGTCACCGCGGCGGTCGGCCTGACCAGCATCGGTGGCCCGGCGCAGACCGTGCGCCCGCTGGTGTACCCGATGGCCGAGGGTGCGGCGACCAAGAAGTACGGGCGGATCGACGACCGGATGCGCGAGAAGATCAAGGGCTACTCGGCCTCGTCCGACACCGTCGGCGTGTTCTTCGGCGAGGACGTCTTCGTCGCGGTCGGTTCGATCCTGCTCATCACGACGTTCGTCGACTCGACCTACGGGCTGTCGCTCGAACCGATCGACCTGGCCCTGTGGGCGATCCCGACGGGCATCGCGGCGCTCATCGTGCACGGCGGACGCCTGCTGCTGTTCGACCGCCGACTCGACAAGATGGCGGCGGACGCCCGTGCCGACGCCCCGACCCTGGGGGCAGCAGCGTGATCACCAGCGAATGGCTCTACTGGCTCATCGGCGCGTTCTTCATCACCGTCGCCGTCCTGATCGTCACCGACACCGCGCACGCGAAGCGCCTGGGCAACGCGGCGTTCTGGGGCATCCTGGGCCTGTCGTTCTTCTACGGCACCTTCGTCGCCGCCGGCACCGTGCCGGCCTGGACGCTCGGGATCGCCGTCCTCGTCATGGTCGCGCTCGCCGGACTCGGCTTCACGGGCACGACGAGCCGCACCCGGGTCGCGAGCATCCCCGGCGCGGGCACGGGTGCCGAGACCGGCCCCGCCGAGCCCACCGGGGTGACGCAGAAGATCACGAACGCCGGAAGCGGCAGCGGCAGCGTGCTGGCCACCACCAGCCCGGACGAGCGCGCCGCGTTCGCGACGAAGTACGGCAACCGGCTCTTCATCCCGGCCCTCGTGGTGCCGGTGGTCGCCGTGCTGGTCGCGACGCTCGGCCCGCTCGTCTCGTTCGGCGGCCAACCGCTGCTCGCCGAGGGCAGCGCGACCCTGACCGGCCTGGGCATCGGTTCGGTGCTCGCCGTGGTCGTGGCCGTGTTCGTCCTGCGCCCGCCGAAGATCGCCACTCCGATCCGCGAGGGCGGTCGCCTGCTGCAGGCGATCGGCTGGGCGGCGCTGCTGCCGCAGATGCTCTCGACGCTCGGCATCGTCTTCACCCAGGCGGGGGTCGGTGACGCCGTCGGCACGATCATCAAGTCGGTGCTGCCCGACGGCTCGCTGCTCGCCGCCGTGGTCATCTACTGCCTGGGCATGGCCCTGTTCACGATCATCATGGGCAACGCCTTCGCCGCCTTCCCGATCATGACGGCCGCGATCGGCTGGCCCGTCCTGGTGCAGGGCTTCGACGGCAACCCCGCCGCGATCTTCGCGATCGGCATGCTCGCCGGCTTCTGCGGCACGCTCGTCACCCCGATGGCGGCGAACTTCAACCTGGTGCCGGCCGCCCTGCTCGAGATGCGGGACAAGTACGGCCCGATCAAGGCGCAGATCCCCACCGCCGCCATCCTGCTCGTCGTCAACATGGGAGTCATGTACCTTGTCGCATTCTGATGCCGCCCCGATCGACCTGACCCGGGCCGCCTGGGCCGACCGCTTCGCGGCCGTCGCCGCGGACAACACGACCCGCGAGTACCCCTACGCCGCGCACCACGCGACGTCCGGACCGGACGACCGAGCCCTGCCCGTCGAGCTCCACCCCGCCTTCGCCACGTCGTACGACTGGCACTCGTCGGTGCACATGCACTGGCTCGCGGCGCGCCTGGTCGCGCACGGCCTGCCGACCGACCTGGAGGCCCGTCTCACCTCGATCCTGCAGGCGCACCTCACGACGGATCACCTCGCGACCGAGGCGGCCTACCTGCGTGAGACGCCGCACTACGAGCGCCCCTACGGCTGGGCCTGGCTCGCACGGCTCGCCGCCGAGGTGTCAGCGTCCGAGGCACCCGCCGTCCGGGCGCTGGCACCGGGGTTCGCGCCCGTCGTCGACGTCCTCGAAGACCTGGTCGTCCGGTGGATCGACGGCGCCGCGCACCCGGTCCGGCACGGCGTGCACTCGAACTCGGCGTTCGGGTTGCTGCTCGTGCTCGAGGCCGCCCGGTCGCTCGACCGTCCGGCCCTGGCGGCTGCGGTCGAGGGGGCTGCGAAGGACTGGTTCGGCGCGGACGCCGGGTGGCCGTTCGCCTGGGAGCGGAGCGGGCACGACTTCCTGTCCGCGGGCCTCGCCGAAGCCGACCTGATGCGTGCGGTGCTGCCCGCCACGGAGTTCGCCACGTGGGCGCGCGGCTTCTTCGCCGCGGTGCAGCCGGGCGACGCGATCCTGCGGTCGACGGTGGTCCGTGACGAGAACGACCCGCAGCAGGTGCACCTGTTCGGGCTCGACCTGTCGCGGGCGGGCTCGGCCCGGCGCATCGCGGACGCACTCCGCGCCGGGGCCCCGGACGACACCGGGATCGCCGACCTGCTCGACGACGCGGCCGATCGGCTGCTGGCCTCCGGGCTCGCGGCGAGCGTGGGCGAGGAGTACTACTCCACCCACTGGCTGGCGAGCTTCGCGTGGGACGCCATGGAGGCCCGGGAGCACGCCGCCCGCTGATCGTTCGTCGGAAGGTCGGTCCTCTCCGGACACAACGAGGATCCGGAGGTACCTTCGGGGCCATGAGCGATCCGAAGGACGACGAGACCCTCGACGACTTCCGCGAGGCGCAGGAGACCGACTACGAACCGGAGCCGACCGTGCTCGACCCCGACGACCTGCCGGTGGTCGACGACGCGGACGACGAACTGCTCCCCGACGACGACCGACCGGTGCCGCTCGACACCGACGACGACGCGATCTGAGCCATCGCGCCGCCGTCGTGCAGCGGCGTCGGCGTCGGCGTCGGCGTCGCCTCAGTCGAGCGGGAGGGTCCGCGCGAAGGTGCGGGTGACCGGTGTCGCGGCGAGGAACGGTGCCATCGCCGGAGCGCCCTCCGGCGTCGCGCGCCAGGCCACGTAGGTGTCGTGGTCCTCGGCGGTCGTCCACGACTCGACGACGACCATGCGCGCCGGGTCCTCGTCGTCGACCAGGACCTCGAGCGAATCCAGGCCGTGGAACGACGCCGTCTGTTCGAGCGTCTCGCGGATCGCACCCTGGAGTGCGTCGGAGGCGGCATCGCTCTGGAACTGGACCTCGAGCAGGACGGTCATCGACATGGGGAACCTTTCGTCAGCGGTGTCCAAGCCAACCCCTGACCCCCTGCGCTTGTTCCGGGTCGGTCAGTCGACGATCCGGAACCGGAGCGGATCACCCGGACGGAGCTGTGCAGCGAGGTCGATCGACGCCGGCGTCAGGACCGCGACGACCGGGTACCCGCCGGTCACCGGGTGGTCGGCGAGGAACAGCACGGGGAAGCCCTCGGGCGGCACCTGCAGTGAACCGGTCTCGACGCCCTCGCTCGGCAGCTCGCGTGCCACGGAGCGGACGAGCGGCGTCTCGGCCGTGGTGCGGACCCCCACGCGGTCGCTGTCCGCGCTGACGGAGAAATCCTGACCGGTCAGGGTCGCACGCCACTCCGGGGTGAACCAGTCGTCGCGCGGTCCGGGCACCACGTCGAGCACGACCGGCTCGTCGGGCCACCGCGGCTCGGGCTGCGGCACCGCGTCGACGATCGGCCACGACACCCGGGCGTCACCGACGGGCAGGACGTCACCGGCCGACAGCGGCGGCGGACCGAGGCGCGCGAGGGAGTCCCACGAGCGACTGCCGAGCACCGGGTCGACCGCGAAGCCCCCGAGGACCGCGACGTAGGCGCGCAGGCCCACGGTCGCGGTGCCGATCCGGAGCGTGTCGCCCGGGGCCAGGAGCAGCACCTCGTGCGAGGCCGCACCCCGGACCGACCCGTCCGCCCGCTCGACCTCGACGGGGCAGGCCGCGCCGGTGGTGGCCGCGACCACGTACGCGTCGGCACGGAGCGTGACGGAGCCGAGCAGGGCCTCCAGGACGGCCGCGTCCGGACGGTTGCCGACCAGCCGGTTGGCGAGCGCCGCGGAGCCGCGGTCGGCTGCCCCGGCG
This sequence comes from Curtobacterium sp. MCPF17_051, assembly GCF_003234595.1. NCBI lineage: Bacteria > Bacillati > Actinomycetota > Actinomycetes > Micrococcales > Microbacteriaceae > Curtobacterium > Curtobacterium sp. MCPF17_051. Next base: position 93,291 of record NZ_QKSE01000005.1, on the reverse strand, counting down.
GCGCCGAGGCCCATGTCGCTGAAGCCCGGGCGCCCGAGGTCCTGCGTGGTCGCGCCGTAGCCGACCTGCACGACGGTCAGCGCGCTCATCCCGCACCCGCCACGACGAAGCGGACGAGCGTGCCGGCGGGCGCGAGCGCCGGGGGTGTGCGGTCGAGCGACCACATCGGCACATCGGTGCGGCCGATGAGCTGCCAGCCACCGGGGGAGGTCCTCGGGTAGACGGCGCTGAACTCGCCGGCCACCGCGACGGCCCCGCTCGGGACGGCCGTGCGGGCGGTGCTGCGGCGGGGCAGGTCGAGCGGTCGAGCACTGCCGGTGAGGTAGCTGAAGCCGGGCGCGAAGCCGCAGAACGCACTCGTCCAGAGCTGCCCGGTGTGCCATGCCACGAGCTCGTCCCGCCGCATGCCGGTCAGCTCGGTGACGGTGTCGAGGTCCTCGCCGTCGTACGTGACGGGGATGACGAGCGGTTCGGCGTCGTGCGCTTCGAGCGCTGCGCTGACCGGGCTGACCTGCGTGAGCTCGGAGCGGAGCCGCCCGGCGTCCGTCGTGGTCGGGTCGAACCGGAGCAGCAGTGTCCGGGCGCCGGAGACGATCTCGGTCAGCCCCGGCAGGGCGGCCTGCGCGAGCCCGGCGCGGAAGGCGACGACGTCGGCGAGGGACTCGAACGTGGCCAGGAGTGCGCTGCCGCCCGCGGAGCGGACCTCGGGACCCGTCACGGTGCGAGCGGCGGGGACGGTGCGAAGGGAGCGATCGTCACGCCGTGCTCGGTCAGCAGCGCTCGGATGGCTCGGGCCATCGCGACCGCGTCGGGGGAGTCGCCGTGCACGCAGACCGAGTCGGCACGCACGGCGATCTCGGACCCGTCGACGGCGGTCGCGACGCCGTCGGTGACCATGCGGAGCACCCGCGCTGCGACCTCGTCCGGGTCGTGCAGCACCGACCCCGGCTGCTTCCGTGACACCAGTGAACCGTCGGGTTCGTAGGCGCGGTCGGCGAAGGACTCGCTCACCGCGCGGAGCCCGTGGCGCTCGGCCGCCAGCAGCAGCTCCGACCCGGGCAGCGCGAGCACGGCGAGGGACGGGTCGACGTCGGCCACGGCTCGGACGACGGCCTCGGCCTGCACCGGGTCAGCGCAGGCGGTGTTGTACAGGGCGCCGTGCGGCTTGACGTAGGTGACGGCCGTGCCGGCGACGTGCGCCGTGGCGGCCATCGCGCCGAGCTGGTGCACGACGTCGGCGTACAGCTCGTCGGGCGTGACGTGCACGGGGCGGCGGCCGAACCCGATCAGGTCGCGGTAGGCCAGGTGTGCGCCGACCGCCACCCCGCGCTCGGCGGCGGCGCGGGCGGTGGCGAGCATGATCGTCGGGTCGCCGGCGTGGAACCCGCACGCGACGTTGGCGCTCGAGACGACGTCGAGCATCGCGGCGTCGTCGCCCATGGCCCAGGCGCCGAAGCCCTCGCCCAGGTCGCTGTTCAGGTCGATCGTGGTCACGGGTGCTCCCTGTCCTCGCGGGTTGTTGAACAATCTACCGATCGCCCTGGTCCCTGTCACCCGCTGCCTCCGACCGGACGGCGGTTTCCGAGGTGCGCCACGTACTGTCCGAGTCCTCAGTACCACCGGCGGCAGTGCTGCCGGATCGATCTCTGCACTGGAGCAGCTCATGACCGACAGTGACAACACGCACGACGCCCCGAAGAACGACTCCGAGGGCACCGAGAAGCCGGGCGGCCTCGGCGACGACAACACCATCCCGAACAACCCCGACGGCCTGGCCGCGGGCCACACGGGTGACGACTCGCACTTCAACCCGGAAGAGGACGGCGAGCACTAACGGCTCCTTCCGGCCTGCGGGTCGATGCAGAACGACACCGTCGTTGTCCTCCGACAGCGGCGGTGTCGTTCTGCGTCAGCACCACGTCCGTCAGCACCCGACGAAACATGCGCTACAAAACCTTCCGGCACGAGGTTTCCGGTGCTACAGTCCCGATCACCTAGCAGCACTAGGGATTCAGCGGGCGCCGAAGCCCCCTGTGACTCAAGGAGGAGTCATGTCGACACCGACGTCGAAGGAAGAACCCACGCGGGGCATCGCCGGGACCGCGTCCCCAGCGGTCACCGCAGCCGCCGGAGCCACCGCCACGGACGCCGCGGCGTCCCGGGCGTTCTCGGTCGAGGGCATCACGCAGTCCGTCAGCACCGTCCGGGTGGGTCGGGGGTACCTCTGGGGCCTCAGCTTCGCCCAGTTCGGTCTGTTCGTCGCCCTGCTCACCCCCGTCTTCGTGAGCATGTCGATCAAGGCGACGGAGCTGAACCCGACGAGCCCCGAGACCGTCGTCGGCTCGGTCCTGCCGTTCGGAGCGCTCGGCGCCCTGTTCGCCAACCCCCTGTTCGGCGCGCTCTCCGACCGCACCCGGACGCGGTGGGGTCGTCGTCGCCCCTGGATGGTCGGCGGTGTCGTCGTCTTCGTCGGTTCCCTCGCCTGGCTCGCGTTCTCGCCCGACGTGCTCCAGCTCACCCTGGCCTGGGTGCTGGCGCAGGTCTCCGCCAACGCCGTCCTGTCCACGCTCACGGCGAGCTTCGCCGACAACGTGCCGGAGTTCCAGCGCGGCAAGGCGTCGAGCGTCATCGCCCTGGCGCAGAACATCGCGATCCTGGCCGGGCTCTACCTGGCCGTGTACCTGGTCGGCAACCTACCGCTGCTCTTCATCGCACCGGGCGTCCTGGCGATCGTCGCGGTCCTCGTCTACTCGTTCGTCGCCCGTGACGACCTGCCGACGACGCCGGTCAAGCCCTTCAGCTGGATCAACCTGATCAGCTCGTTCTGGACGAACCCGATCAAGCACCGCGACTTCGGGCTCGCCTGGTGGGGCCGCTTCCTCATCACCTTCGGCACGTTCATGTTCACGACGTACCGACTCCTCTACATGCAGGACCGCATCGGACTCCCGCAGGCCGAAGCGGTCGGGGTCGTGGCGTTCGGCGTGCTCCTCTACACGATCGCCCTGCTCGTCAGTGCCGCCGTCTCCGGCTGGGTGTCCGACCGGATCCAGCGTCGCAAGGTCTTCGTCTGGGGTTCGACGGCCATGACCGCCGTCGGCCTGGTGATCCTGGCCCACGTCGACAGCGTCGGAGGGTTCTACTTCGCCGAGATCGTCCTCGGCTTCGCCTTCGGCATCTACGCCGCCATCGACACCGCGCTGATCGTCGACGTGCTGCCCGACCCGGAGCGCCCCGGCAAGGACCTCGGTGTCATCAACATCGCGAACGCCCTGCCGCAGTCGCTCGCTCCCGCCGTCGGCCTGTTCCTGCTCGGCATCGGTGGTGGCCAGAACTACACGCTCATGCTCTGGGGTGCCGGCGTCGCCGTCATCCTCGGTGCCCTCGTGATCCTGCCCGTCAAGTCGGTCCGCTGACCGACGCGACCGCCTGGAGGCGCGACCCGCGCCCGCGACGCATCCCGCGCCTCCGGACGGTCACCTCCACCGCACGTGCCCGGCTCCGCGGGCGCGGTGACGGGCAGGGGTGGCGTGGTTCAGAGCTGCGGTGTGCGCTTGCCGAACAATGCGTCGAGGAACCGCGAGAACCGCGACTCCGGTTCGTGAGTGGTCTCGATCGAGCGGGTCGGCGAGCGGAACGCCAGGTCGTGCAGCATGTTCCGCTTCGACCCGTCCCAGTTCGCGAACAGGTAGGTCCCGCCGATGAAGGACATGCTCCGGACCGGCGTGCGCTTCCACGAGTCGGCAGCCACGTAGTACCCCGCGTGGCCGGCGCGGATGTGCTGGATCACAGTGTCCACGTCGATGACACCGGTCGGTGTCACGACGGCGGTGATGCCCGTGCGGTCGCGGGCGACGTACTCGATGAGGTGTTCGGTCACGATGGAACTCTTCGTCACGGTGGTGAGGCGCCACGGCAGGGAGCGTGGCGAAGGGGATTCGGAACCGCCGTTGCTTCCGTTTCCAGAGTACGTCCGCGGCGGGCGTGCCGTTCCCGGATGTCCACCGTTCGCAGACGGACGAGCGTTCAGCGGATGGGGGTCCGGACGGCCCACTCCGCGATGCGTTCGATCGTGTCGCCGAAGTCCCTCGTGCCGGGTCTGTTGAGGAACGCGTGACGGCTGTCCGGCAGGACGTGTCGTTCGACTTCGATGCCCGCGGTCTCGAGCTCGTCCGCGAAGCGCTCGCCCGAGGCGCGCATGACGTCCCGCTCGGCGTCGATCACCAGGGTGCGGGGAAACCCGCCGAGGTCGTCGGACGCCGGGTAGACCGCAGCGGGGCGGCCGCCCGCGTACGCCCGGTTGCTCAGGTCGAGCAGCAGCGGCGCGTGCGTGAGCCGCCGGTGCCCTCGGACGAGTCGCCGCACCGCCGGGTCACGGGGGAGTCGGGCGTGGAAGAACCCGTAGGTCAGCACGAGGCCGGCCAGCGGCGGGGCGCTCGCGACCGCGGACGCCGCCAGGCACGCACCGGCGCTCGCGCCGCCGAGCAGCAGGCCGGACGGTGCCTCGTCGTGCAGGTGGCGGAGCACGGCGACGGTCTCGTCCCGCGCGTGCGGTGCCCGTCGTCGCCCTCGCGGTCCGCCCCGGCCGAGCCAGGGCAGTCCGGGCAGCGGTCCGAGGCGGTAGTCGACGGTCACGACCGGCAGGCCGCGCTCGGCGAGTGCCCGTGCGACGGCGTCGGACTCGGGCAGCTCGAGGTCGCCCCGGAAGAACCCGCCACCGTGCACCCAGACCAGGGTCGGGTACCCCGTGCCGCCGCTCTGCTCCGCCGGTCGGTAGCGCCTGATGGGGACCGGCCCGTGTGGTCCGTCGATCCTGTCGTCCGCGACCTCGATCGCGTCCTGGTGCATCCCCCGCATGGGAGCAGTGTCGCAGCACGCGGGCGGGAGCCAGGCTCGCGGCGCTTGAATAGGCATACTTTTGTAGCGGCCAAAGGGGCACAGCCCGGGGACCATGCGTCAAGGCGGACGAGGCCAATGCGGACGCCTCGGACGGCACCACCGCGACCTTCACCTGGAACGGCGAGACCGGCCGCGTCGAGATGACGGGGGACACCCCGCCCGAGGGCAGATCGCGGCTGCACGACCACGTCGTCACTGCCGGTCGTGGTGATCCATACGCCGAAGTCGGCGCGCTGGCCGCGGGAGTCGCAGTACTCCACCGTGCCGTCCTGCCCGTCACGGCCACGGATCGTCCGCGAGCGCGACATGCTGTTCCCATGCAGTCCGTCCGTGCCGCCGTCCCCGGTGTCGCCCTCGCCGTGGCGATCGGCATCGTCGCCACTCTCGTCGGCCGTGTCGTCCCCGTGGTCGGTGGTCCCGTCCCCGCCGTCATGATCGGTGCCGTCGTGGGGTGGCTCGTCCGGCGTCGCACCGGTGGCTCACTCGCCGCACTGGCTCCCGGGGTGAAGTTCTCGTCCAGCCGGGTGCTGCAGTTCGCGGTGGTCCTGCTCGGCGCGCAGCTGTCCATCGGTGAGGTCCTGCGCATCGGCGGTGAGACCCTGCCGGTGATGCTCGCGACGCTCGTCGTCTGCCTGGTGGCCGCGTGGGGGATCGGCCGACTGCTCCGGGTCTCGGGCGCGCTCCGCACCCTGATCGGCGTCGGGACCGGCATCTGCGGTGCCTCGGCGATCGCCGCCGTGACACCCGTGATCGGCGCGGTCAGTGCGGACGTCGCCTACGCGATGTCCACGATCTTCCTCTGCAACATCGCGGCCGTCTTCGCCTTCCCGCTGCTCGGGCACGCCCTGGGCCTCAGTCAGCACGCCTTCGGCGTCTTCGCGGGCACCGCCGTGAACGACACGTCGTCCGTCGTCGCCACGGCGACGGTCTACGGCCGCCAGGCGACCGACACCGCGGTCGTCGTGAAGCTGGTGCGCACCCTGATGATCATCCCGATCGTCATCGGGCTGGCCGGACTGGAGGCCCGCCGCGCCTCCCGCGAGCAGCTCGCCCCCGCCTCGGGGCCGGGCCGCGGGTTCCGGGTGTTCCGGTTGGTGCCGTGGTTCCTGATCGGGTTCCTCGTGGTGGTGCTGCTCCGGACGGTCGGGGTCCTGCCCGCGTCCGTGGCACCGGGGTTCGCGACGGCCGCCTCGTTCCTCATCACGGTGGCGCTCGCCGCGATCGGCTGCTCGACGGACTTCGCCGCGCTCCGCCGTGCCGGGTTCCGACCGATGCTGCTCGGCATCGCGCTCTGGGTCCTGGTGGCGGGGACGAGCCTGGGCATGCAGGCGGCCTTCGGTCTGCTGTAGGGCTTGCCGAGGTCCTCCATATCGTTTATCGTTGCATCGAAATTCGATGGTATCGATGATCGACAGGGAGACAGTCATGACCACACCCGTCTACGAACCGCCCCGCGGGCGGAACTCCTACCTGGCCTACGTCGTCTCGTGCGCGATCGGCATCGCGATCGTCGTGTGGCGGTACGTCGACCTGCTCGTCCACTCGATCACCTCGGGCACGGTGGCGGTGCCGATCCGGATCCGTGAGACCAGTGCCGTCCCGCAGCCTCCGGGTGGTGCGACGGTGACGTCCGACCAGCTCGTGCTCCGGGCGCCGATCGCCGACGTGCCAGGTGGTGCGATCGGGTACATCCGCGTCGGCGACGCCCTGGAGGTCCTGCTCGTCAGCGCCCTCATCGCCCTGGTCGCGGCGGTGGCCTGGAAGATCTCGCGCGGCGGGCTCTTCGACCGCTCGACCACCCGGATCCTCGACTGGCTCGCCGGCGCGGTGCTGGCCGCCGGGTTCCTGCCGTCGTTCGTCCGCCGCATGGGGTGGAACTGGGTGGTGTCCGGCCTCGGCTGGGACGGGTACCTGCCCACACCGGTGGTGGACCACCAGTTCCTGCCCGTGTACCTCGGCCTGCTCGTCGTCGTCTGCTTCCGGTTCGCGCTCACCGCCTCGCAGCGGATGGTGCGGGACCAGGCCGGGCTGGTCTGATGCCCCCGGAACAGGAGGACGGCCACGCGGTCGTCTGTCACCTCGACGACCTGCTGGCCGCGCGGGGGATGACACTGACCGAACTCGCCGACCGCGTCGGTGTGACCGTTGTCAACCTCTCGGTGCTCAAGAACAACCGGGCTCGCGCTATCCGGTTCTCCACCCTCACCCGACTGTGCGAGGTGCTCGGCTGCCAACCGGGCGACGTCTTCTCGGTGCGCACGGACTGACGACGGGAGGCCCGCCCGACGTGAGCTGATCTGCTCACGTGGGACGGGCCTCCTGGCCGGGTCTGCCGTGCCTGCCGCGCCGGCGGCGTCAGCCGCGCAGCGCCTCGGACAGCTTCACGCGACTTCCGGTGCGGAGCAGGGCGTTCTCGTAGACGCGGGCGCCGATGACGACGACCGCGACGACCGAAGCGGCGACGATGACGAGCGACAGGATCGGCTCCCACCACTCGGCCGTCCCCAGGAAGATCCGCATGGGCATGCCGATCGGGGCGCTGAACGGCACGTACGACATGATGCCGAGGATCGTCGGGTTGTCGTACGCGACGATGATCAGGAAGTACGGGATCATCACCAGCATCATCACCGGGGTGGTGACGCTGCCGACGTCCTCCTGGCGGGAGACGAGCACGGCCGCCGCGGCGAACAGCGACGCCAGGAGCACGAACCCGATCGCGAAGAAGCCGATGAACCACAGGATGCTCGGGCCGAGCATCGCGAACATGTTGTCCTGCCCGGTCACCGCCAACGTGACGATGGCGGCGACGGCCACCGCGACGATCTGGGCGAAGGCCATGATGCTGTTGCCGAGCACCTTTCCGGCGAGCAGCGCCCGGGCCGGGATCGCGGACATCAGGATCTCGACCACCCGTGTCGACTTCTCCTCGACGACACTCTGCGCGATGGACTGGCCGAACGTCACCGCCGACGCGAAGTACACGACGCCGAACGCGATGGCGATGAGGTAGACCAGCCCACCCGGGAGTGCGTCCGGGTCGAGCAGCTCGATGCGCGGGGTGACGCTCAACGCCGAGACGACCTCGGACGGGGCCTCGTCGAGTCCGACGACCTTGTAGCCGAGCGGGTCGTCCGACGGCACGATCGCCGCGTCGACGTCGCCCGTCGTCACCAGCCGTTCGGCGTCGTCGACCGATGCCGACTTCGTGACGTTGAGCCCACTGGTGGTCGGCAGCGAGACGCCATCGACGACCGCGACCGGGATGGTGTCGTCGGCGGTGGCCTTGCTCACGATCCCGCCGACGACGATCGACGCGACGACCATGCCGATCAGGATGAGCGCCGAGACCACGAAGGCCTTGCTGCGGATGCGTGCCTGGATCTCACGTGCGGAGACGAGCCGCACGGCCTGCACGAAGGAGTTGTTCATCGGACGACCTCCCGGAAGACCTCGCTGAGCCGCGGCACCCGCGGTGAGAACGACCCGACGGTGCCGTGCTGGACGGCCCGCTGCAGGACACGCTGGGCGGTGGCGGCGTCGGCCTCGAAGACCGCGTACCCGCCGTCGAACTCGCGCACGGCCACACCCGGCTCGTCGCGGAGCCAGGCGACGTCCCCGTCGACCAGCAGCTCCCAGGCGGCCGGACCGGCCTGCCTGCGGAGTTCCTCCTGCGGGCCGGCGGCGCGGATCGTGCCACCGGCGATGACGACGACGTCGTCGCAGAGCCGCTCGACCACGTCGAGCTGGTGGCTCGAGAACAGCACCGGGACGCCCCGGGCAGCGGTCTCGCGCAGCACGCCGAGCACGGTGTCGACGGCCATCGGGTCGAGGCCCGAGAAGGGCTCGTCGAGCACGAGCACCTCGGGGTCGTGGGCGAGCGCCGCCGCGATCTGGACGCGCTGCTGGTTGCCGAGCGAGAGCTTCTCGACGGGGTCGCCGGCGTGTGCGGTGAGTTCGAGGCGTTCGAGCAGCTCGCCGGTGCGGCTCGTCGCGGCGCGCTTGTCGACGCCGTGCAGCCGGGCCAGGTAGGTGATCTGCTCGGCCACCGGCATCTTCGGGTACAGGCCGCGTTCCTCGGGCATGTAGCCGAAGCGGCGGCGGTCGGCGGGCCGGACCGTGGTGCCGTCGATCGAGACCGTGCCGGCGTCGGCCTGCAGGACACCGAGCATGATGCGCATGGTGGTGGTCTTGCCGGCGCCGTTGCCGCCGACGAACCCGGTGAGGCGTCCGCTGCCGACCGTGAACCCCACGTCGTCGAGCACCCGGCGGTCACCGAAGTGCTTGGTCACCCCTTCGATGGTGAGCATGTCGTTCCCCTTCGTCGCGACGCTGGTCGTCGCTGCGTCCGACGCTATTGGCCGGGAGGCACGCCCCGCCTCCGCCGTCAGGCGGGACTCGGGTGGGTGCCCGGCTCCACCGCGTGGGGGAGGAGGGCGGGCGGGTCGCGCCGTGCCGTGCCTCCAGGACGGATGCGTGTGCATGTTCCGACGTTCCACGCGTCGATCGACTCACGTTCTGTCGGAACTTGCACCCACATGCGATGCGTGTGCATCTTCCGACGTTGCACGCGTCGATCGAGTCGTGGAAAGTCGGACTTCGCGGCGGCAGCCGGTCGACGAGTTGCGCTCGGTCAGCCGGCGACGCCGTGCTCGAACGCCCAGACGACGGCCTGGATCCGGTCGCGCAGTGCGAGTTTCTGGAGCACGTTCGACACGTGGGTCTTCACGGTGGCGTCCCCGACGTAGAGCTCGGCGGCGATCTCCGCGTTGCTCAGACCTCGGGCGAGCAGCCGCAGCACCTCGGTCTCCCGCTCGGTGAGCCCGGCGGCGGCGAGTGCGTCCTCGCCCGTCGTGGCGGGTGTCGTGGTCGTGGTGGTCGCCGGGGGCTGCGCCGCAGCCGACGCCGTCGCCCGGCTGATCACCCGGCGCGTGACGTCCGGCGCGAGCAGGGCGTCCCCGGCGGCGACGGTCCGGACCGCGTCGATCAGCCGCTCGGGGGAGGCGTTCTTCAACAGGAACCCGCTCGCCCCCGCCTCGAGCGCCTGGAACAGCGCGTCGTCGCTGTCGAACGTGGTGAGGATGAGCACCGCCGGCGGATCCGGCAGCGCCGCGATCCGCCGTGCCGCCTCGAGCCCGTCGACGCCGGGCATCTGCACGTCGAGGCAGACCACGTCCGGGCGGAGTTCCTGCACGGCCTCGACCGCACGCGCGCCGTCCGAGGCTTCGCCGACCACGCGGAACCCCGGCTCGGACTCCAGGATCACGCGGAACCCGGCGCGGACGAGCTCCTGATCGTCGGCCAGCACGATCGTCAGGTCGGTCGTTCCGTTCACGTCGTCGGCAGCCATGCGCGCACCAGGTAGCCTCCTCGGGCTCGTGGCCCGATCTCGATCCGTCCGTCGACGGCGGCGACGCGTTCCCGCATCCCGACGTGTCCGAGGCCGCTGCCGGAGGTGCTCCGGGCGGCACGGGCACCGAGCCCGTCGTCCGTGACCTCCACCTCGACGCCGTCGTCCAGGTACCGCAGCCGGACGTCGGCGCGGGCGGTCGGGCCGGCGTGCTTGAGGATGTTCGTCACGGCCTCCTGCACGATCCGGTACGCCACTGCGGCCACCGTCGGCGGCACCGGGCGCTCGTCGCCCACGACGACGTACTCGGCGGGGTGGCCGGCCACCCGGGCGGATTCGGCCAGCTCGGCGATCCGCGTGATGCCCTCGGTGCTCGGGCCGTCGGCACCGGCCGTCCCGAGGCCGTCCGCGTCGTCGTCGGAGCGCAGGGTCCCGAGCATCCGCCGGAGTTCCTCCACCGCGGTGCGGGCGCTCTCCTCGACCACTCCGAGCGACGCCGTCGCCTGCGCCGGGTCGCGGTCGATCACGCGCCGTGCAGCACCCGCCTGCACGCCCATCAGCGAGACGTGGTGGGCGACCACGTCGTGCAGCTCGCGGGCGATCCGTACCCGCTCGATCGTGACGGCCTGGGCCGCTGAGCGCTCCCGCTCGGCGGCGAGTTCGGCGGTGCGTTCGGCGAGCTCGTGTCGTGCGACCGCGGAGGCCCAGGCCCGGTTGCCGGCGTACCAGGCGGCGCCGAAGTAGATCACGTTGATGACGATGTTCAGCAGCGAGATGGCGACGTAGGGCGCCACCGGCGAGTCCGTGTCGTTCGGGAGCGCGTTCGGTGACGCCCACCCGAACGAGATCGCGACGAACAGCCACGCGAACATGCCGCCGATGACGACCCAGCGCACCGCTTCGGCCCGCACCCGATCCGAGCACCACGCGCCCACCGTGTAGAGCGCGATGAAGAGCGTGAAGTTGACGAGGAAGACCTCGGGCACCTGGAGCAACTGCGTCGCGGCGAACGCCACCGCCGACACCAGGGCCACCGACATCGGGAACCGCCGGCGGAACGCGATCGGGGCCGCGTTCGCGACGATCATCAGCGCGGAGACCCACCAGGAGGCCTGGTCGTCGCCGTAGGTGCCAGCCGACCCGTACAGGAACGTCGTGACGGCGAGCCCACCGGCCAGCACCACCGCGAGCACCGTGTCCTGCCGGTACTCGTGCTGCCCCACCGGCAGTCGCGACCACTCCGCCGTCGTCCCCATGCAGGAAACGCTACTGGGTGCCCCCGGTCAGGAGTAGCCTCCCGCCAACGAGCAGGGGAGACGCCATGCAGTTCCTCGTCAACGTCATCGACGACGGCCAGGCCGCCGCCGTCGGCGACACGTACTCCGCGACCGACGCCGAAGCCGCCGCGGTCGACGCCTTCAACGAGCGGATGGCCGACGCGATCGTGTTCGCCGCCGGGGTCTCCGCACCGGCCGACGCCACCGTGGTCGACGCCCGCGGGGGCGCGGCCGACACGACGGCCGACACGACGACCGGGTCCGCCACGGCGGGGTCCGCCAGCAACTCCGACGAGTACGTCGCCGGGTTCTGGGTCATGGACCTCCCGGACGCCGAGACGGCTGCCCGGGTGGCGCACCAGGCGTCGCAGGCGTGCAACCGGAAGATCGAGCTCCGCCCGCTGCTCTGACGGCACGGACCCCACCCGGCCGACGGACCACCGCGGGGACGGCGCTCGCCGCGGTCACGACCGCCCCGACCACGAACGTCGCGACGAACCCGATCGCACCGACGAGCGCTCCGGCAGCCGCCGCACCGACGGCCTGCCCGAGCACGAGTGCGACGAACAGCATCGAGGTGCCCGCCGACGACCGCTCGTTGTCGATCTCGGTCGTCCACGCGATCAGGGCGCCGGTCGCCGCCGTGTAGCCCCAGCCGAACACGACACACGCCAGCAATGCCGCGACCGTCGACTGCGGCGCTGCCCCCAGCACCACGACGGCGACGGCGACCGAACCCGCCGTGAGCGCCCAGAGCGTCCGGGCGCGCAGCCCGTTCGTCCAACGCGCGGTGACCACGACGGCGGCTCCACCGATCCCGAGCGCGATCCAGGCCGACACCGAGACGACGACCGACGCGCCGGCCTCCACCAGCGCCGAACGTCCGTAGGTCCAGACGACGGCGGACCCGGCCCCGAACAGCAGCGCCAGCACGAGGACCCCTCGGTGCGCGACGAACCACGGAGCGCCGGGCAGCGGTGACCGGGACGCAGCAGCCCCGCCGCGTGACACCACGAGCAACAGGGCTCCGACGGCCAGGGCGAACACCCCGGACACCGCCCAGGCCGTCCGCCAGTCGGGCAGCAGCACGAGTGCGAGCACGCCGGCGCCCACGAGTCCGGGGCCGGTGCCGGCGTTCACGATCGCCTGCGCGCGGCCCTGCAGCCCCTGGGGCACCTGCGCCGCGACGATCCGCACGAGGGCGGGGGACGCGAGTCCGGCACCCGCCGACGCGAGCACGGCGCTGATGCCGAACGCCAGCGACCCACCGGCCGTCGCCATGGCGATCGCACCGGCCCCCGCCACCAGGGTCGCGACCGCGACGAGCACCCGGGGCATCCGTGCGGCGAGCAGGAACCCGGCCACCGCACCGACGCAGTACAGCGCCGAGGCGCCCGACGAGACCCACCCGGCGGCGTCGGACCGGAGCCCCAGGTCGCGCTGCACGTCGGGCAGGAACAGCCCGTACGCCAGGCGCACCAGGCCGTAGGTGGCGGCGATCAGGCCGAGTCCGCTCACGAGGAGCAGTCGATGTCGTAACGAAAACGATCGTTTCACTTTTCAGAGCCTAGGGTGCTCTCATGGTGATGCGCCCAGGGACCGAGCAACGGCTGCTCGACGCCGCCGAGGAGCTCTTCTTCTCGCAGGGCATCGCCGCCACCCCGATCGACGCCGTCCTCGAACGGGCCGGGGTCTCGACGGCCACGCTGTACCGCGGCTACGCGAGCAAGGAAGCGCTCGTGGCGGCTGCCCTCACCCGTCGCCACGAGGACTGGATCGCCACCTGGGACCGTGCCCTCGCCGCCGAACGTGACGACCTGGGCCGACTGCTGGCGGTGTTCGACGCCCTCGACGACTACCGCTCGACGCCCACGGGCTCCCGCTGGTGCGCCTTCCTCGGCACCGCCGCCGAGTACGCCGACGCCCCCGCCGAGGTCCGACAGGTCCTGGACCTCGAGACCAACACCCTGCGCCGGCGGCTCGTGGCGCAGGCGGTGCCGGTGGTCGGTCCCCGTGCCGACGCGCTCGCCGATCAGCTGCTCCTCATCGTCTCCGGTTACCTTGCGATGCGGTTGCGCGACCCCGCGCTCGACACGACGACGGCACGGTCCGTCGCCGCGTCCCTCATCCGGGAACACACCACCCCAGACGGAACGATGCCCCGGGCCTGACGCGACCCGCGCCCGGGACGCCACCCGCGCCCGGGACGCGCGTCGAGGCGGACAGGAGGCCCGTGGCGGCCCCGCGCCGCGCCTCCAGGCCGTCGACCGTCACCCCCACGGCCCGTGCCGCTCGGCCGAGCGCTCAGGCGCGACCGCGGTTGCGGCGCCGGATCTCCTTCGGAGCCCGCCCGGCCATGAAGGACCGTGCAGGATCGACGAGGAAGCCCTGCCGGAGCGCCTCGCGACCGACGAGCATCCGGAACCCCATCTGGTCCCGGTTGCTCAAGGTGACCTCGGACTCGACGACCTGCCCGGCCAACGCGATCCGCGTGCGGACGACGATGCGCTCCTGGGTGTGCCCGGTCGAGCTGCGGACGATGCGGCGGTCGTGCACGTCGCACTCGATGGTGGTGGCGTCGGCATCGGTGTCCTGCCAGGGGTGCAGCGAGAACCGGACCCGCTCGCCGGGCAGTTCCTCGAGGTCGAAGGCGTGCAACGCGGAGCTCCGAGCGCCGGTGTCGAGCTTCACCTTGATCCACGGCACGCCGAGGTCCGGCAGCCCCGCCCACTCCCGCCACCCGGCGACGACGAGCCCGCTGTCGGAGGACTTCGGAGCTCGGGCCATGTGCCCATCCTGTCGCATGCTCCGCGGCCACGTCCGCATGCTTTGATGGAGCGTCGCCGTCGATCCGACCCAGCGGAGAACCCCTCGATGAAACTCGCCATCCTGTCGCGCGCGCCCCAGGCGTACTCGACCCAGCGCCTCCGCGCAGCGGCACTCGACCGCGGTCACGAGGTCAAGGTGCTCAACACCCTGCGCTTCGCGATCGACCTGTCCGGCGACGACCCGGACCTGCTCTACCGCGGCAAGCTGCTGAGCGACTACGACGCCGTGCTGCCGCGCATCGGCAACTCGATCACCTACTACGGCACCGCGGTGGTGCGGCAGTTCGAGCAGATGGACGTCTACACGCCGAACACGGCGAACGGCATCACGAACTCGCGCGACAAGCTGCGGGCGAACCAGATCCTGTCGCGGCACGACATCGGCATGCCGGCGACGACCTTCGTGGCCGGCCGCAACGACGTGCGCGGGGCGATCGAACGGGTCGGCGGCGCGCCCGTCGTCATCAAGCTCCTCGAGGGCACGCAGGGCATCGGCGTGATCCTGGCACCCGAGGCGAAGGTCGCCGAGTCGATCGTCGAGACCCTGCACTCCACCAAGCAGAACGTCCTGATCCAGCGGTTCATCGCCGAGAGCCGCGGTCGGGACATCCGGGCCCTCGTCGTCGGCGACCGGGTCGTGGCCGCCATGCGCCGGACCGCCTCGGGCGACGAGTTCCGATCGAACGTGCACCGCGGCGGCACCGTCGAGAAGGTCACGCTCTCGCCCGAGTACGAGGCCGTGGCGGTGCGCTCGGCGCAGATCATGGGCCTCAAGGTCGCCGGCGTCGACATGCTCGAGGGCAACGACGGGCCGCTCGTGATGGAGGTCAACTCGTCGCCAGGGCTCGAGGGCGTCGAGCGCGCCACCGGCCTCGACATCGCCGGTGCGATCGTCGACTTCATCGCGAACCAGGTCGCGTTCCCCGAGATCGACGTCCGCCAGCGGCTGTCCGTCTCGACCGGCTACGGCGTCGCCGAGCTCCTCGTGCACACCAACGCCGACCTGGTCGGCAAGACGATCAAGGAGTCCGGGCTCTGGGACCGCGACATCACGGTCCTCACGCTGCACCGCGGCTCGAACGTCATCCCGAACCCTCGCAGTGGCGTCGCCCTCGAGCCTGGGGACCGCCTGCTCTGCTTCGGCAAGCTCGAGGAGATGCGGTCGATGATCCCGGAGCGCCGCAAGCGGCGCGCGAAGGTGCGGAAGCTGCCGAAGGACGTCTGAAACGGGCCGTCCAGCGCATCCGGATCGCGCACACAGGCCAGATGCGGAAGTATGTGTCGGTGACGATCATGACGGAACGGCCGGTCGACCAGGCATCGAGCAGTGAACCGGAGCAGCCCGGCAACGCCACGGCGAAGCACCGGAACGTCTCGCTGCTCTCAGTGGCGACCACCACTGCGGAGCGTGTGACGACCTCGGCCGACATCGAGGCCAAGCTCCGAGGGGTCCTCCGTCGGCTCCGTCTGCCGATGGGACTGCTCGAGCGCGTCGCCGGGGTCATCGAGCGTCGCAACTGGGGCGAGGGTCAGACCTTCCAGGACGCTGCGATCGACGCCGGCCGTCGTGCCATGGCCGAAGCCGGTGTCCGTCCGGACGAGATCGGGCTGCTCATCAACACCTCGGTGACGCGCCCGCACCTCGAGCCGTCGGTGGCCGTCCGCCTGCACCACGGCCTCGGGCTGCCGTCGTCCGCCATCAACTTCGACATCGCGAACGCCTGCCTGGGCTTCGTGAACGCCATGAGCGTCGCCGCGGGCATGATCGACTCCGGGCAGATCAAGTACGCCCTCGTCGTCGACGGCGAGGACGCCGACCAGGTGCAGCTCAACACCATCGACCGCCTGAACCAGGGCGGCCGGAACCGCAAGGACTTCATGAGCGAGTTCGCCAGCCTGACCCTCGGGTCCGGTGCCGCGGCGGCCGTGCTCGGCCCGGCGGACCTGCACCCCGAAGGCCACCGGATCGTCGGCGGCGTCACCCGCGCGGCGACCCAGTGGTATGACCTGTGCGTCGGCAGCGTCGACGGCATGTTCACGGACGCGAAGATGCTGCTCAAGGGCGGCATGGAGCTCGTCGTCGCCGCCTGGACCGAGGCCCGAGCCCACTTCGACTGGGCAGACATGGACCGCTACGTGCTGCACCAGGTCTCCGACGTGCACACCAACGCCTTCGTCGAGGCGATCGGCATCCCGCGCGCCAAGGTCCCCACCACGTACCAGCGGTTCGGCAACGTCGGCCCCGCGTCGATCCCGATCACCCTCGCCGACGAGGTCGCCTCCGGTGGGATCCGTCGCGGTGACCGCGTGTTCCTGGGCGGCGTCGGCTCCGGCATCAACACGGCGATGATGGAACTCCACTGGTGAGGTCCCGGCTGCCCCGCGTCGCCGCGAGCACGGCTCCGGCGACGCAGCCGCCCTCCCTGCCCGGCCTCGACCCGGCCTGGTCGCGTCTGGTCACGGTTCCCGCGTGGTCCGCAGAGCGGACTGGGCCCACGCCGCCGGTTCCGGAGCGACGCGCCAGCGGCGGGCCGGCCGTGCCGGTGGGGAGAGGCACAGATCGCGCCGCGCGCACCTGGCACCTCCTGGACACGGCCGGTTCCCTGGCCGCGCTCGGCGTGGAACCAGTCGGCACGATCCTCTGCGTGCACGGCAACCCGACCTGGTCGTACCTGTGGCGGTCGGTGCTCCGCACCTCGCTC
Organism: Curtobacterium sp. MCPF17_051; assembly: GCF_003234595.1. Classification (NCBI taxonomy): domain Bacteria; kingdom Bacillati; phylum Actinomycetota; class Actinomycetes; order Micrococcales; family Microbacteriaceae; genus Curtobacterium; species Curtobacterium sp. MCPF17_051. Next base: position 76,235 of record NZ_QKSE01000005.1, on the reverse strand, counting down.
GAGGTCGCCCGGGCCGGCGGACCGGCCTGGCGCGTGGTCGCCGTCGACCAGCTCGACATGGGCTTCTCGGAGCGCACCGGCGTCGAGCGGGGACTGGCGCAGCGCGTCGCGGACCTCGGAGCCCTGACCGACGAACTCGGGCTGACCGGACCGGTCGTCACCCTCGGCCACGACTGGGGTGGTGTGGTGTCGCTCGGTTGGGCGGTCGACCACCCGGACGTCCTGGCCGCCGCGATGACGTGCAACACCGCCGTGCACCAGCCCGACGACGCCCGGATCCCGGCACCGCTGCGGCTCGCCCTCGGCCCGGGGATGCTCGGCCGCGCGACGGTCGTGACCCCGGCGTTCCTGGAGACCACCCTGGCCATCGCGCACCCGAAGCTCGAGCGGGCCACAGCCGACGGCTACCGGGCGCCCTACCGCGGTGCCGCCCGACGCGGTGGCATCGGCGGCTTCGTCGCGGACATCCCCGTCGACGCCCGGCACCGGAGTGCCGCCGAACTCGACCGCATCGCCGCCGGGGTCGCCGCGCTCGACGTGCCGGTGCTCCTGCTCTGGGGTCCGCGCGACCCGGTGTTCCTCGAGCGCTACCTGGACGACCTGACCGAACGCGTGCCGCACGCCGACGTCCACCGGTTCGAGGGCGCCGGGCACCTGCTGCCTGATGACGCCGACGTCGCGGGTGCGGTGTTCGACTGGCTCGGTGACCGCCTGCCGGACGGTGGCCGTCCTGCTCAGGCCCCCACGGGCCTCCAGTCCGACGTCGTGGACCCGGGCCAGCCCGCACAGGCGACCCCGCCGCTCTGGGCGCGGCTCGACGAGCTGCGTGACAGCGACGAACCCGCGCTGGTGGAGATGGCCGCCGCCGGTGGCCCCCGCACGATCACGTGGCGGCTGCTCGCCCGACGGGTCGACGAGATCGCCGCCGGACTCGACGACCTGGGCGTCCGGAGCGGCGACCGTGTCTCGCTCCTGGTGACCCCCGGCGCCGACCTGACCGCCGTCCTGTACGCCTGCGTGCGGATCGGGGCGGTCGTCGTCGTCGCGGACGCCGGACTCGGACTCGGCGGCCTGACCCGGGCCGTCCGCGGAGCCCGACCGGACTGGATCATCGGCGCGCTGCCCGGGCTCGGTGCCGCGCGCGCCCTCGGCTGGCCGGGGCGACGCATCGCGACGGTCTCGTTGCCCGCGCCGGCACGGAAGGCGCTGCGGGTGGAGCACACGCTCGTCGACGTCGCCCGCCGCGGTGCCCGCCGTCTCGCCCACGGCACCGCGCTGCCGGCGGCACCGTCGTCGGACGCACCCGCGGCCGTGCTCTTCACCTCGGGATCGACCGGGCCGGCGAAGGGCGTCGTGTACACGCACGGGCAGCTCAGCGCCGTCCGGGACGCCCTGGCCACCCAGTACGACGTCGGTGTCGGCACCGGCCTCGTCGCCGGGTTCGCACCGTTCGCGCTGCTCGGCCCGGCCCTCGGGGCACGGTCGGTCGCGCCCGACATGGACGTCACCGCGCCGCGCACCCTGACGGCGAAGGCGGTCGCGGCCTCGGTCGCCGCGGCTGACGCCACCGTGGTGTTCCTGTCGCCGGCGGCACTGGCGAACGTCGTCGCGACCGCGTCGGAGCTCACCGACGCCGACCGCCAGGCACTGAAGGGCGTGCGGCTGTTCCTGTCGGCCGGGGCTCCGGTCTCGGCTGCGCTGCTCACCGCGGCGACCGAGCTGATGCCGAACGCCAGCGCGCACACCCCCTACGGCATGACCGAGGGGTTGCTCATGACGGACGTCGACCTGGACGGGGTCCGTGCCGCCGGCCGGTCCGATGACGAGGGGATCTGCGTCGGGGTGCCGGCAGCGAACGTCCGCGTCCGCATCGCGCCGCTCGACGGTTCCGGGCGCTCGACCGGAGCCCTGACGGACGAGCCCAGGGTCACCGGCGAGATCGTCGTCGCGGCGCCCCACGTGCGCGACCACTACGACCGGCTCTGGCGCACCGACCGGGTCTCGCGCCTCGGCGTCGACGACCCGCGCGGGCACCGCACCGGGGACGTCGGGCACCTGGACGCCGCGGGACGGATCTGGGTCGAGGGCCGGCTGCAGCACGTGCTCACCACCCCGAGCGGGGTCGTCACGCCGGTGGGGCCGGAGCAGCGGATCGAGGGCGTCGACGGTGTCGGACGTGCCGGGGTCGCTGGCATCGGGCCGATCGGCATCCAGCAGGTGGTGGCCGTCGTCGAGACCGACCCGGCCGTGCGCCGGCCCGGGTTGGCGTCGCCGTCGCTCGCGGCAGCGGTCCGTGCCGCCGCCGGAGTGCCGCTCGCCGCGGTGCTCGTCGTGCCCGTGCTGCCGACCGACATCCGGCACAACTCCAAGGTCGACCGCACCCGGCTCTCACGCTGGGCCGGCTCGGTGCTGTCCGGTGGACGGATGGTGCGCCCGTGAAGGGCGCGTCCGGCATGACCTCACGCGCTCACCGACACTTCGCGGGCCGTCAGACGCGTGACCTGTCGCTCAGCACGAATCTCCGACCCGCCGCGGTTCGAGACGGCGGACGGATGGTGCGCCCGTGAAGGTCCTGGTCACCGGGGCCAGCGGGTTCCTCGGGCAGGCCACCGCCGCTGCGGTGCGGGACGCCGGGCACGAGGTCCGGACCTTCCAACGCCGTCCCTCCGGAGTGTCGGGCGTGCAGGACGTCGCCGGGACGATGACGGACGACGCTGCGATCGCCCGCGCGGTCGACGGGGTCGAGGCGGTCGTGCACCTGGCCGCGAAGGTGTCGCTCGCCGGGGACCCGGCCGACTTCGCCCGGGTCAACGTCGAGGGAACCCGGTCACTGCTGGGGGCCGCCCGTGCCGCCGGCGTCGGGCGCTTCGTCTTCGTGTCGTCGCCGTCGGTCGCGCACACCGGTTCGTCGCTCGTCGGGGCCGATGCCGGTCCGGCCGAGCCGTCCCGTGCGCGTGGTGACTACGCCCGCACCAAGGCCGCGGCGGAGCTGTTGGCACTCGATGCCGACGCCCCGGACTTCGCCGTCGTGGCGGTCCGGCCGCACCTGGTGTGGGGTCCGGGTGACACACAGCTCGTCGGACGGATCGTCGAGCGTGCCCGAGCCGGACGGCTCCCGCTGCTCGACTCCGGCGCTGCGCTCATCGACACGCTCTACGTCGACAACGCCGCGACGGCCATGGTCGCGGCACTCGAACACGTCACGGACGACGGCGTGCACGGCAACGCCTACGTGGTCACGAACGGTGAGCCCCGACCCGTCGCCGACCTGCTCGCCGGCATCTGCACGGCATCCGGCGTCCGGCCCCCGCAGTGGCACGTGCCGGCCGTTGTCGCCCGGGCAGCGGGGTCCGTGGTCGAGGCCGTCTGGCGGGTCCGACCGGGCGAGGACGAACCCCCGATGACGCGGTTCCTGGCCGAGCAGCTGTCGACCGCGCACTGGTTCGACCAGCGGCGGACCCGGCGGGACCTGCGGTGGACCCCGTCGGTGTCGATCGACGAGGGGCTCGAGCGACTGGCGGCGGCGACAGCGGCTCAGGCTTCGTCGGCGGCGACGTAGACCCAGGCCGTCCGACCCGAGGCGAGTGTGACCCGCACGCGCTGGTAGTCGGCGACCTCGTACCCGTCGACCGCGCGGAGCTGCCACTCGTACCCGAGGGACAGGGCCACTCCCTCGACGACGTCGTCAGCAGTACCGCGGCGCAGGATCGGGTGCTGGTCCGAGCCGCTCGTCCGGATGACGTCCGGGTCGGTGATCGTCACCCGGTCGAGCCGCCAGCCGGGCAGGGAGTCCGGGGTGGTGGGGACGTGCTCGCCGAACAGTGACTCCTGCACGAGGGGCTGCTGGAGCGTGCCGTAGGAGAACACCCGCTGGGTCTGGCCGGGCAGGTGCTCGGGTCGCCGGACCGGCTTCGGACCGATCGTCGGCGTCGAGGTCCAGACGAGTGCCCCCGCGAGCCCGGTGAGTCCGAGGTGGAGCAGTCCGACGACGGCGAGGACGCTGCCCCACAGGATGCTGCTGGTGTCACCGGGGCACGCGTACTGCAACCCGTCGTCCTCGACGTCGACGCAGGTGGCGGCGCCGTTGCCGATCCCGACAGCGATGGCGATGATGCCGACGACGAGGCAGACGAGCGCGAACGCGCCGAGACCGAGGACCCAGCGCTGGCCGGGGGAGAGACGCTTCACGTCGCGAGGGTAGCGGACCGGAGGCGCGGATCACGCGAGCCGATCGGCTCGCGTGATCCGCGCCTCCGGTCCGGCGACGTCACCCGCAGAACTCGTACGGGACTTCCGCCTGCGAGCTCACCCAGACGCCGCCGACGGTCGAAGCCTGCCCACCGAGCTCGAACGTGATGTGACGACCGTCGCGCTCGATCGTCCACAACCCCGACCCTTCTTCCTCCGAGTAGTAGACGGAATCGACCGACGTCAAGTCCGGGTACGCCGCGCGGAGCTCGTCCAACGTGCTGCCGACACCGAGTCCCTCCGCGGTCGTCGGTGCGTCGACGTCCTCCCCCGAGAAGCCCGAGATGTAGACGCCCCACACGAGCCCGTCCACCGCGACGACGGTCAACGCAGCAGACCCGTCCCGGCGGAAGTTCGACACGTTCGGGTTCGGGCAAACGCCTTCCACTGTGCCCGGGTAGGCGTCCGCCACCTCGTCGAGTTCACCCGAGACCGGACTGCCGAAGGCGATGGGTCCCACCTCGCTGCCGGAGATCGTCCAGGTGTCCGGATCCGACAGCGAGTACGGCGGCCGGGTCGGCGTCGACGTCGGCGTCGGCGTCGGCGTCGGGTTCGCCGTGGGCGTCGGGCCGCCCACGACCGGGGCCCCGGACGAGGTCTCGGTCGGCGACGGTTCGGGCGTCGTCGTCGCGGTGGGGACGGGCGCGGTGGTGATCGACGTCGGGATGAGGCCGAGCGCGACCCCGCCGCCGGCAGCACCGAGCAGCAGCACCCCGACGACACCGATCGCGATGCCTGCCCGGCGGCCTCGTCGCTTCGGGCGAGGGGTGGCCCGCTCGAGGACGTTCTGCTTCATCGAGACGAGCATGCGCTGCAGGTCGTCTCCCTGGGGAGGTTCAGTGTTCATCGTGCGTCACCGCCTTCCTGAGTCGTCGGCGGGACCGGGAGACCCGCTGGGTGACCGCCCCGACGCTGAGTCCGAGCAGTTGTGCGGCTTCGGCGTAGGAGTACCCCTGCAGCAGGCAGAGTTCGCAGATCCGCCGGTCGGTCTCCGGCAGCGCGGCGATCTCGGCGCGGACCCAGCGGAGCTGCTCGGATGCCTCGGTGGTGTCAGCGGGGGCGGCGAGGTCGAAGGGGAGCTCGTCGCCGGCGTGCTTCTGGTTGCGCCGTCCCAGGTTCTTGGCGTGGTTGCGGCACACTACCAGCAGCCACGGCAGGAGTGTGCCGGTCGGGAGCTGCAGACCGTCGGCTCGCTGCCAGAGCGTCAGGAACGTGTCCTGGACCAGCTCTTCGACGTCCTGCTTGCTCCCCGCGATCGCCCATGCGTACCGGGTCAGCGTCGGCGCGAACCGGTCGAACGCCGTCGCGAGTGCTGCTCTGTCCCCCGAGGCGAGGCGCCGTGCGAGGCCGGCGTCGTCTTCTGCGGTGTTGTCCACGGTGCTCCCTTCACTACGACAATGTCGTGAAGGGGCCGAACCTGACACGGATCACGACACGAATCGTCCGTGTCGTGATCCGATGGTGATGTGGGAGCGCCATCCGCGCGCTCGGCGGCCTCGGCGATCTCCTCGCGGAGCTCCGTGCGGGCCCTGCGGGCGGGCGGTGGTGCAGGTGCCGCCGTGTCAAGCGGTGAAGCGGTTCCAGAGTTCGGTGACGATCGGCCAGACGTCACCGGCGCGGTCGGCGGACCCGATGGCCACGAGGACGATCGGGACGATCGTGACGGCGACGGCCACGAGGACGGCGAGCACGACGGCCGAGGCTGCGGTCGCGGTGTGCCGTCGGGTGAAGGCGAGGACGAGCAGCGCGAGGACGACCAACGACCCCGCGACCGTGACGAGTGCCACCCGCACGAACGGGAACGGCACGAGTCCCGAGGTGGTCGCCGTGACGCCGCCGAGGAACCCGACGAGGGGCAGGAACGCCCCGAGTGCGGTGCCGAGGACCAGCACCACGCCGATGCCCGAGGCGATCCAGACGCCGCGCGGGCGGGGGCGACGGAGCTTCGCCCGGCGGTTCCCGGACCAGGCGGTGGTCACGGCTGCTCTCGGCGGTGCCGTGCTGCGTCGGTCTCGGCCGCATCGGCGGAGTCGGCAGCAGCGGATGCGGCGTCCCCAGCGGCGACGGCTGCGTCGGCCGCGGCGTCGGCGGCCTGCTCCGACGCCCGGGCGAGCGAATCTGCGGCGGCGTCACGCACGTCCTCGGTGGTGTCGGCGGCGGTCTCGACGACGCGCTTCGTGGTCTCGGCGGTGGCGTCGGCTGCGCGCTTCGACGCGCCAGCCGTGGCATCCGCTGCGCGCTCCGCCGCGTCGGCGGTCGCGTCCGCGGTGCGCTTGGTCACGTCGGCGGTCGCTGCGGCAGCGCGCTTCGTCGCGTCCGCCGTGCTCTCGCCGGCCTGCTTGACGGCGTCGGTCGCGGCCTCGGTCGCGCGGCCCAGGGGTGACTGCTCGTCGTCGAAGGGGCCGTGCACGTCGAGGACTCGGACGTCCACGCTCGTCGGGAGCTCGGACAGCTGCCGCGTCGCGGCGGTCACCTGCTTCCGCACCTCGTCGGCGACGTGCAGCACCGGCGCCGGGTAGCTGACGACGATGGAGACCCGCACGCCGAGCGCGCCGTCGTCGTCGTCGACCTGCACACCGGCGGTGCTGGCGCTCCGGCCGAGCTGCTTGCGGAGCTGGTCGGCTGCACGGGCGGCGATCCCGCCGAGGCGGTGCACACCGGGCACGCCGAGGGCGGTCTCCGCTGCGGTCCGGGCGACGATCGTGACAGTGCTCGCGTCGTCGGGCAACGGCTCCGTCAGTTCTGCGGGCAGTGCCACCTCGGTGACCTGCGTGTGCGCGTTCGGGTCGTGCTGCATGGTTCCTCCTCGTTCGGGATCTGCGCGGGGACGCATCGGGGCACCCGTTCGACGGGTGCCCCGATGCGGTCTGCCACCTACTTCTTGAAGACGTCCTTGACGTCCTCGCCGGTCTGCTTCGCGCTCGCAGCTGCCTGGTCCTTCTTGCCCTCGGCGACCTTGGAGTCGTCGTTGGTCAGGTTGCCGACGGCTTCCTTCGCCTTGCCGGCGAGGTCCTGAGCGGCGTTCTTGATCTTGTCGTCGAGTCCCATGACGGGTCCTTTCCTGGGTGGGCGGTCCGCCCGGTGGTGTGGTGGTGGGCCGGGAGGCCCGGGGTGCGTCCGGCTGACGGGTGTCAGTGGACGCGGGTCGACTTCGCGAGCGCGGAGCGGGTACCGCCGGTCAGGTGCACGAGCACCGGGACCGGACGGCCGAGGGTGCGGTCGAGGACCGCGACGGCTCGGTCGACGGCGTCGAGCACGGTGACGGCGTCCCCGCCGCGGCGGACCGCGACACGGATCCGTGCGGCGCGCTGCCGGCGGACGAGGTAGGTGTCGACACGGGAGCCGACCACGTCGCGGACACCCGCGAGTTCGTGTTCGACGACGTCCCGCACGAGTGCGACGTTGATCGTGACGGCGTCGTCGCCCGAGTGCTCCCGGACGGCGACGGACGTGCCACCACCACCGCGGGTGAACACCCACACGAGCGACAGCACGATCACGAGGGCCGCGGCCCCGGCGACGACCCACAGCGCCGACGCGGGAACGTCGAGGCTGCGGGGGAGGTCGACGTACGGCTTGACGGCGTCCTGGACGGCGGGCAGCACGCCCGCCCCCATCGCGATCCCGACGACGACGGCGACGAGGCCGAGGACGAACAGGATGATCCGGTTGAGGGTCCGGTTGCTCTTGGTCATGCGAGGGTTCCCTTCTCCTCGACCCGGACGCGGACGCGTCGGCCGAAGCGCTCGTCGAGACCGCTCAGGCGCTCCACGACTGCGGCGCGGACGTTCGCCTCGTCGACCGGTACGCCGGTGACGGGGACGATGCGGACCTCGGTGGAACGGCCACGGGCGGTGGCGGATGCGTTCCCCTCGGGGACACCGGCCGCCATGCCGGCGGCGTTCGCCGCGGTGGAGGCGACGATGCGGGAGTCGATGACGACCGCACCGCGGTCGTGCTCGACGACCGATCGGTGCTGGCGACCGGGCTTGAGTGCCAGGACGACCAACACGACGCCGAGGACGACGAGTGCACCCGCGATGACCTCGACGATGGTGACGAACGCGGCGTCCGGGCGGAGCGCCGTGTCGACGACCGTCTGCGGGTCAGCGAGGAGCGGTGGGCGTCCGATGGCGCTGAGCACCGACTCGGTGCCGATCCAGGCGGCCACCAGGGCGAACACCACGAGGGCCACCGCCACTGCGGTGGAGCGGGAGCGGTGGACGCTCCGACGACGGATGCGTCGTTCGACGGAACCGTTGCTCATGATGGCCTCCTAGCGGGCACGGGACTCGTGCGCGCGCACGATCCCGGTGAGTTCGATGTGGGCACTGCCGACACGGCGCCCGGTCAGGTCGCTCACGCGGCCCTTGACCTGGTCCGCGATCCGGATCGACCCGGAGACGATGTCGTCGCTCGCGGCGATCGGCCCGGTGATGTCGAGGGACAGTGCTCCCGAAGCGTCGCCGAGTCCGACGCGCACCCGCTTGGCGGGGGCGCCGAGCCCTTCGGCTGCGACGGCCCGCGCCAGCGAGGTGAGCGCGCGTGCGGTGATCTCGACGCGGCCCGGGACGTCCGGGCCGGCGTTCACCGGGAGCTCCGGCGTCCGGTCAGCACGTCGGTCAGGGCACCGCGGTCGATGCGCCCGGTGGCGAGGGCGGCCACGAGGGCCCCGATCGCACCGAACACGATCACGAGCACGAAGCCCCAGAACCCGAACTGCAGTGCCACGACGGCGAGGACTGCGCCGATGAGGGCGCCGATCAGCGTGTTGCTCATGCGACTCGGGCTTCCTTCTTCTCGTCCTCGTTGTCGTCGTCGTCACCCGGGATGTAGACGTCCTGGATGGTCACGTTGACCTCGGCGACCTCCATGCCGACGATCTGCTCGAGGGCTCGGGCGACACCGGAACGGACGCCGTCGGCGACCTGCTGGAGCGACACCGGGTACTCGGCGACGATCACGATGTCCGCGGCGACCTGCTTCTCGCCGACCTCGACCTTGACGCCCTGACCGAAGTCACGCTGGCCGATGGCGTCGCGGAGGGCACCGATGGCACGGGCTGCGCCGTTGCCGAGGGAGTGCACACCGTTGACCTCGCGGGCGGCGATGCCGGCGACTTTCGACACGACGGTGTCGTCGATGACGGTCTTGCCGGTGACGCCGCTGGTGCCGGCGTGCGAGGTGGCACGGGTCGCCGTGGCGGCCGGGGTGGGGGTGATGGTGTCAGCCATGTTCGTTCCTTCCGTTGACCCGCCGGGCGTTCCCAGCGGTTGCTGTTCACGGATGAGACGGGCTGTGGAAGAGGTTCGTCACACACGACTTCTCGCATTCGGCGGAGATCCAGGGAACCCCGGAAACACGGGGATCCACGTGTACCCCCGGGGTGTTGCGTCAGGCGGTTCCGCTGTTTCCGGCCGCGTCGTTGCGTTCTGCAGCGGCCCGCATGGCGCGCACGCAGGCCATCGGGGACTCGCCGCGCTCCTCGCGGAAGAGCTGCTGCAGGCGTCGGGGGAGCACCCCGGCCGCGGCAGCGATGTCGTCCAGCGTGAGGGCGTCGTCGAGGTGCTGCTCGATGAACGCGACCGCTCGCCGGACCCGCCACGAGGCCCTGCCGGCCTCCGGTCGCGCGGCCAGCGACGCACGCTTCGTCGTGGCCGGGTCCTCGCTGAAGCGGTCGCGGTAGGTCTCGGCGAAGCGCCCGGGGTTGGTGAATCCCCAACGTCGGGCGATCGCGGCGATGCCCGTCGATCCGTTCGTGCCCCCGGCGCGGTCCGCGCGCAGCAGTTCCTCGCGCACGCGGTCGAGCCGGTGGTCGCGGAGGAACCGGTGCGGGGTGGTGTCGAGGGTGCGGGCGAAGACGTCCTGCAGCCCGCGCTGGCTCAGCCCGCACGCGGCGGCGATCGTGGGGACCGACGGGCGTTCGGCGGCCTGCAGCTCGATGAACCGGATCGCGTCGCGGAGCCGGTTCGCCACGGGCACGTCGTCACCGCGGTTGCGGATGGGGAACGTGTCGAGGATGACGACGGCCAGCCGGCGGTTCAGGGCGGTCCGCATCGGTCCGAGCACGCGGTCGTCGACCAGGGCCGGCCCGAGCTCACGGACCAGGTGCCGCAGCGGCTCCCGCCGGGCGATGACCGCGTCCTGCTGGTCGAACAGCAGGGGACCGTCGGGCAGGCGGTAGCCGAGGTCGCGTCCGACGGACCGCAGGAATCGATCCGCGACGTGGATGCCGTTGTAGACGGTCCCGCTCGACTCGAACCGGTAGGCCTCGGATGCCGACGCGATGTACGGGCTGCCCGGTTCGACGACGCGGGTGCGGTCGGCGAAGTGCATCTCGAGCCGACCCTTGGTCAGCCAGAACACCACGTGGTCGTCCCGCACGCCGATGACCCCGCCGCGTCGACCGCCCTCGGCGCGCATGGTGCGGAGCGTCAGGTCGTCGTCGCCCACGACCGTGTACTCGTACCTGGCGTCGTCGGTGGCGAAGGTCTCGGAGGCAAAGTCCGAGCCGCCGTACTCGGCCTCGAAGATGTCCGAGTAGTCGGAGCCCGCGCCGTCGGAGAACCGCAGCCGGCGGAATCCGTTCGTCGTCGAGGGGTCCATCCGCCGATCATGCCACCGGTTGCGCGCGGACGAGATCGGAATACCCTAGGGGGGTACCGTATTGAGAACGGTGGAGGCGGACATGCACGAACACGTCGGGTACATCGGCGACAAGGACGACCTGCTCAAGCGACTCCGTCGCGCCGAGGGGCAGGTGCGCGGCATCGCGCGGATGGTCGAGGACGAGACGTACTGCATCGACGTCCTGACCCAGATCTCGGCGGCGAACCGGGCGCTCGAACGCGTCGCGCTGTCGCTGCTCGAGGACCACCTGGCGCACTGCGTCGCCGAGGCCGTCGCCGAGGGCGGGGACGGCGCCGACGAGAAGGTGCGCGAGGCCAGCCAGGCGATCGCCCGGCTCGTCCGCTCCTGACCCTGACGACCCACCACCGAGAAGGAGACACCATGACCACCGAAACGCTGCTCGTCGAGGGCATGACCTGCGAACACTGCGTGATGAGCGTCACCGAGGAGCTCACCGAGGTCGACGGGGTGTCGGGCGTCGACGTCCGACTCGTCCCCGGCGGGTCGTCCGAGGTCACCGTCAGCTCCGCGGCACCCGTCGACGCGGACGCCCTCCGCGCCGCCGTCGCCGAGGCGGGGTACGAGGTCGTGCGCTCGTGACCGATCGCACCGTCGAACTCGACATCACCGGGATGACCTGCGCCTCGTGCGCGAACCGCATCGAGCGGAAGCTCGGCAAGCTGCCCGGGGTCACCGCAACGGTCAACTACGCCACCGAGAAGGCGCAGGTGCAGGTCGCCGCGGACGGCACCGCCGACCCCGAGGCGCTCATCGCCGCGGTGGAGTCGGCCGGGTACGGCGCCACGGTGCCGGCGCCGCCCGCCGCTGCTGACGCCGACCCCGTGCTGGACGAGGACCCGACCGGCCCGCTGCGCCGACACCTGGTCGTGTCCGCCGTGCTCGCGGTGCCCGTCGTGGTGCTCTCGATGGTGCCGGCCCTGCAGTTCCCGGACTGGCAGTGGCTCGCCCTGACGCTCGCCGCGCCCGTCGCGGTCTGGGGCGCGCTCCCGTTCCACCGCGCCGCGTGGGTCAATGCCCGCCATGGTGCCGCCACCATGGACACCCTGGTGAGCGTCGGGGTCCTCGCTGCCTTCGGATGGTCGCTGTACGCCCTGTTCTTCGGTGACGCCGGCACGACCGGCATGCACATGACGTTCTCGTGGTTCGCCACGGACCCCGAGGCCACCGACCTGTACCTCGAGGTCGCGACGGCCGTGACGGTGTTCATCCTCGCCGGCCGGTACATGGAGGCCCGTGCGAAGACGCAGTCCGGCGCCGCACTCCGGGCACTGCTCGAACTCGGCGCGAAGGACGCCACCGTCCTGCGCGACGGTGCCGAACACCGCGTGCCCGCGTCGTCCCTCGTCGTCGGCGACGTCGTCGTGGTGCGACCCGGCGAGCGGATCCCGAGCGACGGCCTGGTGCAGGACGGCTCCTCGGCCGTCGACCTCAGCATGCTCACCGGTGAGTCCGTGCCGGTCGAGGTCGGCCCGGGCGACCGGGTCACCGGCGCGACGATCAACGTCGGCGGCCGGCTCGTCGTCGCGATCACCCGCGTCGGCGCCGACACCGAGCTCGCCCGGATGGGTCGCCTGGTCGAGGACGCCCAGACCGGCAAGGCCGAGGTGCAGCGCTTGGCCGACCGCGTGTCCGGGGTCTTCGTGCCGATCGTCATCGCGCTCGCCGTGCTGGCCTTCGTCGGCTGGCTCGTGTTCGGCGGCTCGGTCACCGCGGCCTTCACCGCGGCCGTCGCCACCCTGATCATCGCCTGCCCGTGCGCCCTCGGACTCGCCACGCCCACCGCCCTGCTGGTCGGGACCGGCCGAGGCTCGCAGCTCGGCATCCTGATCGGCGGTCCGCAGGTGCTCGAGCGCACCCGCGGGGTCGACACCGTCGTGCTCGACAAGACCGGCACCGTCACCACGGGGTCGATGACCCTGCGGTCGGTGACCGCCGTCGACGAGACCGAGGACTTCGTCCTGCGCCTCGCCGCCGCGGTCGAGGACGGCTCGGAACACCCCGTTGCCCGTGCCGTCACCACCGCGGCCCGTGCCCGAGGCGCCGACCTGCCCGAGGCCGAGCAGTTCACCGCGACCGCGGGTGCCGGGGTGCAGGCCGTCGTGGACGGCGACGTCGTGCTCGTCGGCACGGCCCGCTGGCTCGCCGACTCGTGGTCGATCGCCCTGCCGACGGAACTGTCCGACGCCGTCGAGCGCGCCGAGGCCGACGGGGCCACTGCGGTCGTCGTCGCCCGGAACGGCAGCGCCCTGGGCGTGGTCGTCGTCGGCGACATCGTCAAGCCCGAGGCCGCCGACGCGATCGCCCGGTTCCGGGCGCTCGGCCTGCACCCGGTCTTGCTCACCGGCGACAACGAGGGTGCCGCACACGCGGTCGCCGCCCGTGTCGGCATCGACGAGGTGCATGCTCGCGCGACCCCGGCGTCGAAGCTCGAGACCGTCCGCCGGCTGCAGTCCGAGGGCCGGAGCGTCGCGATGGTCGGCGACGGGGTGAACGACGCCGCCGCGCTCGCCGCGGCCGACCTCGGCATCGCCATGGGGGCCGGCACGGACGCGGCCATCGCGGCCAGCGACATCACGGTGGTGAGCGGTCGGCTCACCGTGGTGGCCGACGCCATCCGGCTGTCGCGCGCCACGCTCGGCGTCATCAAGGGCAACCTGTTCTGGGCGTTCGCGTACAACGTCGCGGCGATCCCGCTCGCGATGGCGGGGCTGCTCAACCCGGTGCTCGCGGGTGCGGCGATGGCGTTCTCGTCGGTCTTCGTCGTGACGAACAGCCTGCGCCTGCGTCGCTTCGCACCGCAGCCGTGAACCCGGCGAGCCGACCGCGGCCCTGAACCCGGCGAGCCGACCGCGGCCCTGCACGCGGCGAGCCGACCGCGGCCCTGCACGCGACCGGCCCGGGGGCGTGACGCGCGCAGCGAACGCGAGCCGCGCCTCCCGGCCGACTGTGCGCACCACCTGCCGGAGCGCACTACGCTCGAAGACGGTCCGCGACGCAGCGCTGCGTGACCCGCGGGCTGTACGTCCAGAAGGTGATCCAGGAGGACCCCGTGACCGAATCCGCTCCCGTCGACCCCACATCGACCGAAGGCTGGAAGAAGCTCGACAGCATCGCTGCCGACTTCACCCCGGACCTGCGAGGGTGGTTCGACAGCGACCCCGGTCGTGCCGAGCAGTACACCTTCCAGGCGGCCGACCTGACCGTCGACCTGTCCAAGGGCCTGGTGACCGACGAGATCCTCGCCGCGCTGCTGCAGGTCGCGAAGGACACCGGCGTCGCCGAGCGCTTCCAGGCGATGCTCGCCGGTGAGCACATCAACGTCACCGAGGACCGCGCCGTGCTGCACACCGCGCTCCGCCGCCCGAAGGCGACCGAGGGCCTCGTGCCGGCGGCGCCCCTGACCGTCGACGGCCAGGACGTCGACGCCGACGTGCACGCCACGCTCGACAAGGTCTACGGCTTCGCCGAGCAGGTCCGCAGCGGCGCCTGGACCGGTGTCACCGGCAAGCGCATCGAGACCGTCGTCAACATCGGCATCGGTGGCTCCGACCTCGGCCCGGTCATGGTCTACGAGGCACTCAAGCCCTACGTCCAGCCCGGACTCGAGGCCCGCTTCGTCTCGAACATCGACCCGGCGGACATCTACGAGAAGACCGCCGACCTCGACCCCGAGACCACGCTCTTCATCGTCGCGTCGAAGACCTTCGGCACGCTCGAGACCCTGACGAACGCACGCCTCGCCCGCCAGTGGCTGTGGGAGGAGCTCGGCCTGACCGACGCCGCCGACGACGAGAAGAAGAACGCCGTCGCCAAGCACTTCGTCGCCGTCTCCACCGCGCTCGACAAGGTCGAGGCGTTCGGCATCGACCCCGAGAACGCCTTCGGCTTCTGGGACTGGGTGGGCGGCCGCTACTCGGTCGACTCGGCCATCGGCACGAGCGTCGTCATCGCCATCGGCAAGGAGAACTGGGAGCAGTTCCTCGCCGGTTTCCACGCCATCGACGAGCACGTCCGCACCACCCCGCTCGAGCAGAACGTCCCCGTCCTGATGGGCCTGCTCAACGTCTGGTACACGAACTTCCTCGGTGCGCAGAGCCACGCGGTCCTGCCGTACACGCAGTACCTGCACCGCTTCGCCGCGTACCTGCAGCAGCTCACCATGGAGTCGAACGGCAAGCGCGTCCGATGGGACGGCTCGCCCGTCACCACCGAGACCGGCGAGGTCTTTTGGGGTGAGCCCGGCACGAACGGCCAGCACGCGTTCTACCAGCTCATCCACCAGGGCACCCGCCTGATCCCGGCCGACTTCATCACGGTCGCCAACCCGGCCCGTCCGCTGAAGGACGAGACCGGCGACGGCAAGGGCGTCGCGCCCGGCACCGACGTGCACACGCTGTTCCTGGCGAACTTCTTCGCGCAGACCAAGGCGCTCGCGTTCGGCAAGAGCGCCGACGAGGTCCGCGCCGAGGGCACCACCGACGAAGGCATCGTCGCGGCGCGCACGTTCCCCGGCAACAAGCCGACCACGTCGATCATCGCGCCGGAGCTCACCCCGAGCGTCCTCGGCCAGCTCATCGCGCTGTACGAGCACATCGTGTTCACCGAGGGCACGATCTGGGGCATCGACTCGTTCGACCAGTGGGGTGTGGAACTCGGCAAGCAGCTGGCGCTGCAGGTCACGCCGGCCGTCGAGGGCGATCAGGCTGCGCTCGACGCGCAGGACCCGTCGACCAAGGCGCTCATCGCGAAGTACCTGGAGCTGCGGAAGTAACGGACGCCGGCACCTGACGGACGGGAGGCCCGTGGCGGATCCGCCACGGGCCTCCCGTCCGTCGTGTGCGTGCGCTGGCCGCGGGGGTGGACGCCGGGCCGGTTTCGCGGTCAGCGACACCTCACGCGCCCCGCGGCCCGTGAGGTGTCGCCCAGCGCGAAACGCGCCTGCCGCCGCGCCCCGTCACCGCGCCGGACGGTCCGCCGGTGTCGGTCGGAGCGGCTACGGTCGAGGGCATGGAGCGTTCGGAGATCCTCGCCGCGGCTGCCGCCGCGCACGCCGCCCGCATCGCAGCGGCCGGTGGTGACGACGTCGCAGCGCGTGAACGGGCCGACAGCGTCCGCCGCCGGGCCGACGGGCTCACCGACCGGTACGACACGGTCGAGGGCACGGACGGCGAGTCCGACGCCCGCGACGCCGCACGCCGACGCGCAGGCGAGGCAGACCGAGCGGCCTCGCGCACCGAGGGCGTGCTGTCGGACTGGCACCGGATGGGCACCCGTCGCGGCGTCACCCCGGACGCGCAGGTCCGCACGGCCTGGACCGTGACCGGGGTCCCCGAGCGCGGCGACGCCCGGGCCCTGGCCAACGTGCTGCTCTCCACCGCGGGGCACGCCGGACGCGTCGCCGACGCCGCCCGACGCAACCCCGCCCTGTCCGGTGCCGCGAGTGCCGCCGCCCGACGGACCGTGCGCCGCTACACCGACCACGGTGCCGACATGGCCTCGTTGGGGGACGTGCTGGGCGACGGCCCCGTCGACGACGAGCGCTGAGCCCGATCCGCGGGTTGGACCGCTCCCGTCCTCATCAGGCCTTCTGTGGACCGATCCAAACGACCCACGACAGAATGTCCAATTGACAGGACATGGAATCGGGTTACGATCGGTCCACGCGATGAAGCGCGATCACCGACGAAGGAGTCACCGAATGGTCGACATCAAACCGACAGCCCCGACTGTCGCACTGCCCCCGTTGGGGACCGGGCCGCACCGCCGACGACTCGGCGTGCTGGCCCTCGTCGCCACGTTCGGCGGGTTGCTCTTCGGGTACGACACCGGTGTCATCAACGGTGCCCTGAACCCGATGAAGGCGGAGCTCGGCCTCACGAACTTCACCGAGGGCGTGGTCACCAGCTCGCTGTTGTTCGGTGCCGCGATCGGCGCCATGCTCGGCGGCCGCATCGCCGACGGCTGGGGTCGTCGCAAGACCATCATCCTGCTCGCCGTCACGTTCTTCGTCGGCACGCTGATCTGCGTGTTCGCGCCGACGTTCGAGGTCATCGTCGTCGGTCGTGTGCTCCTCGGCCTCGCGGTGGGTGGCGCGTCCACGGTGGTGCCGGTGTTCCTCGCCGAACTCGCACCGTACGAGATCCGCGGGTCACTGTCCGGCCGCAACGAGCTCATGATCGTGATCGGTCAGCTCGCCGCGTTCGTGGTCAACGCGTTCATCGGCACCTTGTGGGGTGAGGGCAACGGCGTGTGGCGCGTCATGCTGGCCGTCTGTGCGCTCCCCGCGATCGCGCTGTTCGTCGGCATGCTCCGCGTGCCGGAGTCGCCGCGCTGGCTCGCGTCGAAGGGTCGCAACGACGAGGCACTCTCGGTCCTCGGACAGATCCGCACGACGGAGCGGGCGAACGCCGAACTCGACGACATCAAGCGCACCAACGACCTCGAGGCGAAGCTGCAGAAGATCAGCGGCTGGCGCACCTTGCTCGGCAACAAGTGGCTCATCCGCATCGTGCTCATCGGTGCCGGGCTCGGGGTCGCGCAGCAGCTCACCGGCATCAACTCGATCATGTACTACGGCCAGACCGTGCTGATCGAGTCGGGCTTCGAGCAGTCGGCAGCGCTCATCGCCAACATCGCGCCCGGCGTCATCGCCGTGATCGGTGGCTTCATCGCCATCTACAACATGGAGAAGATCAACCGCCGCACGACCCTGATCATCGGCTTCTCGCTGACGACCGTCTGCCACTTCCTCATCGGCATCGCCTCGGTGGCGCTGCCCGACGGCAACCCGGCTCGTCCGTGGGTCATCCTGTTCCTGGTCGTCGCCTTCGTCGGCTCGATGCAGACCTTCCTCAACATCGCCGTGTGGGTCGTCCTGTCCGAGATCTTCCCGACCCAGATCCGTGCACTCGGCATGGGCATCTCGGTGTTCTGCCTCTGGATCGCGAACGCGTTCCTCGGGCTGTACTTCCCGACGATCGTCGCCGCGACCGGCATCACCGGGACCTTCTTCGGCTTCGGGGTCGTCGGGCTGCTGGCGTTGCTCTTCATCTGGAAGTTCGTGCCGGAGAGCCGCGGCCGCACCCTCGAAGAGGTCGAGGAGGGTGTCACCACCGGCAACATCTTCACCGTCCCGGAGAAGGCGTCGCGCCGCTAGTCCGCACCACGCAGGAGACGTCGGGGCGCCCCAGGGCCCCCGACGTCTCCTGTCCTGCGTGACGGGCGACCTTGGTGCCCACGGATCGGCGGGTTCCTACACTCGACCCGTGCATCCCCTCCTCCTGGCGACCGGCGCCGGTCTGGCCTCCGGTCTCGCCCTCGTCGTCGGTGCCGCGATCGCCTGGTTCGTCCGGGTGCCGCGGACGGTCGTGGCGACGATCACCGCCTTCGGCGCCGGCGTCCTCATCTCGGCGCTCTCCTTCGACCTGGTCGCCGAGGCCACCCGGTCCGGCACGTTCTGGACGGCGATGGCCGGGTTCCTCGGCGGGGCGGTCGTCTACGTCGGTCTCGACGTCCTGCTGGAATGACGCGGTGCACGGAAGAAGCGCAGCGGGGCCGGCTCGACGGGATCCGGGACCGGCCTCGGCATCGCCCTCGGCGCGTTGCTCGACGGCATCCCGGAGACGGCGGTGCAGGGAGTCGGGCTCGCCGCGGGCGGCTCGCTGTCGATCGCGGTCGTGGCCGCGGTCATCATCTCGAACCTGCCGGAGGGGCTGTCCAGCACGTCCGACATGAAGGAGAACGGTCGGGGAGCGCGGTACGTGTTCTCCGTCTGGGGCGCCATCGCCCTCGCGTGCGCCCTCTCGGCGCTCGGCGGGTACGCGATCCTCGGGCAGGCACCGGCCGGGGTGCAGAGCGCCGTGACCGCCGTCGCCGCCGGAGCCATCCTGGCGATGCTCGCGGACACCATGCTGCCCGAGGCCTTCCGGAAGACCGGCCCCTGGACGGGCCTCATCGCTGTCCTCGGGTTCTTCGCGGCGTACGGCATCCACGTGATCGGCGGCTGACCTGGAAGCACTCAGCGCCGGTGCGTTCCCGGTGCCGGTCACCCTGGTCTGCGCCGCGCTGCTCGTGATCGCCGTGGGCTGCGCGGCGTTCGTGGCGGTCGACGTCGCGCCGCCCGCCGCAGATGCGCGTCATGGCGTTCGTGTGGCCGCTCACGATGCTGTTCGGCAGCGTCGTGTGGCTCGTCTTCTACCTGCGCCGGGGTCGGGCCACCGCGCCTGTCCACGGACGGTGGGCGGGCAACGCGATCGACACGAGTCACTGCGGTGCCGGCTGCGCACTCGGTGACCTGATCGGGGAGTTCGGGCTCGCGGCGTTCCCGGCGGTCGGGGTGGCGGTCGGCCTGGGCACGCTCTACCAGGACCGGATGATCGCCGGGTGGATCGTCGACTTCGTCATCGCGTTCGTGCTCGGCATCGCGTTCCAGTACTTCGCCATCGCGCCGATGCGGGGCCTCGGCGTCCGGGCCGGGCTCGTCGCAGCGCTCAAGGCCGACACGTTGTCGATCATCGCGTGGCAGGTCGGCATGTACGGACTGATGGCGGTGTGGCAGCTGGTCGTGTTCCCGGCACTCGTCGGCGGACGCGCGAGCGTCTTCTCGCCGGAGTTCTGGGTGGCGATGCAGCTGGCGATGGTGGCCGGCTTCGTCTGCTCGTACCCCGTGAACGTGTGGCTGGTGCGTCGGGGGATCAAGGAGGCCATGTGACGGACCAGCGAACGGACGGGAGGCCCGGTGCCAGCTGGCACCGGGCCTCCCGTCCGTTCTGTGGTCGCGCTACGGGCGCAGGAGCACCTTGCCGACGCGGCCGGCGGTGTCGCTGGCGCGCACGGCGTCGCGGACCTGCTCGAAGGCGAAGGTCTCGGCGACGGGGAGCGTCAGCGAGCCGTCGAGCACGCGGGTGATGAGCTCACCGAAGAGCTGCCCCTTCGTCTCGTCCGGCATCGTCTTGCTGACGACGGAGCCCCAGAAGCCCTTCACGGTGAGCTGGCCGAAGATGACCTTGCCCGACGGGATCTCGAGCGTCGGCGACGCCATCGCGCCGAAGACGACGAGGGTGGCGTTCTCGCCCAGCACCGAGGCGATGTCGCCGGCGGCCTTGCCACCGACCGACTCGACGCCCGCGATGATCGGGGCGCCACCGGTGATCGCGGCGACCTGGTCCTGCCAGTCGTCGGCGTCGGTGGCGACGATGCGCTCGATGCCCTGCTCGCGGAGCTCGTCGACACCGGCGGCGCGACGGACGAGTCCGATCACGTTGATGCCGCGGGCGGCACCGAGCTGGGCGACCATGCGACCGACCGCACCGTTGGCGGCGTTCTGGATGATCCAGTCGCCCTCGTGCAGGTCGAGCGAGTGCAGCAGGCTGATGGCGCTGAACGGCATCGAGACGAGCTGGGCTGCGGCCTCGTCGGTCATCGCGTCCGGCACCGGCACGAGTCCGGCGGCGTTCGCGGTGTAGTACTCGGCCCAGACGCCGAAGGCACCGCCGGCGACGCGCTGGCCGACCTGCAGGTTCGTGACGCCCTCGCCGAGTGCCTCGACGACGCCGAGTGCCTCGGTGCCCGAGGCGGCGGGGAGCTCCGGCTTGAAGCCGTAGGTGCCGCGGACGGTCCACAGGTCGTGGTTGTGGATGGGGGAGAGGACGGTGCGGACGAGGACCTCGCCGGCGCCGGGCGTCGGGACGGGGCGCTCCTGCACCTCGAGGACGTCGGCGGGCTCGGCGAACGTCTCGTGGACGACGGCGCGCATGGTGGTGGGGGTGGTGGTGCTCATGGGTCAGTCCTCCGAGACGACGATGGTGACGTCGATGTTGCCGCGGGTCGCGTTCGAGTACGGGCAGACCTGGTGGGCAGCGTCGGCGAGGGCCTGGGCCTGGTCGTGCTCCAGGCCGGGGATGACGACCTCGAGCATGACGGCGAGCTGGTAGCCACCGTTGCCGTTCGGGCCGATCGACACGCGGCCGCCGACGGAGGAGTCGGTGATCTTCACCTTCTGGCTGCGGGCGACGCCCTGCAGGGCGGAGTGGAAGCAGGCGGCGTAGCCGGCGGCGAAGAGCTGCTCGGGGTTGGCGCCGTTGCCGGAGCCACCCATCTCCTTCGGGATGGCGAGGTCGAACTCGACCGTGCCGTCGCTCGTGGCGACGTGGCCGTTGCGGCCTTCGCCGGTGGCCAGGGCCTCGGCGGTGTAGAGGGCTTCCATGGGGTTCCTTCCTTGTGGGCGGATCGTGCAGGACGTGGGCGCTGCGTTGGGGTGCTGCGTGCTCTCGCGCTCAGCGACAGTTCACGGGCGCACGTGGGCGTGAGCTGTCGCTCAGCGCGAAACGGCGCCAGCGGGATCGGCCGCCGCGTGCATCGTCTCGGTCAGCCGGTGCAGCGTCGCGATCAGCTCGGCGGCGGCGCGTTCGTCGGCCAGGCCCATCCCGGCGGCGATGCGCGCGGGGATGCCGCTCAGCTCGGACCGCAGTTCGCGGCCGCGCTCGCCGACGGTCACCGTGACGACGCGCTCGTCGGTGCTGCGGCGCTCGCGGCGGACCAGGTCGCTCTGCTCCATGCGGCGGAGCAGCGGCGAGAGGGTGCCGGAGTCGAGCTGCAGGTGTTCTCCGAGGCTCGAGACGGTCTGGTCGCCCTCGACCCACAGGGTGACGAGCACCAGGTACTGCGGGTACGTCAGGCCCCAGGGTTCGAGCATCGTGCGGTACGCCTGCGTGGTGGCGCGGGACGCCGCGTAGAGGGAGAAGCACACCATCTCGTCGGTCACGGGCATGCGTCCACACTGTCACGCAACTGAGTTGTGTGCAACCTACATCGACGGTTCGCAGGCGAGCTCACAGCGAGCGCCGGGCAGGTGCCCCGCCTCGGCGAGTGCGGCCTGGGCGTCCCGGAACGACGAGTAGGGCACGTGCACCCCGCGGACGTCCCGGTAGTCGGTCAGGCCCGGACCGGCCCAGTACACGACCCCGTCGTCACCGACCTCGGCGATCGCCCGGCGGATCGCCCGCGCCGGGTCCGGCTCCTCGACGACCAGCGCGTCGTGCCCGCTCGCCCGCGCACCGTCGACGATCGCCGCCCGGATCGGGGCGGGGGCCTCGAAGCGGGGATGGTGGTCGGCCACGACGACCACGTCAGCGGCCTCGGCCGCCACCGCTCCCATCGCCGCCCGCTTGCTCGGGTCACGGTCGCCGTCCGCCCCGAGGACGATCCCGACCCGGCCCGGCGCGAACGCACGCACCGCCGCCAGGCTCTTCGCGAAGGCGTCGGGGGTGTGCGCGA
The DNA here is from genome assembly GCF_003234595.1 of Curtobacterium sp. MCPF17_051. Taxonomy (NCBI): domain Bacteria; kingdom Bacillati; phylum Actinomycetota; class Actinomycetes; order Micrococcales; family Microbacteriaceae; genus Curtobacterium; species Curtobacterium sp. MCPF17_051. The sequence goes on along the minus strand of NZ_QKSE01000005.1, from coordinate 54,062 downwards.
AGTCCACGAAGACACGGGGCCCGGTCGCCGCCGACGCATCCGCCATCCGCCCGGGCACGACGACGTCGAGGCGGCCTCGTGTCGCCTCGAGCAGGGCGGGCACCGGCACGCCCGCGGTCGCGAGCATCGCCACCGCCAGGCCCGCGTCCGCCGCCATGTGCACGCCGAGCAGCGGGAGGTCGAGGTCGATCGTCGTGCCGTCCGGTGCGGTCAGGGTCGACCGGGTGCCGTCGGGCCGCTGCTCCCGCACCAGCACGGTCCAGTCGGCCCCGGCCGCGGGGGCGGTCGAGATCGTCGTCACCGGGACCGTCGCCCGCCCGACGATCCGTCGGCCGGCAGGGGAGTCGAGTGACACCACGCCGGCGCGCGACCGAGCGGGCGTGAACAGCAGGGCCTTCGCCGCCAGGTACTCGTCCATGTCGGCGTAGTCGTCGAGGTGGTCGTGTGACAGGTTCGTGAAGCCCGCCACGTCGAACCGGACGCCGTCGGTGCGGTGACGGGAGAGGCCCTGCGCACTCACCTCGAGGGCGGCTCCGTCGACCCCGCGTTCGGCTGCGCGTGCCAGGAACGCGTGCAGTTCGGGGGCTTCCGGTGTCGTCAGCGCACTCGGCAGCGACTCGTCGTCGACACGGCGCTCGACCGTGCTGCTGATCGCCGACCGCCACCCGAGCCGGCGCATCAGGGCGTCGAGCAGGTGCACCGTCGACGTCTTGCCGTTCGTGCCGGTCACCCCGAACAGCGGGAACGGCAGCGACTCCGTGCCGGCGAGGAGCCGTGCGACGGCGCCCAGGTGGGCGCGGACGTCCGGGACGACGAGGACCGGCAGCCCGCTCCGTCGCGCCGCGGCCTGCCCGTCCGGGTCCGTCAGCACCGCGGCAGCACCGGCGTTGCGCGCCGCCTCGGCGAACTGCGCGCCGTGTGCGAGGCGGCCGGGGAGCGCGGCGAACAGCATCCCCGGCCGGAGTTCGTCGGTGGCGAGCGCCAGGCCGGCCACCGGGACGGCGCCGGGGCCGACACCGCCGCCGGCACCCGCGAAGGGCCCGGCACCCCCGCCGGGACCGTCGACACCGAGTGCTCGGGCGAGCTCGTCGAGCCGGACCGGGCGCGGTCGGGCCGGTCGTAGGGCGTGCGGCATCGCGGCTCCTCGTCGTGGGCGGACCCCGATGGTGCGCCACGCTCCCGGAACGGCGTCCCAGGTCCGCCCGCAGCGCACGACGAACACGCCGACGGCCGAGGCGGTTAGGCTGACGTGACCCACGATGACCAGCAGCGACCTCGACACCACCACGACCCCCGGCAACGGATCGGCGTCCTCCCACGGCAAGACGATCCTGATCGGTGAGCACGCCGTGGTCTACGGCGCACCCGCTCTCGTCCTGCCGGTGCTCGACGCACGGGTCGTGGCGACGGTCACCCCGGTCGCCGCCGACGCCGAGCAGCCCGGTCACAGCCTGCAGTCGACCGTGCACACCGGCCCCCTCGACCTCGCACCAGCGGCCGTGATGCCGACCGTCACCGCCGTCACCGCGACCCTGCGCCACTTCGGGGTCACCGACCGCCACTTCCACGTCCGGGTCGACAGCGAGGTCCCGACCGCCCGCGGCATGGGCTCGAGTGCCGCGGTCGCCGCCGCCGTGACCGCCGCCGTCGCCGATGCCCTGGGCGAGACCCTCGACGTCGAGACCCACCACGAGCTCATCCAGGAGTGCGAGCGCGTCGCCCACGGCCGACCGTCCGGCCTGGACGCCCGGGGCGTCGTCGCGTCCGCGCCGGTCTGGTTCGAGGCCGGCCGGATCGAACCCGTGACGCTCGGCGCCCGGTTCACCTTCGTCGTCGCGGACACCGGCGTCCCCGGGCACACCCGCGAGGCCGTCTCGGCCGTCCGCGCCCGCCACGACCAGGACCCGGTCGGTGTCGGCGCCGTGATCGACCGGATCGGCGCGCTCGCCCGGCGGGCACGGGGGACACTCGAGGACGGCGATGCCCAGGCTCTGGGTGCCACCATGGACGCCGCGCACGACCTGCTCAGCACACTCGACGTGTCGAGTGGCGACCTGGACCGGCTCGTCGACGCCGCACGCGATGCGGACGCCCTCGGCGCGAAGCTCACCGGCGGCGGGCGGGGCGGGTGCGTCCTCGCGCTCGCCGCGGACGACGACCACGCGGACCGCATCGCGGCCGCACTCCGCGGCGCAGGGGCCGCAGCCACCTGGACCACCACGATCGGAGCCCGCGCTTGCTGACAGCCACCGCCGTCGCGCACCCCAACATCGCCCTCGTCAAGTACTGGGGGAAGGCGGACGCGCAGCTCGCGCTGCCCGCCACGGGCAGCGTCTCGATGGGGCTCGACGTGTTCCCGACGACGACCACCGTCACGGTGGACGGCGGACGGGAGGCCCGTGACGCGTTCACGCTGAACGGTCACGTCGTCGACGACGGTGCGCTGGTGCGCGTGCAGCGGTTCCTCGACCTGGTGCGCGAGCTCGCGGGGTCGTCCGAGCGGGCATCGGTGGTGTCCGAGAACACGGTCCCGACCGGTGCCGGGCTGGCATCGAGCGCGTCCGGCTTCGCCGCCCTGGCGACCGCGGCCGCCGCGGCCTACGGCCTCGACCTGTCGCCACGGGACCTGTCCCGTCTGGCCCGTCGCGGTTCCGGCTCGGCCACGCGCTCGATCCCCGGCGGTGTCGCCGTCTGGCACGCCGGCGACGACCAGGGCTCCTTCGCCGAGCCGATCCCGGCCCCGCCGATGGCGATGGTCGTGGTCACGATCGACGCCGGCCCGAAGCCGATCGGGTCGCGCGAGGCCATGCGCCGCACCATCGCGACGTCGCCCTTCTACCCGGCCTGGGTGACCTCGACGACCGAGACCGTCGGCGACATGCTCACGGCCTGCGCGGCCGGTGACTTCACCCGCATCGGCGAGATCACCGAGAGCAACGCGCTCCGCATGCACGCGACGATCGAGGGCGCGTTCCCGCCGATCCGCTACCTCAACGCCCGCAGCGTCGCCGTGTTCGACGCCGTCGCCGAGCTGCGTGCCGGCGGCACCGAGGCCTACGCCACGGCCGACGCGGGCCCGAACGTCGTCGTGCTCACGAAGCCGCAGGACCGGTCGGCGGTCGCCGGCGCGCTCGCGTCGCTGGGGGACGTCATCGAGTCCGGCACCGGACCTGCCGCGCGGGTGCTCCGCTCCGAAGAGATCGGGAGCAATCCCGACCAGAAGGAGTCCGCGCAGTGATCGAGTTCCGTGCACACGGCAAGCTGTTCGTCGCCGGCGAGTACGCCGTCGTCGAGCCGGGCCAGCCGTCCGTCCTGATCGCCCTCGACCGCGCCATCACGGCGAAGGTGCGCGAGGGCCACGGCGCGGGCAGCGTGCACTCCGAGGAGTACGGGCACCTGCCGCTCACGTGGACCCGTGCCGAGGACGGCCTCGCGCTCGACCGTGAGCACCACCCGTACGACTACGTGATGGCCACGATCGACCTGGTCGAGAAGCTCCGCGCCGAGCACGGCATCGCCCCGCGGTTCCACGACCTGCGCATCGAGAGCCAACTGGACGACGCCAGCGGCCGGAAGTTCGGGCTCGGGTCCTCGGCCGCGGTCACCGTCGCCACCGTCGGCGCTCTCGACCGGTTCTACGGCATCGGCCTGACGCAGCGCCAGCGCTTCCAGGTCGCGCTGCTCGCCACCATCCGGGTGAACCCCCGGGCCTCCGGCGGCGACCTCGCTGCGAGCACGTTCGGCGGCTGGCTGCGCTACAGCGCCCCCGACCGCGAGCGTCTCGCCGCGATGCTCGGCGACCACGCCGTGTCCGCGATCCTGACCGACGCCGACGCGTGGGACGGCTTCGACGTCCAGCGGCTGCCCGCCCCCGAGAACCTGCAGCTCCTCGTCGGCTGGACCGGCTCGCCCGCGTCCACCACGAAGCTCGTCGACGTGGTGCGTCGGCACCGCGACGGCGGGTACCAGGCGTTCCTCGACGAGAGCCGCAGCTGCGTCGACGACCTGACCACGGGCCTCCAGACCGGCGACGCCGAGCGCACGCTCGGGGCCCTCCGACGCGCCCGCGGGCTGCTGCAGCGCCTCGGTGCATCCGTCGGGTCGCAGATCGAGACCGAGCGTCTCGCGACCCTGTGCGACGTCGTCGAGGCCGCGGGCGGGGCGGCGAAGCCGTCCGGGGCCGGCGGCGGCGACTGCGGCATCGCGCTCGTCCCGGCGGACACCGACCCCGCCGGCATCCACCGCGCCTGGGAGGCGCACGACATCAGACACCTCAGCGTCGCGGTGCGAGCACCAGAAGGAGCCCTCGATGAGTGACCTGCTCACACCGATCCCCACCAAGTGGGTCGGCCCGATCCGCGTCAGCGGCAACGCCGTGCAGGGGGAGCACGAGGTCCCCCTCGCCACCTACGAGTCGCCGCTCTGGCCGTCCGTCGGCCGCGGCGCACGCATCTCGCGCATGGTCGAGGACGGCATCGTGGCGACCGTCGTCGACGAGCGCATGACCCGCTCCGTCGTCGTCCGTGCCGACAGCGCCGCAGCAGCCCACGTCGCCGCGGGCGAGATCCTCGCGCGCCAGGACGAGCTCGCCGCGATCGTGTCCGGGCAGAGCCGGTTCGCCAAGCTCATCGAGGTGCACCCGGAGATCGTCGGGGACCTGCTGTTCCTGCGCTTCGCGTTCACCACCGGCGACGCCTCCGGCCACAACATGGTCACGCAGGCGGCGGACAAGCTGCTGCCGGCGATCCTGGACTGGCAGCCGGGCCTGCGGTACGTCTCGGTGTCGGGCAACTTCTGCACCGACAAGAAGGCCACCGCCGTGAACGGCATCCGTGGCCGCGGCCGCAACACCATCGCCGAGATCGTGATCCCCGGCGAGGTCGTCGAGAAGCGCCTGCGGTCGAGCACCGCGCGCATCGTCGAGCTCAACATCGCGAAGAACCTGATCGGGTCGACGATCGCCGGGGCCATCCGCTCGGCGAACGCGCACTACGCGAACATGCTGCTCGGCTTCTACCTCGCCACCGGGCAGGACGCCGCCAACATCGTCGAGGGCTCGCAGGGCATCACGAGCGCCGAGGACCGCGACGGCGACCTGTACTTCGCGACCTCGCTGCCGCACCTGATCGTCGGCACGGTCGGCAACGGCAAGGGCGGTGACCTGCCCGTCGTCGAGGACGCCCTGGTGCGCCTCGGCTGTCGCGAGGACCGCGAGCCGGGCGGGAACGCCCGCCGCCTCGCTGCCCTGTGCGCCGCGACCGTCCTGTGCGGGGAGCTCTCGCTCCTCGCCGCACAGACCAACCCGGGCGAGCTGATGGCCGCCCACGTCGCCATGGAACGCCGCGGCCCGAAGCCCGCAGGGGGTGCGGCATGACCGGCGTCGGCATCCACGACATCGCGATCGCGACCGGCCACCACGTGCTCGAGCTCGACGACCTGGCCGAGCGGCTCGGCGTCGACCCGGCGAAGTACCACGTCGGCATCGGGCAGGACGCCTTCAGCGTGCCCGCGCCCGACGAGGACATCGTCACGATGGGCGCCGCCGCAGCGAAGGAGCTCATCGACCGGCACGGCGTCGACGGCATCCGAACGGTGCTGTTCGCCACCGAGTCCGGCGTCGACCAGTCGAAGGCCGCCGGTGTGTACGTGCACGGCCTGCTCGGGCTGCCGAAGGCCGTCCGCGTGGTCGAGCTGAAGCAGGCCTGCTACGGCGGGATGGCCGCCGTGCAGCTCGCACTCGGCATCGTCGCCCGCGCCCCGCACGAGCGGGTGCTCGTCATCGCCGCCGACGTCGCCCGGTACGACGTCGACACCCCTGCCGAGCCGACCCAGGGTGCCGGTGCCGCCGCGATCCTGGTGTCCGCCGACCCCGACCTGATCGAGATCGAGCCGGCGGCGGGCGTCTACACCGCGGACGTCGACGACTTCTGGCGGCCGAACGACCGCTCCACCGCACTGGTCGACGGGCGGCTCTCGGTGAGTGCGTACGTCAACGCGTTCGTCGGCGCCTGGGACGACCTGGCGGAACAGGGCGGCCCGGCGTACGACGACATCGCCCGGTTCGTGCACCACCAGCCCTTCACCAAGATGGCGATCAAGGCGCACCGCAAGCTCACGCAGCACGTCGGGGCAACCTTCGACGAGGCCGACCTGGCGATCGGGTTCACCTACAACCGGCAGACCGGCAACACCTACACGGCGTCGCTCTGGATCGGGCTCGCGGCACTGCTCGACCTCGACGACGATCTGGCTGGGGAGCGACTCGGCCTGTTCAGCTACGGCTCGGGCAGCGTCGGCGAGCTCATCACCGGCATCGTCCGGCCCGACTACCGCGAGCACCGTCGTGCGGGTCGCGTGCGGTCGCTGCTCGAGGCACGGGTCCCGCTGACGGTCGACGCGTACCGCGCGCTCCACGCCGCGGGTGCCGCCACCAGCGAGGACGTCGAGCGTCCACGCGTCACGACCGCGCCGTTCCGGTTCGCGGGCGTTCGCGGCGGCGCGCGCCACTACGAGGCGTCCTAGACCGGACACCGGGACGGACGGGAGGCCCGTGGCGGCGCCGCCACGGGCCTCCCGTCCGTCTGTCGGTCACGCTGCGGACAGGACCTCGCGTTCCAGCCGCTGGTAGCTGGCCTCCATGCCCTCCGTCATGCCGGTCGCGAGGATCGCGTCCCGCTGCTCCCGGTCCGGGTAGGTGACGAGCAGGGTCATGAGTGTGACGCCGTCGTCCTCGTCGAACTGCAGGTCGTTCGTGTTCGGCGGGAAGGGCGCCCCGGTCATGCGTTCGGTCGACACCATCCGGCGTTCCGGTTCGACGACGAGGTTCTCGCCCTCGAACCCGAAGGGCTCACCCTCGGTGTCACCCGTCGGCGCCCAGGCCTGCCGGAACGCGCCGCCCGGGGTCAGGTCGTTCTCGTACACCGTCATCTCCCACCCGTCGGGGCCGAGCAGCCACCGGCGCACCAGGTCGGGCTCGGTGTGCGCCCGCCAGAGCAGGTGTCGCGGCGCCGCGAACGCCCGGGTGATCCGGACGTGGGTGTCGTCGAGGACCTCGGTCTCGGTGCCCGCACCGAGAGCCCACTCGCGCAGGTCGGCGAGCACCCGGTCGAGCTGGCCGAAGGCCTGCTGGTAGCCCTCGAGCATGCCCATCTGGAGCATCGCGTCGAGGTCGGCGGCCGAGGCGAACGAGGACACCACGGAGACCCGGACGCCGCCCTCGGCCGGCTCGAACGACAACACGGTCTCGCCTGCGGGCAGTGACTCGTCGACGGTGCCCTGGGGGTCGGTGAACAGGTCGCGGAAGACGATGCGACGGGGCTCGTCGACCTCGGTGACCTGCCAGACGGCGTGGAACCGCTCGCCCTGCGGTGACGTCATCCGGTAGTCGGCACGGCCACCGGGGCGCAGGTCGAACGTCGTGAACGTCGCGGGGAACCCGGGCGGTCCCCAGAACCGCTCGAGCTGGCGCGGGTCGGCGAAGGCGGCCCATAGGCGTTCGACGGGGACGGGGAACTCGGCGACGAGGGTCATCGAGAGGGTGTCGGGATCGGTGTGGACGGACGTGGTGGGCATCATCGCTCCTGGTGTCGTCGGGTGTCGTCTGGTGCTGGGTGTCCGGAGGCGTCGCCGTCGAGGAGGTCGCCCAGACGGTCCATCCGGCTGTGCCAGAGGCGGCCGTAGGCGTCGAGGAGGGCACGGACCCGTTCGAGCTGCTCCGGCTCGGCGCGCACGATGCGGGTGCGGCCGCGGGCTTCCTTGCTCACGAGTCCGGCTCCTTCGAGGACGGCGACGTGCTTCTGGACGGCGGCGAACGACATCGAGTAGGCGTCCGCGAGCTCGCTCACGGACGACGACCCGACGAGCGTGCGCCGGACGATGTCACGACGGGTCGCGTCGGCGAGTGCGTGGAACACCCGGTCGACCTCGGCGTCGGACAGTTCGATTCGTACAACCATTTGGTTGTAGGTTACGTCCGGCCGGTCTCGTCCACAAGGGGGACCTGCCGGTAGTCTTGCCGCGGAGATCGGAGGGGCGATGGCGGAGCAGCTGGGTGCGTCCGGTGCCGTCCGTGCCCTCGTCGCCACCCTGCCCCGTGCGCCGCAGCTGTCCGACGTGGTGACCGGCGTCGGTCGGATGGTCGGCAAGCCCACGCGCGTCGTCGACGTCGACGGGCCGAGCTGGGGTCCGCTCACCGCGCTCGTGTCGCAGTTCGAGCACGAGAACCTGGTGCTCGTGCCGGCCGACGCACCGCCGCTCTACCGCATGCACTGCGTGCTGCACGAGCTCGGGCACCTGGTGCACGGCGACGTCGGCACACCCACCCCGTCATCCGTCGCCGAGTTCGCCGCCGGGGGTCACGTCTGCCGTCGTGCGCTCGACGCCGACTCCGGGCTCGTGAGCATCTCCGACGACGACGAGCACTTCGCCGAACGGTTCGCCTACGAGCTCGCGACGGTCCTGCTCGCCGGGGCCACGGGCGCGGACGAGCGGGCCTACGGCTGATGGCCGTCCTGCACGCCGCGGCCTTCTGGTTCGCGGCGCTGATCTTCCTCGCCCGCACGCCGTACGTGCTGCGGAACCCCCGTGGTCGGGCGGCCTGGGGTGCCACCGGCGTCGGGGCGCTCGGGCTCCTGACGCTCGGCAGCGTCGTGCCGCAGCCGGCGCTCGACGGCGCCCTGGGCGGCTCGAACCTCATCAACCTGGTGCAGAACGTCTGCGCGACCGTCGCGTTCTGGCTGATGCTGCGCGCGAGCACGGACGACCTGCCGGAGCGCCCGGTGCTCGCCAGGCCGATGGCGCTGCTCGTCGTGGTCGTGGCCTTCACGGTGCCGTTCCTGCTGGTCGAGGAGCGCGGCGGGACCGACTTCCACTTCATCGTGCGCGAGATCGAGCAGACGCCGATGTGGCTCTACGCGAGCGTGTACATGGTGGGCGTGGGACTGATCGCCGCGACGACACTGCGTCGCGGCGTGCTGCAGGACCCGGTGGCACTCGTGGTGTTCCGCGTCGGGCTCGCCCTGGTCGTCGTGGCGAGCGTCGACGAGGTCGCCTCGCTCACCGCCGACCACTTCGGACTCTTCCCGGCCGGGGTGCGGGACGGCCTGCGCCTGGCCTTCGATCCGCCGTTCTACCTCGGCATCGTGCTCATCGTCGTGGCGATGGCCTCGCTGACGTTCCGACGGTGGGGTCGTGACCTGCGGCACCGCGGGCACCACCGACGCCTGCGCCGCATCGCCCGTCGGCACGCGGTGCGGGCGGTCGAGCGGCCGGGGGACCCGCAGGCCCGGACCTACGACCTGGTCATCGCGATCCGCGACGCCGAGGTGCAGGGACGGACCCTCGACGACGCCGAACTCGCGCAGGTGCGGTCGGCGGAACGGACCCTGACCCGGAGCCTCGGAGGATGACGGCGTGACGATCGTGTGGTGGGTGCTCGGAGCGCTCCTGGTGCTGGTGGCGGTGTCGCTGGTGGTCCTGGTCGTCCTGCGGAAGGTCGTCGGCAGGATCGTGCTGCCCGGCGGCGATCGGTGGACGCCCGTGATCGAGTCCGACGCTGACTCCGTCCGGCTGCCGATCACCGACGACACCGTGCGGCCGGGGGAGTACGGGCTGTGGCACGACGGCCCCGGGCACACCACCGTCGGGCCGGTGCTCGAAGTCGACGAAGCCGCCGGGTTCGTGCGCCGGGCCGTGGTGCGGACGACCGGCGCGGTGTCGTCGCGGGTGCGGTGGAGCGGACACGTGCACCCCGACCCGGCGGCGATGGACGTCGACTGGTCCGAGGTGTCGCTGCCGACCCCGGTGGGGCCGGCACCCGCGTGGGTGGTGCGGCCGGGTCCGGGCGGCGCTGCCGACCGCGCTCCGTCTCCCGACCGCGCGGCTGCCCAGGGTGCGGACCCCGAGGCTGTCCGCACGTGGGCCGTCCACGTGCACGGGATCCGGACGACCCGGGTCACCGCGCTCCGGACCGTCCCCGCGGCGCTCGAGCTCGGCTGGACCTCGATCGTCCCGTCGTTCCGCGGCGACGGCGAGGCACCGTGGGAAGGACGGGCCTCGCACCTCGGCGCCCGTGAGTGGGCGGACGTCGAAGCGGCGCTCGACCACGCCGTCGCGAACGGCGCCGAACGGCTCGTCATCGTGGGGTGGTCGATGGGCGCGACGATCACACACGAGCTCCTCGCCCGCTCCGCGCACCGCGACCGCCTGGCCGGCGTCGTGCTCGTCGCCCCGGCCCTGGACTGGGCCGTCACCGTCCGGTCCCAGGCCCGCCGCGCCGGCCTGCCGGACATCGTCGTCTCGGCGGCCCTCGGGGCGATGGCGGCACCGGTCCTCTGCCGGCTGGTGGGGCTGCGCTCGCCGGTCGACGTGCGCGCGCTGTCCTGGTTGCGCGCACCCCGGTCGCTGCCCCCGACCCTGCTCATCCACTCCACGGGCGACACCACGGTGCCGTTCTCGGCCAGTCAGGAGTTCGCGGATGCGCACCCGGGCACGGTGACCCTGGCGGTCAGCGAGCCCGCCGAGCACGCGTGGGAGCGCAACGTCGACGCCGTCTGGTTCGACCGCACCATCACGAACTGGGCATCGCACCTCGAACACACCGGAGCGCAGGAGTAGAAGGAGCCATGGGGCAGCTCATCTACGACGGCCAACCGCTCGACCTGCGGATCGACGACCGCGCGCTCACGCACCTGCAGATCGTCATCGTCAACATGCTCCGACGCGACCACCGCTTCGCGTTCTCGTGGAAGGACGACGTCGTCCACGGCAACGGTCGCAGCACGATCTGGCTGAACCCCAACGTGAGCCTGCACTTCAAGTTCACGGGCAGCCGGGTGCCGTCGATCAACCGCAGCTGGCTCGAGGACCTCTACGCCTCGGCCACCTCGGGGTCGGGGCTCGTGCTGACGCCGGAGCCGCCGGACACCAGCACGGCGGCCGACTCCGCGTGGTCGCGGGCGGTGGCGCCCGGCGACGCGGACGACGCCTCGGGGACACCGAGCGGGAGCACGGCGCGCTGATCCCGGGAGCAGTAGCACAGCGGGCTGATCCGGGTCAACGGGTTCCACTCGAACTCCACACCTCGTACGGTTTCCGTACCGCGGTTCGCTGTCGTTCCCCCGCACCGGCCCGCCAGGGCGCCGGTGCTGGCAGTGTCCGCGGCAGGAGGGGAACCCGAACAGCCCGTGACGCACAGCGAGTCCGGTGCCGACCAACCACCGGTGGCCGAGACGAGCGAGGGACGTGAGTCCCGGATCAGGGGACTCCCTGCTCGGGTCACCGACGCCACGCGTCGGTGATGCGTGCGTCACGCTGCAGGGCTCGCCGGTCCGCCCCCATCGACCGGCGCTCCTCCGGGACCGCCCCGGCCATCGGATTCGGGTTCCGTGGCCGGGGCGGACTCATCCCGTCTGCATGCGGCTCAGTAGACGTCGCGCACGTACCGCTTCGCGCGACGCATGTCGGCCAGGTACGCCTGCGCGTCGTCCTCGCCGCGCCCGCGTCCGGTCCGGATGACCTGGAGCAGCGCGGCCTCGACGTCCTTCGCCATGCGTGAGGCGTCGCCGCACACGTACACGTGGCCGCCGTCCTCGAGCCAGGCGAACAGCTCCGCCGAGCGCTCGAGCATCCGGGTCTGCACGTAGACCTTCTCGGCCTGGTCGCGCGAGAACGCAAGGTCGAGGCGGTCGAGCACGCCCTGTTCCTGCAGCTCGGTGAGCTCGTCCTGGTACACGAAGTCGGTGTCCCGGTGCTGGTCGCCGAAGAACAGCCAGTTGCGCCCCGTCGCCCCGGACACGGCCCGCTCGTGCAGGAACCCGCGGAACGGCGCGACACCCGTGCCCGGTCCGATCATGATCATCGGGGCCGACTCCTCCGCCGGCACCCCGAACGACGCGTTCGGCTGCAGGTAGACGTCGACGGTGCCGTCCGGGTCGACCCGGTCGGCCAGGAACGTCGACGCGACACCGGCGTACATCCGGTGCGGGTCGCCGTAGCGCACCGACGCGATGGTCAGGTGGATGCGGTCCGGGTGGGCCAGCGGACTCGACGAGATCGAGTACTGCCGCGCCTGCAGCGGCCGCAGGTTCGGCAGCAGCTCGTCGAGTCCCGGGGCGGCCGGGCCGGCGTCGCGGAGCAGGTCGAGGACGTCGCGTCCCCAGAGCCAGCGGTCCAGCTCGTGCTTGTCGCCGTGCGCCACGACGGCCGCGAGCTCGCTCGACGGCGCGCGCTGCACCAGGTCGGCGATGAGGTCCTTCGAGGGCGTCCGGATCTCACGGTCGGTCCGCAGGACCTCGGTGATCGGCCGGCCGTCGAACGCCTCGCCACCGTTCGCGCCGACCTGCTCGAGCAGGTCCGCCACGAAGACCTCGTCGTTCACCGGCACGACCGCCAGGGCGTCGCCGGCCGCGTACTCGATGCCCGAGTCGCCGAGGTCGAACTCGTAGTGCCGGATCTCCTTCGCGCTGCGCGGCGAGGAGAGCAGCCGGTTCTCGACCAGGCGCGACGGGTACGGGTTGCGCTTGTTCCACTGCGACCCCGGACGGGAGGCACGGCTCGCGCCCGCCCCGCCGGTCGCGCCGGCACCGTCGCCGCCACCACCGCCCGTGGTCGCGCCGGGTGCGGCCGTCGCGCCGGCCTCGGCGGCGAGGCGGTCGAGGACCGCCGCGGTCCACAGTGCGGCCGGGTCCTCGAAGTCGACGTCGCAGTCGACGCGGTCGTGGACCCGGGTCGCGCCGAGCTGCTCGAACCGGGTGTCGAGGAGCTTGCCGGCCTGGCAGAACTCGTCGTAGCTCGTGTCGCCGAGGCCCAGGACGGCGTACTGCAGCCCCTCGAGCCGTGGCACGGTGCTCGCCTGGATCGCGTCCCAGAACAGCCCGGCGTTGTCAGGCATCTCGCCCTCGCCGTAGGTCGAGGTGACGACGAGCACGTGCGACATCTCGGCGAGCTGCTCGGGGGTGACGGCGTCGAGCGCGCTGGCACGACCGCCGAGTCCGCGGGCCTTCGCGCCGGCGACCAGCTCGTCGGCCAGGAACTCGGCGTTGCCGGTCTGGGTGCCGAAGAGCACGTCGATCGTCGTCGTGGGCGCGCTGGCTGCGACCTTCTTGCCGGCGGCGGCGATGCCCGCGATGAACCCGGCGAGCCAGGACTCCTGGGCGGCCGAGAACGGTGCGTCGACGGGGATCAGCGACCCGGTCGGGGGGAGCAGGCTCACGCGGTCACCGCCTCGGTCGGCGCCTGCGGTGCACGGCGGGCGATGTCCTCGAGCGCCGCGGTGGCGAGCAGCTCGTCGAAGCGCGCCTCGCGGACGCGGCCGTCGTTCTTGGCGTTCTGGTGCATGATCCACCCCGTGGTGCCCGGCGCGTCCATGCTGCGGTTGTTCCGCTGCGTGAGCGCGCGCTTGTAGTCGTCGAGCCGCTTGATCGCGATGAGGGTCGCGAGCTGGTCGTCGGCGAACCGGTCGAGCGTCCCGCGCAGGTACTTCACGACGCGCTGCTTGACGGAGAAGTCCTCGGTGAGCACGAGGTTCTTGACGGCCTCGGCGACCCGGGGGTCGGCGGCACCGAACGCACCCGGGACGCGCTCGAGGGCGACGTCCTGGGCGACCCCGAGCACGGTGTACGACGACAGCAGCGAGAACATGTCCTCGCCCTGGTCGCCGAGCGCCGGGGCACGGCCGTCGAGCACCGTGCGCTGGTCGCGGTAGTCGAGCTTGAACGCGCGGAGCTTGTCGGTGGCGATCGAGGTCGCGAGCTCGTCGAGGAGCTCGGGCCGGGTCGCCGCCGCGAGGATCTCGCCGGCGTCCTGCGTGAGCAGCAGGGCACGGGGCATGCCGACGTACACGTGCGCGCGGGCGGTGTCCCACTCGGCGAGCAGCCGCTCGGCGAGGGCCGAACCGGTCGCCTCGAGGTGCCACTCGAGCAGCAGGCGGGCGGCGGCCTCGTGGAACGCACCGCGCTCGGTGTCGGTGACCGGGAACACCAGGAGCGAGTCCGTGCTGGCACGCTCGGCGACCTGGCCGGAGGGGTCGTACTGGTACAGGAACCCGCCGGACATGCCGTTGCCGAGGCCCTTGCCGAACGCGCCGAGGTTGAACACGGCGCCGCCGGTCATGTACTCGCAGCCGAAGTCGCCGAGGCCCTCGACGACGGCGGTCGCACCGGAGTTGCGGACGGCGAACCGGTCACCGGCCTCGCCCTCGACGAAGGTGCGACCACCGGTGGCCCCGAACAGCGCGAAGTTGCCGACCAGCACGTTGCCGCCCCGCTCGGCGCTGCCGCCACCGGGGGCGCGGACGATGATCCGTCCGCCGCTCTGGCTCTTGCCGACGCCGTCGTTCGCGGTGCCGGTGTGCTCGAGCACGACGCCGTCGTTGTTGAAGACGCCGTAGGACTGCCCGGCCGAGCCCTGCGTGCGGATCGTGACCGCGCCGTCCACCAGCCGGCGGCGTCCGCGGTCGTCCGTCGTCACGGCGGGCAGGCCCTGCACGTCCTCGGCCCCGAGCTCGTGGTTGAGCAGACGCTCGAGGTCGATGCCGAGCTGACCGCCGACCGACTTGTCGGCGTTGCCGAGCAGCACGCCGTGCACGAGCACGTGCTCCTGCGCGTGGTCGACGAGGGCGGTGCGGACGCGCTCGAGCAGGGCGTCGTCGGTGTGGAAGTCCTTCTCCAGGTACTCCGGGTCCGCGACGACCTTCTCGGGCACCTGGGCGAGCAGGGCGCGGGCGTCGAGCCGGCCCACGCTCGCCGGGTGGTCCAGGAGCTGCAGCAGGTCGGTCCGGCCGCGGGCCTCCCGCAGGGAACGCAGGCCGAGACGGGCCAGGATCTGCCGCACGTCGTGGGCGATGTTGAGCAGGTACTGCGCGAGCGCGCGGGGGTCGCCCTCGAACGCCTCGGCGTTCGTGGTCAGGCCCGCCGGGCACTTCACGTTGCAGTTCTTGGCCATCACGCAGCCGAGCATCATGAGCGCGGTCGTGCCGAACTCGAAGCTGTCGCCGCCGAGCAGGGCGCTCGTGACGACGTCGCTGCCGGTCTGGTGCGCACCCGAGCAGCGGAGCGTGACCTTCTGGCGCAGGCCGTTCGCGACCAGGGCCTGGTGCACCTCGGCGACGCCGATCTCGGCGGAGCGGCCGGCGTACTTCAGGCTGGTGACGGCCGCGGCACCGGTACCGCCGGTGTTGCCCGCGACGTTGATCACGTCGGCGCCCGCCTTCGCGACGCCGACCGCGATGGTGCCGATGCCCTCGGACGAGACGAGCTTCACGATCACCCGGACGCGGGCGGCCTTGCAGTCGTGGATGAGCTGCGCGAGGTCCTCGATCGAGTACGTGTCGTGGTGCGGCGGCGGCGAGATCAGCTCGACGCCGGGTGTGCCACCACGGGCCGCGGCGATGTCCACCGTGACCTTGGGTGCGGGCAGCTGACCACCCTCGCCGGGCTTCGCGCCCTGGCCGATCTTGATCTCGAGCTCCTCGAGCATGGGGTCGGCGAGGTAGCCGGCCCAGATGCCGAACCGGCCCGAGGCGAACTGCTTGATGCGCGAGCCGCGGATGGTGCCGTACCGGGAGTGGTGCTCGCCGCCCTCACCGCTGTTCGACATGCCGCCGACCATGTTCGTGCCGTGCGCGACGGCCTCGTGGGCGGTGGCGACGAGTGCGCCGTGGCTCATCGCACCGGACGCCAGGGTCCGGGTGATCTCGTGGGCCGGCTGCACCTCGTCGAGCTCGACGCTCGCCGGGGCGCTCTGCAGCAGCGCGAGCAGGGCGACGGCCGCACCGGTGGCGCGGAGCGTCACCCCGGTGTCGTCGACGGCGTCGACGTCGATCTGCCCGGGGTGGAGCAGCGCGAGGCCGTCCGCCAGGGCCGCGTGGCGCAGTGCACCCGTGGTCCCCGTCGACGTGAGCTCCAGGCGGAACCGCTCCGTGCCTCCCGGCAGGTCCTGGTCGTCCGACGGACGCGAGCCGGAGAGCCCGCGCACGGTGACGCTGGCGTTGCCGCTCGTCGAGAAGCGGCCGAGCTCGCGGGCGAAGTCCTCGGCCGTGTCGATGCCGGTGACGTCCGCGGGCAGCGCGAGCACGTCGCGGAGCGCGGCGGGGCGGCGGGACCGCTCGTCGTGGGTCGTCTGCAGGAACGTGACGTAGCCCGGCGTGATGCGGTGTGCGTCGATCTCGGCATCGCTCAGCCGGTCGTACCCGGTGTTCCGGTACGCGGCGTCGGTGATGCCGAACGAGTCGTCGAGCTGGCCGAGCGTGAGCAGGCGCAGCGCGTCCGAGTCGCCGGAGCGTTCGAAGGCCGGGCGCTCCTCGGTCATGCCGCCGAACCCGCGGACGCTCGCGACACCGAACGAGTGGCCGGCGCCGTCGGAGCGTTCCTTGAACAGGCCGAGCAGCGGGACCTGGCCCTCGGACGCCACCGAACGGGCACGCTCGTGCCAGTCCGTCGCCGCCTGGGCGATGCGCGCGAAGCCGACGCCGCCGACCGGTGCCTGCATGTGCGGGAAGATCCGCGCGAGCACGTCGTCGCCGGTGTCGAGGTAGTTCGGCTCGAAGAACTCGCCACCGATGTAGCTCTCGGCGGTGCACAGGCCGACGCGGCCCATGGTCTTCGCCAGGGCCTTCTCGGCGGCCTTGCGGAACTGCTTGAGTGCCAGGTCGGTCGCGGTCAGCTCGCCGGCGGGTGCGGGTGCGGCGGGGTACTTCTCCTCCGCACGCAGCCGAGCGCTCAAGCTGTACACAGCGGCGGCACCGAAGCCCAGCGCGGTCGCGACGTGGTGTGACGATGGCAGCTGACCGCTCTCCGCGACGACGGACACCCGCAGGCGCAGACCGGTCTCGATGAGCCGCTGGTTCACGGCGGCCACGGCCAGGATCACGGGGAGGGGCGCATGGGTCGACGACACCTCGCGGTCGGTCACGACCGCGATCCCGCCACCGCGCGCCGCGAAGGCCTCGATCGCGTCGCACAGCGCGTCCAACGCGCCGCGCATCGCGTCGGCGTTGGCCTGCTCGTCGGCGGGCACCGGCACGTAGAGCATGTCGAAGCGCTCGAGCGGGACGATGTCCTGCTCGCGCAGCCGCACCATGTCGAGGTGCCCGAGGATCGGCGACTGCACGACGAGCTGACGCCCCGTGGTGCCCGTGCCGTCCGGCTTCGCGCCGAGTGCCACGCGCATCGACATCCCGTCCGCCTCGCGGATCGAGTCGAGCGGCGGGTTCGTCACCTGGGCGAAGCGCTGCGAGAAGTACTTCGCCATGCCGCCCTCGGTGTCGCTCAGGGCGTTGATCGCGTTGCCGTAGCCCATCGCCGAGATGCGCTCCGACCCGTTCTGCAGCATCGGGTCGAGCATGAACCGGAAGCTCTCCTGGTTCAACGAGTACGCCACGTACCGGCCGGCGAGCGACAGGTCGCCGTCGTAGCCCAGGGTGGACGTCGTGCGCTCGTAGTCCGGAGCGGGCACGTCGTCCAGGTTCACCCGGGCGGCGTCGAGCAGGGTGCCGTAGTCACGGCGGGCCGCGAGCATGCGCAGCACCTCGCCCGTGCGCATGCGGGTGCCGGTGCGGTGGTCGACGACGAGCATGCCGCCGGCCTCGATGCGGCCGCGGTGCACGACCTCGTCGGCGTCGAACTCGACCTGGCCGGCCTCAGACGACACCATCAGGTACTCGGCCGTCTCGACGGTGCGCAGCGGGCGCAGGCCCAGGCGGTCCAGGCGGGCGCCGACGACATCGCCGTCGCTGAAGATCACGGCGGCGGGACCGTCGTTCTTCTCCTCGTACAGCGAGAAGTACTCGAGCATGTCCCGGACGTCCGGGGTCAGGGTGCGGTCGTTCTCCCACGCCGGCGGCATGAGCGAGACCACGGCCTCGATGATCTCGAGCCCGTCGTCGAACACGCGGCTCTGCAGGGTCTGGTCGAGCCGGCTCGAGTCCGACTGCCCGGGCGGGCGGACGATGCTCCGGGTGCGGGCCCGCGCGAGCGCCTCGTCCGACAGCCGGTTCTTGCGGTCGGTGTTCAGTTCGCCGTTGTGCGCCATCAGGCGGAACGGCTGCGCCATCGTCGGGTGCGGCTCGGTGTTCGTCGAGAACCGGGTGTGGAAGTACAGCGTCCGCACCGAGTGCCGGGGGTCGCGCAGGTCGGTGAAGTACCCGATCACCTCGCCGGAGTTCAGCCGGCCCTTCAGGATCTGGGTCCGGGCGCTGAGCGACAGCGGGTACAGGGCGGCGTGCTCGGCGCGCTCGGCGGCGGCCTGGGCGTAGGAGACGGCCTCGATGGCGAGCAGGGCGCGGTTCGCGGCGGCGTCGACCTCGGAGCGGTCCCAGTCGGACGGTGCCCGGAAGACCCATTGCACGATCGGCAGCTGGTACTGCTCGGCCTCGGGGCGCGCGACGGAGTGGTCCACCGGGACGTCACGGACCAGCAACAGCTCGAAGCCCTCGGCCGTGATGGCGTCCGTGACGGTCTGCTCGGCACGGGCGCGCTCGTCGGTGCCGTCGGCTCCGTCGCTGCTCGGCACGAAGCAGTTCGCGACGCCGAAGTGCCCGGCGCGCAGCTGCTCACCGGTGATGGCGCTGAAGAACTCCACCGACAGGTCGATGCTGACGCCCGCGCCGTCGCCGACACCCTCGGCGGACTTGCCGCCGCGGTGCGGGATGGAGCAGAGCGCTTCGTCGCCCTTGCGGATGACGTCGTGGCTCGGCGTCCCGTCGAGACGGGTGATGAAACCGACGCCGCAATCGCTCGATTCGCGGGCAGGGTCGTAGAGACCGAAAGAGGTGGGGTTCACGTGCGGGTCCAGTGGGGCGTTGCCGGCAGCGGACGGCGCGGGCTGCATCGATGGAGCGCTCGCCGCGGGCAGACCGATGGTGGCAGTCGGGCCCTGTGGGGTGGTGGTGCGGTAGGGCGATGCTACGGCTTGGTATACCGACCGTGCAACACGGGTGGTGTGGGGCGCGGCGCGGGGTTCTCCGGCTGGTGCGAGGTCGATCACCCGGTGCGAGGTCGCAGCGCCGCACGGAGTGGACGACCTCGCACCGGGAGGGGCGAGGCGGCGGCAGGTGCCGTGCTGCTCGCACCCGCCACGCCCGCCCGTGGGACGGACCCGGTGACCGCCGTGCTGGCGTCGGCCGCCGGGTGGTTCCGGGGCGGATGAGCTCGCCGATCCCGCGCGGCACCGCGCGCTCCTCGCACCGTTCGAGGGGTCAGGCGTACCGCTGTGCTGCCCGGAGTGCGGCGCCGGTGTACGAGCCGCCGAACAGGAACACGTGCAGCAGCAGCGGTGCGAGCTGGTGGAGCTCGACGCGCTCCTGCCAGCCGTCGGCCAGCCGTGACTCCCGGTCGTAGGCGGCGAGCACCGTCTCGAGCCGGGGGAGCCCGAACAGCCCGAGCAGTGCCAGGTCGGTCTCCGCGTGGCCGCCGTGGGCGATCGGGTCGATGAGCACGGCGCCGGTCGGTTCGGACGGGTCCGTCGGCCAGAGGACGTTGCCGGCCCACAGGTCGCCGTGCAGGCGCGCGGGGCGGTCCCCGACGAGCACGGGCTGCGGCGACCCGAGGGTTCCGTCCTGCACGCGCTGCGCGACCCGCTCGAACACGGCGGCCTCGGCGCGGTCGAACCCGCCGGCGTCGACGATACGGCGGACGAAGTCGCGGATCCGGTACTCGGCGAAGAACTCGCCCCAGGTCGCCGGTGCCTGCTCGGCCGCGACGAACGGCGTGCGCGAGCGGCCCATCCGCAGTGCCGCACCGCGAGTCCATCCGGCGGGCGGCGCACCCCAGTGATCGGCGCCGGCGGCGTGCGTGTGGGCGAGGGAACGGCCGAACCGCTCGGCCTGGGCGGCGGTGGGCGAGCCGTCGGAGATCAACTCGAGGTCGAGCACGGTCGGGCCCGGACGCCCCAGCACACGGGCGATGCGGGTCCCTCCGGTGTCCTCGGCCTGGGCGAGCCAGGCGAGCCCGGCGGCTTCGGCTGCCGCCTCGTCCGCGGTGGTGAACGTCTTCACGTGCGTCTCGGCCATCGGCCCATCCTTACCGAGGAGCACCGTCGACCGTTCAGCCGACGGTCACCCGGTCACGCGCTCGGCTCTCCCCGCCGG
Source organism: Curtobacterium sp. MCPF17_051 (assembly GCF_003234595.1). Taxonomy (NCBI): domain Bacteria; kingdom Bacillati; phylum Actinomycetota; class Actinomycetes; order Micrococcales; family Microbacteriaceae; genus Curtobacterium; species Curtobacterium sp. MCPF17_051. The sequence continues at coordinate 33,979 of NZ_QKSE01000005.1, read as the reverse complement.
GCCGCGTGCACCACGAGTGCCAGCTGCACCCGGTTCTCGACGCCGAACTTCTCGTACACGTGCCCGACGTGCGTCTTCACGGTGGCGAGTCCCACGTACAGGTCGGCGGCGATCTGCGCGTTGGACGCCCCGTTCGCCACGGCGAGTGCGACCTCCCGTTCCCGCTCGGTCAGCAGGGCGAGCAGCGGGCGCGCCTCGGTGTCGTCCGCAGCGGCGCCGGCGGTTCCGCCGCCCCGGCCACCGGCCGCCTGGCCCGAGCGTGGCCCGGCCGCGAACGCGATGACCCGGTCGAGCACGGACGGGGACAGGATCGAGCGCCCGGCCGCCACGGTCCGCACGGCCTGCACCAGTTCGTGCGGCGGGGTGTCCTTGAGCAGGAACCCACGGGCACCGGCCTGCAGTGCTCCGAGCACGAGGTCGTCACCCTCGAAGGTCGTCAGCACCAGGACGGCCAGGTCGGGTCGTCGGCGCAGTTCACGTTCGGTGGCGACGAGTCCGTCGCACCGGGGCATCCGGATGTCCATGAGCACGACGTCGGGCGCGGTCGACGCGATGACGCCCTCGGCTTCGAGCCCGTCGCCCGCTTCGCCCACGACCACCAGGCCGTCGTCGCCGCTGAGCAGCATGCGGAGCCCGACGCGCACGAGCTGGTCGTCGTCGACCAGGACGACGCGGACGGGAGCGGTCACGGGGTCCACGGCAGCACCGCCTCGACCACGTGCACGCGTCCGTCGTCGCTGCCGGCGCGGAAGCTCCCGCCGACGAGACGGGCGCGTTCGGCGAGCCCGCGCAGGCCGTGCCCGGCCGAGTGCCCGGAGGCGTGCGCGGGCGCAGGTCCGTCGGCCAGCGTGTTCGACACCACCACCCGGATCGCCGACCCGCGGACCGTCTCGACCACGACGTCGACGGGCTCTCCTGGGGCGTGCCTTCGGGCGTTCGTCAGTGACTCCTGCACGATCCGGTAGGCGTGTCGCCCCACGGCGGTCGGTACCGCCGCACTGTCGGCGTCGACGCGCGCCCGGACGGTTGCACCGCCGGCACGCGCCTGGTCGAGCAGGGTGGGCAGGTCGACGAGGGTCGGCTGCGGAGGCGCGGTGCCGGTAACTTCATCGCCGCCGTTCGCCGCGGGGTCGCGCAACACCCCGAGGACGTCGCGCAGGTCGGTGAGCGCGGAGTGCGCCTCGGCCCGCACGACCCCGGCCGCCGCGGCGGTCTCGTCGGGGGTGAGCCCCGGGCCGCGGTACTCGAGTGCACCGGCGTGCAGCGCGACCAGGGACAGCCGATGGCCCAGGACGTCGTGCATCTCGCGGGCGATGTGGGCGCGCTCCTGCTCGCGGGCACGGTCCTCGCGCAGCTGCTGGTCGCGTTCGAGCAGGGCCGCGCGCTCGCGCAGGGACAGCACGAGCGCCCGACGCTGTCCGATCCCGATGCCGATCGCGACGAGCAGGGCGATGCCGACGGCGCCGGCGACGAGGATCTGCCAGAGCGGCATGGCGTCGTCCTGGGGAGCCAGGACGACGTCGTAGAGCACCGTGGCACCGAGCAGCACCGCACCGGCGACGGCGAGCTCGACGGCCCGGCGCCGGGTGGCGAGCGACACCGTGGCGATCGCGGCCGCCCCGACCGCCAACGTCGACACCGAGCTGAGGGCAGCGATGACGACCGTGATCAACAGCGGTGCCCGGTGCCGGAACGGCAGGAGGACGAGGGCAGCCAGACCGGCACCCACATCGCCGAGGATCAGCGCGCCGACGTGCAGGTCGCTCCAGCCGCGGGTGTCCATGGACGGCCACACGAGCCCCGCCGTGAGCAGTCCGGTCAGGGCCGCGACGGCGACACGCCAGCTCTGGGACCACACACGCTGCCCGAGTGGCACAGCGGGGAGCGCGGTCGAGGTCACGCCCCGAGCCTAGGGAGCCGTCGGGACGAGCGGATCCGCCGAAGGTCGGAGGTGCCCCGTCTCTCAGACCGCGTCGACCAGGGCCCGCGCCAGCGGGTGCCACGCACGGGACGACGGCCCGCTCAGCACCAGGGTCCGTTCGAGCCGCCGGGCCATCGGGATCATCACGAGGTCGGGCGGCAGCATCCCGCGGCCCAGGGTCGGCACGATCGAGACGCCCTCGCCCCGCTGGATCATCCCGAACATCGTGCTCATCTCCCGCACCCGGTGGGCGTAGCGGAAGGGGCGGCCGTCGAGCTCGTGGAGCTTCTGGACCTGGTACTCGCAGCCGCCGCCGCCCGCCACCAGGCCGTCCTCGTGCAGGTCGTCGAGCGTGAGCGCGGGCAGTTCGGCGAGGGGGTGGTCGCGGCGGATCACGGCGGCCATCTCGTCCCGCGCCACGACCACGCCACCGGCGGGTGCCGGCGACGGGTCGACGAGCACTGCGGCGTCGACGGTGCCCGCCTCGAGCCACTCCGGCATCTCGTCGTCGTCCCCCTCGTAGACCTGCACGTCGACGTCCGGCAGGGTCACCGCCCACAGCTCGCGGAGCCGCGGCAGCAGGCCCTGGCAGACGGTGGGGACGGCGGCGAGGCGCACGGTGCCGCGCGCCGAGGCGGGCCGGACCACCGCCTCCAGGGCTTCGACCGAGGCGAGCACGCTGCGGGCGTGGGCCAGCAGGCGGTCGCCCAGCGGTGTGGCGGCGGCGACCGTGCCACGGCGCACCACGGGGCCGCCGACCTCGCGTTCGAGCCCGGCGACGGCGTGGGACACCGCGGACTGCCCGACGCCCAGGGCGGTCGCCGCCGCGGTGAAGGACCCGGCGTCGAGCGTGGCGACGAACGCGCGCAGTTGCTGGACCGAGACGGTCATGCGTCCTCCTCATGTCGGCATGAGCCCCATGCGTTTGCCGCATGTCACTCGCTGGTCCGACACTAGGCCACGTGAACGCCCTCCTCTACGCCCTCGTCGCACTGACCTGGGGCTCGAGCTTCCTCTTCGCGAAGATCGGGCTCGACGGTCTCGCCCCGCAGCAGGTCGCCACCGTGCGGACCGTGCTCGGTGGGGTGACGCTCGTGGTCGTGTTGCTCGCCGCCCGGCGCCGGTGGCCCCGGGAGCCGCGGACGTGGGCACACCTGGCGGTCGTCGCGGTGTTCCTCAACGCGGTGCCGTCGTCTCTGATGGCGTGGGCCGAGCAGACGGTGCCGTCCGGACTCGCGAGCATCTACAACGCGACCACGCCGATCATGACGCTGGCCGCGCTCGCGGTGCTCGTGCCGTCCGAACGGCTGCGCGGACGGCAGGTGCTCGGGATCGTGCTCGGCATCGTCGGGGTGCTCGTGCTGGTCGGCCCGTGGGACGTCCTGACCGACCCGGAGGTCCTGGCGAGCGTGCCGGGGCAGGTCGCACTGCTCGGCATGACCGCGTCCTACGGCATCGGGCTCGCCTACCTGCGCCGGGTGGCCGTGGCGAGCGCGTACGACCCGGTCACGCTGGCGACGGTCCAGCTGACGCTGGCCTCCGGGATGCTCCTGCTGGTCGCGCCCGTCATCGCGACCGGTCCGGTGCAGCTGGACGGGAGGATCGTGGCCGCGATGATCGCGCTCGGTTGCGTCGGCACGGGGCTGGCCTACGCCTGGAACACCCGGCTCGTGCAGGCGTGGGGCGCCGGTCGCGCCTCCACCGTCACGTACCTGACGCCGGTGGTCGGGGTGGCCCTCGGTGTGCTCGTGCTGGGGGAGCGGGTGCGGTGGAACGAGCCCGTCGGCGGACTCGTCGTCCTGCTCGGGATCGCCCTGGCGTCCGGGGTGCTCCTCCGGCGGCGGGAACCTGCGGCGTCCGCCGCCTGACCGGTCCGCCGGGTCGAGCCGTAGGATCGGCGGTGACGACGACGAGGTCGTCGACGAAGACGGAGACGGGCATGCACGACACCCACACCACCCGCGCGACCGCGTCGGTCGCAGCCATCCTCGCCGAGTCGGCGGCGCGCTACCCGGACGACATCGCCGTCATCGTGGGCGACGTCCGCACGACCTACGCCGAGCTGTGGGCGCAGACCCTGGCCTACGCCGGGGCGCTCCGCGCGCGGGGTGTGACCGAGGGGGCGAAGGTGGCGATGCTCGTGCCGAACGTCGCGGACTTCCCCCGCGTCTACTACGCCACACTGGCCCTCGGCGCGGTGGCCGTGCCCGTGCACGCGCTGCTGAAGCGCCGCGAGATCGAGTACGTCCTGCGCGACAGCGGAGCGACCCTGCTCGTCTGTGCTGCCCCGCTGCTCGGTGAGGGCGCTGCCGGTGCCGAGCTCGCCGGTGTCGACGTCGTGACCGTGCTCGCGCCGGCGACGACCGACGACGGGTCCGCGGTCGGCCCCGACCGGCTCGAGGCGCTGGCGCAGCAGAGCGTGCCGCTCGACACCTACGTGCCACGGCACCCGTTCGACACCGCGACGATCCTGTACACGAGCGGCACCACCGGCCAGCCCAAGGGTGCCGAGGGTTCGCACTTCTCGCTGCTCGAACAGGTCAACACGAACCTGATGACCACGTTCGACATGCACCGCGGGGACGTCCTGCTCGGCGCCCTGCCGCTGTTCCACACGTTCGGGCAGACCTGCACGATGAACACCGGGTTCCGGACCGGCGCGACGCTCGTCATGCTGCCGAGGTTCGACGGCGACTCGGCGCTCGCCGCGATGGTCGAGCACGGCTGCGGCATCTTCATGGGCGTCCCGACGATGTACATGGCGCTGCTCGACGCCGCGACCCGCTCCGAGGCCCGTCCGACACTCCGGTACGCGATCTCCGGCGGTGCCTCGCTGCCGCTCGCGGTGCTCGAGCGGTTCCAGCAGGTCTTCGACGCGCCGATCCACGAGGGGTACGGGCTGACCGAGACCTCGCCGGTCGCCACCTTCAACCACGTCGGACGGCCCCCGCGGCCCGGCACGATCGGTACCCCCGTGTGGGGCGTCGACGTCGAGATCGCCGACCCCGAGGTCCGCGACGCCATCGTCATGCTGCCGCACGGCGAGATCGGCGAGCTCGTGATCCGCGGCCACAACCTGATGAACGGGTACCTCGACCGGCCCGAGGACACCGCAGAGGCCATCGTCGACGGGTGGTTCCGCACCGGTGACCTCGGTACGAAGGACGACGACGGGTACCTGACGATCGTCGACCGCACCAAGGACATGATCATCCGCAACGGCTACAACGTGTATCCGCGGCAGGTCGAGGAGGTCCTCGCCACCCACCCCGACGTCGCGATGGCCGCGGTGTTCGGCGTGCCGCACGCGGTGCACGGACAGGAGATCGAGGCCGCGGTGGTCCTGCACGCGGGCGCGTCCGTCGAGCCGCAGGTCCTGGTCGACTTCGTCGCCGCCGAGATCGCCGCGTACAAGTACCCCCGGGTGGTGCACGTCCTCGACGCGCTGCCGCTCGGTCCGAGCGGCAAGGTGCTCAAGCGCGAGCTCGTCGACCGGTTCGGCGTCGCGGTGACGGCCGTTCCGTGATCCCTGCCACGACCGCGCAGGGGCGATCCGTACGCTGACCGGGTGACCGCCAGCAGCGCCCCTTCGATCGTCCGACTGCTCTTCGCGTCGTCGCATCCCGGGCCCACCGTCACCGTGACCGTCCTCGCCGCGGTGATCGCCGCGGCCGTCGGACACCCGGTGTGGCTCGTGGTCCTGGTGGCGCTGACGGTCGTCGCCGGGCAGCTGTCGATCGGCCTGGCGAACGACTGGATCGACGCGGACCGCGACCGGGCCGTCGGGCGGAGCGACAAGCCGGTGGCCCGCGGGCTCATCGCCGTCGGCACCGTCCGCACGGCCGCGTACGCCACGGCCGGGGCCGCCGTGGTGCTCTCGCTGTTCCTGGGTCCCGTCGCCGCGGTCGCGCACCTGGTGCTCGTCGCAGCGGGGTGGGCCTACGACGCCGGGCTGAAGCGTTCGGTGTGGTCGGTGGCGCCGTTCGTCGTCGCGTTCGGGCTGCTGCCCGTCGTGTCCGTCGCGGCCGGGCCGGAGGGGCAGTGGCCGGCGTGGTGGGCGATCGCCACGGGTGCCGTCTTCGGGATCGCCATCCACTGCACGAACGTGCTCCCCGACCTGGTCGACGACGCCGCCACCGGTGTCCGGGGGTTCCCGCACCGGCTCGGGCTCCGTGGCGCGGGGATCGTCGCGTTCGCCTCGCTCGTCGTCGCGGCCGCCCTGGTGCTCGGCGAACAGGTGCTCGGCGACGACCCGGTGCGGGGCCTCGGGGTCGTGCTCGCGGTCCTCGGTGCCGTCGTGGTGGCCGGGCTCGCGGTCGTCGGCGTCCGGTTGGTGCTCGCGGGACGGGCATCACGCATCCTGTTCCGGCTGGTCATCGCGTCGTCCCTCGTGCTCGTCGTCGAGCTCGGCTTCGCGGGCGCGCGACTCGTCGCCTGACGACGCGGAACACGCTGCGCGTCTGCGCGCCCGACGCGAGCCGTCAGGCCCAGCGCATCGCGTAGAGCCGGGCCAGGCCGTGCGCGGTCGGCAGTGCCAGGGCGGTCCGGAGCAGCGCCTCCCGGCCGGTCGCCGTGACGGAGCCGAGCGGACGGCCGAGGGCCATGTTCACCTCGGCCTGCCGGGCCGCACGACGGGCGGCTGCTTGACGGCGGGCGGCGTACCTCGGCCAAGGACCGGCGACTCCGGTGCGGACCGCACGCGCGAGCAGCGGCGCCAGCTCGGCGGCGTCGAGCCAACCGAGGTTCATGCCCTGCCCGCCGATCGGGCTGATCTCGTGGGCGGCGTCCCCGATGAGCACGACCCGGCCGACGCCCACGCGGTCGGCGGTGCGACGGCGTACCCGGAAGCCGCTGGTCATCGAGCAGCTCACGGGGTCGGGGACGACGCCGGTGCGGTCCGCGACGAGTGTGGCCAGACGTCTGACGACCACGGGGTCCGGAGCAGCCGTCGCGCCGCGTTCCGCCGCCGCGAAGGCGTCGTCGTCCGGCACCAGGGCGACGTACCGGCGCCGTGCACCCGGCAGCGGGAAGGACTCGACGACGCCGTCCGGGCCGACGTCGACCAGCGCGGCGGACCGGGCTGACGGCTCCTCTGGATCGGCGAAGTCGCCCATCACGTAGCGGTCCGGGTACTCGCGTCCGGTCGTGCCGATGCCGAGCAGATCGCGGACGACGCTCCGGGCACCGTCGGCACCGACGACGAAGCCCGCGCGGATCGTCACCGTGTCGCCGTCCGGTCCGGTCCCGGTGGCGTCGACGTGGTCGGTGTGCGGGGACAACGCGGTCAGGGTGGTCCCGGTGCGCAGGGCGTCCGGTGCGCTGGTGCCGAGCCGGGCCCGGAGCAGGGACTCGGTGCGGTGCTGGTCGAGGGTGGCCACGTACGGATGGGTCGGCGAGGCTCGCTCGAAGCGCAGGGTGCCGAGGGTCCGACCGCGGCTCCTGGCCACTCCGGCGTGCACCAGCGAGGCCTCGGCGAGCACCGCGGCGTCCAGCCCGATCTCGGCGAACGCGTCGAGGGACGGCGGGTGGATGCCGATGGCCCGCGAACCGGTCGGGGGTTCGACCCGTCGTTCCCACACACGGACGTCGACACCCCGCCTGGCGAGGAGCGTCGCGAGGAACAGACCGACGGGCCCACCTCCGACGACCAGGACGTCCGTTCGTTCCGCGCTCACGGGCCGAGCCTACGGAGCGACGGTGCCGCCGGGCCGGATGTACCGAGAGCGCAGTCCGGTGCCGGCGTCTGTCCGGCCTCACACGTGCGCCGGAGTTGCCTTCCGCCGAGGGGACGACCAGCACCTTGGAGGTTGACCATGAGCACACCCGACGACCGCACCCGACCCGACGTCGATGCCGCGCGGCGGGACGCAGGGACCGGGCCGGCGCACGACTCCGACGGCGCGACCCGAGCAGTCCCGGCGGAACGCGGCGCGACCCAGCGCGAGACCGTGCTCGAGCGCGAGAAGGAGGAGTTCTCCGGCTTCAAGTGGGGATCGGCCTTCTTCGGTTGGCTCACCGCGACGGGCACCGCCCTCATCCTGACGGCGATCCTCAGCGCGGTGGGCGCCGGGGTCGGCCTCGGCCAGAACGGCGGCGACGTCGACGACGCGGCGAAGGACGTGACCCGGAACGGTGACGTGGTCGGGATCGTCGGTGCGATCGCCCTGGCCGTGATCCTCTTCGTCGCCTACCTGTGCGGCGGGTACGTCGCCGGACGGATGGCCCGGTTCGCCGGTGCGAAGCAGGGCATCGCCGTGTGGATCTGGGCGGTCGTCATCGCCGTCGTCGTGGCGGTGGTCACCGCCGTCGCGGGGTCGCAGTTCAACGTCCTCGGCAACCTCAACAGCTTCCCGCGGATCCCGATCGACGAGGGCACCCTCACCGTGACGGGCATCGTCACGGCGGTCGTCGTCGCCGTCATCAGCCTGGTGGGGGCCGTCCTCGGCGGGATCCTCGGGATGCGCTACCACCGCCGGGTCGACCGCGTCGGCCTCGGCCGCTGAGCGCCGGCCGCCACGACCGCAGGACGGCACGTCAGCACGTCAGCACGTCAGCACGTCAGCACGTCAGCACGTCAGCACGGAAGGGAACACACCATGATCGACTCCACGAACCTGAACAGCGTCTTCGGCGCGCAGGTCACCGATCCGGACGGTGCCAAGGTCGGCACCGTCAAGCAGGTCTACGTCGACCAGCAGGACGGACACCCGCTCTTCGCGAGCGTCAGCACCGGGCTCTTCGGGCGGTCCGAGTCCTTCGTGCCGCTCGAGGGAGCCGACCTCAGTGGCGACGAACTCCGCGTGGCCTACGGCAAGGACCAGATCAAGGACGCTCCGCGGGTCGAAGGCGACGGCGAGCTCAGCGACGAGGAGCAGGACCGCGTCTTCGACCACTACGGGATCGGCGGCGGGCACCAAACCGGGCAGCAAACCGGGCAGCAGGCCGGGCACCAAACCGGGCACCAAACCGGGCACCAAACCGGGCAGCAGGCCGGGCAGCAGGCACCGCAGGAGACAGCCCAGCAAGCCGACCAGCAGACCGGCGGGACCTCCGACGCGACCGATGCGACGACCGGTACCGACCCCGATCTGACGGCGGGCGCTGCCGGCCGCGACACGTCCGGATCCACCGGGCAGGGTTCGTCCGCGTCGACCGGGCAGGGCACGACCCGCTCGGCCGGACACGACACCTCGGGTCCGGACACCGACGACGCGATGACCCGCTCCGAGGAACGCCTCGAGGTCGGTACCGAGCAGGTCCCCGCCGGCCGCGTCCGACTCCGCAAGCACGTCGTCACCGAGCAGCAGAACGTCACGGTGCCGGTGCAGCACGAGGAGCTCCGCGTCGAGACGGAGCCGATCACCGACGCGAATGCCGGTGCGGCGCTCGACGGCCCGGCCTTGTCGGACGAGCAGCACGAGGTGACGCTGAACGAGGAACGCGTCGTCGTCGACAAGGAGACCGTCCCGGTCGAGCGGGTCCGGGTCGGCAAGGAGACCGTGACCGAGCAGCAGCAGGTCTCCGAGGACGTCTCCCACGAGGAGATCGACCTCGACCAGGACGGCACGACGCGTCGCTGAAGCGTCGCCGACGCGTTCTGGGACCGAGAACGGGAGAGCGGACGGACGGGAGGCGCGGTGCCAGCCGGCACCGCGCCTCCCGTCCGTCCGTGGCCCCGGGCCAGGGCCCCGCTCCCGCTGCGTCAGCCGGTCACGTCAGCCGGTCACGTCGCGGACGTGCGTGCCGCGCTCGGCCCTGGCGCGACCCGCTCGGACCCGTGCGCGGAACCGCTCGACGGGCACCTCGACGGCGTACGCGGCACCGATCGACACGATCACCACGGCGCCGACCAGGCCGACCGTGCCCCAGGGACCGATCGCGAAGGTGCCGAGCAGCGCGATCACCAGCGGGTGCCAGAGGTACGCCGAGTACGACACCCGGCGACCGAACCACGACACCGGTGTCCAGGCCAGGGCGGCCGACACCGGGGAACGCACCGAGACCAGCCCGCCGATCGCCACCGCCGCGATCAACCCGGTCAGCGGCAGCACGATGCCGAACGTCGACGCGTGCCGGGTCCAGTCGTCGTCGATCCAGAGCAGCACCCCGACCAGCAGCGCGAGACCGAGCCAGGTCGCCACGTGCCCGAGGACCCCGGCGGCCCGCACCCGCACCCGTTCGTCGTCGAGCAGCAGCGCCAGCCCGCAGCCGATCGCGAGCGGCACCACCCCGAGCACCGGCGAGAAGTAGACGTCGGGCGTGGCACCGCCGCTCGGGCTGCGGTAGCTCGCCCACGACGCCGCCGACGCCCCGACGACCAGGACCCCGAGCCCCGTCAGCAGCCAGCGGCGGCGGACCCGGAGTGCGGCGAGCAGGACCAGGACCGGCGGCCAGACCAGGTAGAACTGCTCCTCCATCGACAGGCTCCACGTGTGCGCGAAGACGCCCTGCGAGGTGTCCCAGAAGGCGCGGAACAGGTTGCCCGTGTAGGTCAGCGCGATGAACGCCGCTTCGCCGGACGACAGCGACGCGCCCTTGTAGTCACCGACCCAGTTCCAGAGGAGCAGCCCGACGACGACGAACGCGAGCAGCGCCGGGTACAGGCGGAGCAGCCGCTTCACCCAGAACGAGCCGAGGCGCACCCGCCCGGTGCGACGCCGTTCGCCGAGCAGCAGCGTCGTGATGAGGAAGCCGGACAGCACGAAGAACACCGTCACGCCGATGAAGCCGCCCTCGAACTGCGGCACGTGCAGGTGGTACAGGACGACCACCAGGATGGCGAGGGTCCGGAGTCCGTCGAGCGCGGGTGCACGGTGCGTCAGCGGGGGTGGTGGAGCCTGCGACGACCCGGCCCCCGCGTGCGCCGGGGTGGCCGTGGGGTGCTGTGGTTGCGCCTGCGTCGGCGCGTGGGTCAGCGTGGTCGTCGCCATGGTCCCTCCCCGCGCTGCTCGGTTGCGTGTCGCCGACCAGGGTCCTCCTCGCGGGTAAGAGGAGTCTCAACGAGCGGGGTGCACCAGGCTCGTCAGGGCATCGAGTCGCTCGTGCGCGATCGCGGCGAAGGGGCGGTCCTCGTCGGGTGCGATCCACTGGGCGAACGACAGGTGGAACACGGTGACCGCGGCCTCGGCGGCCATCGTCGCGACCGGCTCCGGCACCGCTTGCTTACGCAGGACCTCGCCGAGGCGGGCCTTCAGGGTGGCGAGCTTGCCGAGTTCCCGCTCGCCGAGGGCCGCGTTCGCGTCGATCACGTGCTGGCGCGCACGGGACCACCCCCGACGGTCCTCGGGGAAGAAGTCGGCGCTGGCGTCCAGCGCGAGGCGGATCAGCTCGAACGGCGCGGTGCCCTGGGGAGCGGCGGTGATCGGGTCGACGAACATGGCGAGGAATCCGTCCTGTCCCGCGAACAGCACCTCGGGCTTGTCGGCGAAGTGCCGGAAGAAGGTGCGCTCGGTGACCTCGGCCGCCGCCGCGATCTCGGCCACCGTCGTGCGGTCGTACCCCTGCTCGGCGAACAGCTGCAGGGCGACCGCCTGGAGTCGCGCGCGGGTGCCGGGTTGCCAACGAACCATCCCCGCAGTCTACTGATGACAGTGGCTGACATCGAGTGCTACGGTGATGTCAGTTCATGACATCAGGTTGTGAACACTGCGGAAGGGAACGCTCATGCACGTGTTCGTCACCGGGGCCTCCGGCTGGATCGGCTCACACACCGACCCCAACCCCTTCGTCGGTCCGGACGCTCCGCGCGGTGGCGGCGAGAATCGCGGCTTCGACTTCGTGGAGCAGCGCGTCCGCGCTGTCGCAGCACGCTTCAGCCCCACCACACACGGCCCGGGGGACCACGGGTTCGTCGCGTACATCGTCGCCACCGCCCGGCAGCACGGGGTCTCCGCGTACATCGGCGAGGGCACGAACCGCTGGGCCGCCGTGCACGTCGCCGATGCCGCCCGGCTCGTGCGGCTCGGCCTCGAGCAGGCGCCGGCGGGCACGCGGATGCACGCCGTGGCGGAGACCGGCATCCCCACCCGGGCGATCGCCGAAGCCATCGGCGAGGGCCTCGGGCTTCCCGTCGCCTCGATCGACCCCGCTGACGCGCCCGCGCACTTCGGGTTCATGGCGTCGTTCTTCGGCATGGACATGTCCGCCACGTCCGAGGCCACGCGCGAGCTGCTCGACTGGCGGCCCACCGGCCCGGGGCTGCTCCAGGACATCGCCGCCGGCGCGTACTTCGACGTCCGGGTGGCGTAGGACGGCTGACGTCGAACGACAGCGACGACGTCGTTCGTTGCACGCGCGCACTGTTGCGAAGCGCGCGCAGCGACAGTGTCGACGTCGCCCGACAGCGACATCGTCGTTCCGCGTCGGCCGGTCCCACGGTCCCGGCCACGCGTCGGCGCCAGCCCCGCGCACCACGCGCCGGCTGGGAGGCCCGTGGCCGGCCCGCACCGCGCCTCCAGGCCGCCGCGCCCCGTGTCCACGGCACGCAGATCGTGAGCAGGAACGGCCGGGTCCGACGTGCGGACCCGACCGTTCCTGCTCACGAAGCGAGCGCGCGAGCGACCTCGGCGGCTACTCGGCCTTCTGCAGCTGCCAGGGGTCCGGCTCGCGGTCGCCGTTCGGGCGCACCGGGCGCACGTCGCCGACGATCGGGATCGAGCGCTTCCGCACGAACCAGACGTAGCGCACGAAGAAGTGCGTCAGGGTCGACATCCGGTTACCGGCACCGAGCAGGCTCGTGATGTGCACGAACACCCAGGCGAGCCAGGCGACCGGGCCGACCATCGTGATCCCGCCGCGCAGCTGTGCGACCGCGGCGTTCGTGCCGATCGTCGCCATGGTGCCCTTGTCGAAGTACTTGAAGCGCTCGGTGGCCTTGCCCTCGAGCAGGCGCACGATCTGCCGCGCCGAGTGCCGTCCGCCCTGCAGCGCGGGCTGGGCGAGCTGGGCGAGGGCGTCGTCCTGCGCGGCGATGTCGCCGGCGGAGAAGATCCGTTCGGCGCCCTTCACGCTCAGGTCGTCGTTCACCTGGATGCGGCCACCGTGGGTCTGCGGCAGGCCCCAGCCCGAGACCTCCTTGTGGGCGGCGACACCGGTCGCCCAGATCACCTGCGACGCGGGGATGAACTCGCCGTCCGCCGTCATCACGCCGTCGCGCTTGACCTCGGAGACGCCGGTGTTCAGCCGCAGCACGACACCGCGCTTGCGCAGCACCTTGGCGGCGTAGCGGCGCAGGCGCGGCGCGAACGGCTTGAGCAGCTCGCCGCTGCGGTGCACGAGCGTGATCGAGATGTTGCCGCGTTCGATCTCCGGGTACGCGCCGACGAGCGCCTGGTCGCGGAGCTCGGCGAGCGCGCCGGCCATCTCGACGCCGGTCGCACCGCCACCGACGATCACGATGCGGATCTCGTCGGGGCCCTGGTTCGCCGCCGCTTCTTCGAGCCGGGTGAACAGCTCGTCGCGGATGCGGAGCGCCTGCGAGCGCGAGTACATCGAGTAGGCGTACTCGTACGCACCGGGGGTGCCGAAGTAGCTCGTGTTCACGCCGTTGGCGAGGATCAGGTAGTCGTAGTGCAGGTGCTCGCCGTCGGACATCTCGGCGATGCGCTCGTCGGTGCGGATGCCGGTGAGCAGGCCGTGACGGAACTCGGCGTTCGACTGGCGGGCCCGGAGCGAGCGCAGGAAGTACGTCACGTCGCCGGCGTTCAGGCCGCCCGTCGCCACCTGGTACATCAGGGGCTGGAACATGTTGTAGACGTGACGGTCGACCAGGGTCACCCGGACCGGTGCGTCGGCGAGCTCGCGCATGGCGGCCACACCGGCGAATCCACCGCCGACGATGACGACGTGCGGGCGGGTGTCCTGGGTCATGCTTGCTCCGGTGTTCCTCGGGTGCGTGTGGTCACCCACGAGGGTACGCGCGGTTTGCCGGGGCGCATGACGGGTGGGGCCGGGAGGCCCGTGGTGCGTCCGTCAGGCGTCGAACCGCCCGTAGGTGTTCAGCACGTTCCCCTTGCTCGTCACGGTGCTGTCGACGAGACGCAGGCGCGTGGGCGGGTCGGTCGGTTCGAACAGTCGCCGGCCACGGCCGGCGATCGCCGGGTGGATCATGAGCTGCAGTTCGTCGAGGACCCCGGCGAACAGCAGGCTGCGGACGAGCGTGACACTGCCGCAGACGGCGATGTCGGCTCCCTCGCGCTGCTGCAGTTCGCGGACGAACGCGGGGACGTCGCCCGGGATCTGCGTGCTGTTCTGCCAGGTCAGGTCGCCGCCGAGCGTGGTGGAGGCCACGTGCTTCTCGATCGGGTTGATCCACTGCCCGAACGGGTCGTCCGCGTGGGCGGGCCACCACTCGGACCACTCCAGGTAGCTGTTCCGCCCGAGCAGCACGGTGTCGGTCCGGGCCATCCAGGCGCCCATCGCCGCACCGAGCTCGTCGTCGAAGCTGTCGTACTGGAACTCGTAGGGGTCCTGCACGACGCCGTCGACCGACGTGAACAGACCGGCAGTGGTCTTCCGCATGGAACGGATCGTACCCGCCGGTCAGCTCCCGGTGCCGTCGCCCGGGAACCGGTTCGTGCCGGGCACCTGGGTCGTCGACTGCGTCCGGTCCGCACCGATCGCGTGGCCGATGGCGAAACCGACGCCACCGCCGACGAGCAGTGCGGCGAGCCCGACGATCGCGGCGAGGAGCGGCCAGAACCACGGGGGCTTCGGGCCTGCGCTGCGCCGGTTGGCTGTGGCCCCGGCTCCGTACCAGGGGGTGGTGCCGTTCGGGGCGGTGGAGTCCCAGGCACCCGGGGTCCAGGCGCCGGCGTCCGCACGGTACTGCGGCTGCGGCTGCTGTTGTTGTTGCGGCGCGGGGGCGTCGAGCGTGGAGGTCGACGTCGGGGTCGGGGCGGCGCCCCAGCCGGTCGGCGTCGTCGCCCGGTCCACCGGGTGGGAGCCGTCCGGCTGGTGGTCGTTGGTGGGAGTGGTGTCGCTCATGTCAGGAGTGCACACGGCCCGGCTGTGTGCGGCCGATGACGAGGCTGACCCGGCGCTGCGAACCGCCGCGTAGCCTCGGCTCGTGCGCGCTGCTGTGGAGACCGTCCGGATCGACGGGTTGCCCGTGCGCCTGCACGCGATGGCGTCGCGGCAACCGGTCCGCGACGACACCGACCCCACCGTCGTGTTCGTCCACGGCATCGGGATGTCCCACCGCTCCTTCGCTCGGTCGCAGCGCGCCGTCGCCGCCGAGCACCGCACGATCAGCGTCGACCTGCCGGGGTTCGGCTGGCTGCCCGCAGCCGGTCGACGGCTGTCGATCGAGGAGCTCGGCGACGTCGTCGTGCGGGCCGTCCGCCACCTGGTCGACGGCGACCTGGTGCTCGTCGGGCAGTCGATGGGTGCCCAGGTCGTGGTCGAGTCCGCCCGGCGCCACCCGGAGACCGTCGCGGCGATCGTGCTCGTCGGTCCGGTGATCGACTCCGAGCGGCGATGGCTCCCGCTGCAGGCGCTCGACCTGGGCCGAGACGGGTTCGTCGAGGGCGTCCGGATGAACGGCGTCCTGGTCACCGACTACGTGCGGAGCATGCGGCAGTACACGCGTGAGCTCGGGCCGATGCTCCGCTACCCGACCGAGCGGACGATCACCGAGGTGACGCAGCCCGTCCTCGTCGTCCGCGGCACCCAGGACCCGATCGCGCGGCACGACTGGTCGGCTCGGGTCGCGGCCGCTGCGCCGAACGGCACCTTCGTGGAACTGGCCGGCCCGCACCACGTGCAGGAACGGCAGCCGGACGCCTTCGCACGCCTCCTCGAGACGTTCCGCAGCGCCGAGCGCCTGGAGGGGCTGCGATGACCCGGCCGGCCACGTCGGGGACGGAGGCGGCGCGGACGGCGCGATCCGGGCCTCCAGGCCGTGTCCCGCTGGTGCGACGCGCGTGGTGGGCCGCACTCGACTGGGGGTACGCGGCGAGGTGGCAGGTCCGGAGCCTCGGCCCGACCACCGCGGACGACTACCGGACCGGCGCCGGGCAGCCCGTCGTCGTGGTCCCCGGCGTCTACGAGACCTGGCACTTCATGCGGCCGCTGATGGACGCGCTCCACGATCGGGGACACCCGGTGTACGTGCTGCCCGTCCTGCGGCACAACCTGCGGCCCGTGCCCGACTCGGCGCGCGAGGTGATCGCGACCCTGGAGGAGCAGGACCTGCGCAACGTGCTCGTGCTCGCACACAGCAAGGGCGGACTGATCGGCAAGTACGCGATGACGCAGCTCGACCAGCACGATCGGATCGACCGGATGGTCGCGGTGTCGACGCCCTTCGCGGGCTCGGTCTACGCGCGGCTCGCACCGGTTCCGCACCTGCGGGCGTTCCGGGCGGCCGACCCGGTGCTGGCGGGGCTGGCACGGGAACTCGACGCGAACGCGCGGATCACCTCGGTGTACGGGGTGTTCGACACGCTCATCCCCGAGGGCAGCGAGCTCCAGGGGGCGACGAACGTGCGGCTGCCGGTGGGTGGGCACTTCCGGATCCTCGGCGATGCAGGGACGCGGTCGGCGGTGCTGGCGGCGGCGGATCCGGGTGGGGGCTCCGGCGGTCTTTCGCGCTGAGCGACACTCCACGGGCGCGTTCCCGCGTGAGGTGTCGGTCAGCGCGAAACCGCGTCGGCCGTCACCGGTCGGCGACGCTCGCCCGCTCGACGATCCGGTGCGGCACGACGACGGTCTCCGGCGCGGCACCGCGGTCCGCGATCCGACGGGTCAGCAGGTCGAGCGCCGCCGTCGCGAACGCCCGACGGTCGAACGACACCGTGCTGAGCGACGGGATCGCGTACGCGGCGCCGTCGACGTCGTCGAACCCGATGACGCTGACCTGGTCCGGCACCCGGACGCCGCGGGCGGCGAGCACGTGCAGCACTCCGAACGCGATCGAGTCGGTGAAGGCGAAGACGGCGTCGGGCAGGGGGTGCTCGTCGAGCCAGGCCGCGAAGGCCGTCGCCGCGGAACTCGTGGTCCACGCCGGCAGCGGGACACGGAGCGACGGGTCGGGCGCGATGCCGGCGGCCGCGAGCGCGGCGGCGTACCCGCGTTCACGGAGCTCGCTGGTCGCGGTCGCTGAACCCTCGGGTGACGCCCCGACGATCGCGATGCGTCGGTGGCCGTGGGCGATGAGGTGTGCGGTGACCTGCTCGGCCGCCGAGCGGCTGTCGACGTGCACCTGGTCGACGTGCTCGGGCTCGACCTCGCCGATGACGACCGTGGGCGGCAGCCCCTCGGTCGAGGCAAGGACGCTCGCGCTGAGCGACACCGGGTTGAGGATCAGCCCGTCCACCAGGTGTGCGCGGGCACGGGAGACCAGTTCACGTTCGCGGGCCGG
The DNA here is from genome assembly GCF_003234595.1 of Curtobacterium sp. MCPF17_051. Classification (NCBI taxonomy): domain Bacteria; kingdom Bacillati; phylum Actinomycetota; class Actinomycetes; order Micrococcales; family Microbacteriaceae; genus Curtobacterium; species Curtobacterium sp. MCPF17_051. The sequence continues at coordinate 16,697 of NZ_QKSE01000005.1, read as the reverse complement.
GTCGTTGCCGGTCTGCTCGAGCTGCACGACCCAGCCGCGTTCGCGGGCGAGTTCGACGAAGGACTGCGCGAGCTCGGCGGAGTACGCGCTGCCCATCTCCGGCAGTGTCAGCGCGATCGCTCCGGAGCGGCCGTTCCGCAGCCCACGTGCGGACAGGTTCGGCACGTAGTCGAGCTCGGCGACCGCCCGCTCGACGCGTTCACGGGTCTCCGGGCGCACGACCACGCCGCCGTTGACGACGTTGGAGACGGTCTTCGGGGACACCCCGGCGAGGGCGGCCACGTCCCGCACGGTTGCGCGCATCGGGACGAGCGTAGCGCGGGCGCTCCGGTGAGGACGCTCCCGGGCGGTACCCGGCTGGCCGCTGCGGCCGCTGCGACCGTTGCGGCCACCTCAGCCGGCGACGGCGGCCTCGACCGCAGCGGTCACCTTCGGCTCCAGGAACGGCGCCATGGACCGCGCGTAGGTCTGCGTGACGTGCTGCACCTGTCGGTAGACGACGACGCCGCCGATGACCGAGGGGCAGGTGCCGTCAGCGCAGAACATCGCCGTGGAGTCGATCAGCGTGACGCCCGGCGTGGTCCGCGCGGCCTGCGCAACCGGGTCGTCGATCAGCGCGTCGGCCTCGGAGACGTCGCAGGCGGCGCCGTCACCGTGCTGCTCGACGCAGCTCGGCACGTCGGACACGCCGCCGATGCCCGGGTCGGGATTGTCGCGCAGGGCCACGATGCTCGACCCGGCCTGCTGCAGGCGGACCCAGGTCTTCGCGTACTGGCCCGCCGCATCGTCGCGGACCTGGGGCGTCATCTCGTCGGCGTGCCGGATGATGCCGTGCGGCCACGGCGTGCGGGACATCGCGGCGACGAACACGACGTCGTACCGCTCCTGCTGCAGCCGCTCGAGGGTGTCGGCCTTCCAGGTGTTGCACGACGGGGTCACGAGTGCTCGGGTCATCGGACAGCCGGAGTGCAGGTAGGTGGTGAGGCTCCAGTGCTGCGCCTTCGCGATGAGCTCGAGGGACGGCACGTAGTTGGCGGCGTGGGAGTCGCCGACGATCGCCAGCCGCACGGTGCCGTCGGGGTCGCCGACCTCGCAGCCCCGGACCGTGGTGTCCTCGCCGGCGACCTGGCACCCGGCGCCGGACTGGTCGGCGAACGAGTCGGACGCCGCCTGCACCGGGCTGGGCGTGAGGTCGGCCGCGTCCACCTGCGGGCAGTCCGCCCCGGGCTGCATCGCTGCGGCACCGTGGCAGGCTCGGCTGGTCAGCGTGCCGTCCGCGGTGACGGTGACCCCGGTGGCGGCACCCGCGGACTCCTCTCGCGCCACCGACCAGTACATGCCGGCGGCGGGCACGGCGACGACGAGCATGCCGGCGATCGCGAGCACCAGGACGCCGCGGTGCCGCGGGTGCCGCGCACGCATGCGCTCGCTGGAGAACGCGATCACGGGCTGCTCGATCAACCGGCGCGAGAAGTGCGCGAGGACGAGCGCGACGACGAGCACGATGCCCTTCGCCCAGAGCGGGGTCGCTTCGCCCGTCGGGGTCCCGATCACGAAGGGCATCACGATCAGCAGCGGCCAGTGCCAGAGGTAGAGCGAGTACGACACGTCCCCGAGCCACTGCACGGGTCGCAGCCGGTACAGGAACGCCGGGCTCCACGCGGGCTCGGGCATCCCGCCCGCGATGACGAGCGAGACCCCGATGATGGGGATGAGCGCCGTCCAGCCCGGGAACGGCGTCGACGCGTCGAACCGGAGCGCGGTCGTCGCGACCAGCACGAGGCCGGCCCAGCTCATCGCCGCCGCCAGCGCCGCGGGGATCCGGACGCGCTGCAGGCCGAGCCAGAGCAGGCCGCCCGCGGCGAACTCCCACGCCCTGGTCGTGGTGAGGAAGTAGGACGCGGGGGTGTGCGCCGTCGCCCAGATCGAGTACGCCAGCGACAGCACGAACACGATGCCGAGCGCGACGGCCATCGCCGGAGCGAGGGACACACCGTTCCGGCGTCGGCGCCGGTACCGCACGAAGGCGCAGAACCAGAGGACGAGCGGCCAGACGGCGTAGAACTGCTCCTCGGTCGACAGCGACCAGAAGTGCTGCACGATGCTGGCGTCGGACGCCAGGGCGGAGTAGTCGACGGCGTTGCCCGCGAGCGCCCAGTTCTCGACGTAGAGCGCGCTGGCGATGATCTGCTCGGTGAAGTCCTTCCAGAGCGTCCGGGGGACGAACACCGCGGTCAGGATCACGGTCACGAAGAGCGTCGCCATCGACGCCGGCAGGAGTCGCCAGGCGCGTCGAGCGTAGAAGGCCCGGAAGCTGAACCGGCCGGCCGCCAGTGGTTTCGCGATGTGCGCGGTGATGAGGAAGCCCGAGATCACGAAGAAGACGTCGACGCCGACGTAGCCGCCGGGCAGCACCTCGGGGAACAGGTGGTAGAGCACCACCGCCCCGATGGCGACGGCACGGACGGCCTGGATCTCGAGTCGCAGCGTCCTGGTGTCGGCTGCGCCGCCCGGACGGCGAGCGTTGTGACGGGCACGGTGGCGCGCGACAGGAACGTGTCGCGCTGCGCGCGCGGGCGCGACCGTCACGAGCTACCCCTTGCCTCACGGTGCGCGGTCCCTACCGCGCGCCCCGAACATACCGCCCGGGCCGCCACGACGCGAATCCGCCTCGCCTCCGAGGCCGCGGCTGACGCTGACGCCGATGTGGACGGCCACAGCGGACTCGCGCTGCGGCGCTCCGGCGTCACGCCGGGGTGACCGCCACCGTCCTGCCGGTCCGCACCGACTCCTGCGCCGCCAGCACGATCGACAGCGTCCGCAGCCCGACCCCGACGTCGGGCTGCGGCTGCTCGCCGGACCCCACGGCCGCCAGGAACGTGCGGAGCATCGGCAGGTCGTGGTCGGGTCCGTACCGGAGCTCGATCGGCCGGCCCCCGACCGCGTCGAGTCCGCGAGCAGCCGCCCCGAAGAAGTCCACCGACACCGTGCCACCGGTCCCGGCGACGTCGAGCGTCAGCCCACCCCACACCGGCGACGTGTCCGGTCGGCTCCACGAGCAGTCGATCGCCGCGATCGTGCCGTCGTCGTACGTGATGGTCACCAGACCCGCGGTCTCGGCGTTCGCGCGGTCCGCGTGCAACACCCGGTTGGCGACCGCGGTGACGGACACCGGCGCCGCTCCGGTCAGCCCGTCGATCAGGTCGGCGACGTGCACGACGTGGTCGACGAGGGCGCCGCCTCCGCTGGACCGGACGTCGGTGAACCAGTGCCGGGCGAGCGGCAGCATGCCGTTGTTCGCGCCCCGGACCGAGAACACCCTGCCGAGTGCGCCGGAGTCCCGCGTCGCGCGCAGCCGGTCGAACGCCGGGGCGAAGCGCACCGGGAACGCCATCATGAGCAGCACCCCGGCGCGGTCCACCGCATCGCGGATGGCGAGGCCGTCCTGCCACGAGGTCGCGAGCGGCTTCTCGCAGAGCACGTGCGCCCCCGCTGCCGCCGCGAGCTCGACGTGCCCACGGTGCCGGGCGTTCTCGCTCGTGACGATCACCGCGTCCGGGCCCCAGGCGAGCAGTTCGTCGACGGAGTCCGCGTACCCGGCGCCGAGCGCGTGTGCCAGCTCGGCGCCGCGCAGGTCGCCGAGTTCCGTCCCCGTCGAGACGCCGTCCGGATCCGTGCCGCGCACCTCGACGTCGGGCATCGCCGCCAGGGCGCCGAGGTAGCTGATGGCGTGCGTGTGGGCGAAGGAGAGCACCCCGACCCGGAGCGTCACCGCGACACCTCCACCGGCTGGCCGGACTCGATCGAGGCGATCGCCGCGTTCGCGAGCCGCACCGCAGCGACGCCGTCGTCCACGCTGACCCGGGGCGGTGCACCGCCGTCGAACGCGGCGAGGAAGTCGGCGAGCTCCAGCGCGTACGGGTCGTCCGCCGGATCGACCGCCGGCAGGAAGCCGTCCACGGAAGCCGGTGCCGCGAGGTCGCTCCGGGTGTCCTCCTCTGCCCGGGACGAGTGCGACAGGCTGCCGAGCGTCCCCGTCACCGAGTACTCGGTCGTGAAGGCGAGGTGCTGCGGCCCCCACAGCCCGGCGACGTGGCTGATCGCGCCCGACTCGTGCGTGAGCAGGACGTGTGCAGCCTCGACCGGCTCCGCCTCGGAGCCCGCGCGGACGCTCACCGCCGACACCCGGGTCACCTCGCCCGCCACCCAGCGTGCGATGTCGAGGTCGTGGATCATCTGGTCCATCACGATCCCGCCCGACAGCGCGCGGTCGCCGAACCAGGGGACGTGGGTGGGGAAGGCGCCGGACCGCGAGAACCGCAACACCGCCAGGTCGCCCAGGAGGCCCGTGGTCGCGGCCTCGTGCAGGCGCGCGTACGCGGGGAACCAGCGCACCACCTGGGCCGGGTAGAGCTGGACGCCTGCGTCCGCAGCGCGCGCCGCCAGGTCCGCCGCGTCCGCGTCGGTCCGGGCCAGGGGCTTCTCGGAGACGACGTCCTTGCCGGCCGCGATCGCCGCACGGACGACCTCGGCGTGGGCGTGCGTCGGGACCACCACGTCGACGACGTCGACCCCGGCGAGGAGTTCGTCGAGGCTGTCGGCGACGGTGATCGTGCTGCCCTCGGCCCGGGCGGTGTCGGTGAACGCGGCGACGAGTTCGTGTGCGCCCTCGCGAGCGTGCACCACCACGTCGCCCAGACGGAGCAGCCCGGGCAGGTGGGCGACGGAGATGCCGCCCGCGCCGACGAGCCCGATGCGTTTGCGGGCGAGGGACTCCGACTGCGACGTCATGGGGTCAGCGTAGGAGATGCAATGGGAGGACTCCACGGGCGTCACGAGGGCCGAGGCGTTCTTCGTGGTTGGGCGCCCCAGAACACGGGTCGTGTGGAGCGAAAGCGGTCAGTTCGTCTTCACGAAGACACTCCCGTCACCGAACGATGCGATTCCGCCGTGGAAGGTATTGGGGACCTCGAACACGACCTTGCCGGTCGCGCTCTGACCAGCACCGAGCGTCACGCTCGGCATCTCCTCCAGGTCGCTGAGGTACGTCGACTCGTACACAGCACCGTCGGTTGCCGCCAGAGCGACGTCGTATGCTGCAGAACTCGCGTCAACTCCGGCAGTTGACGCCGTGACGTGCACCGTGAGCACGACGTACTTCATGTTCGCGTCAGGTTGCTCGTACTCGTTCGTCGGGGTGAAGTTGTCGTTGTACCCGTCGATCCACTGTGTGTAATCAGTCTCAGTGCCATCGAGACGGTTCGTGTTGGTCATTTGGAACTTCGTGCCGACAGGAGCCGGGGAATTGGCGCTGGAACCATCCGCTTCTGCCGGCGTCAGTCGGACGGTCGAGCCTTTTGCTACTCGTTCACCTGCGGCAGGTGACTGGCTAGCGATCCCCGCGGATGAGTCTGTGTCGCTCGTTTCCGGGACGAAGCCCGCATCTGTCAATGCAGCGGCTCCGTCTTCGATGGTCTTGCCTACCACATCGGGAACCTCAACCTGCGCGCTGTCTGCAGCGTCGTCGGTCGCATCGGCGGTGCTCGTCGCCTGTAACGCGGTGAGACCGTAGACGGTGCCGAACACGAGCGAGAGCACCACCCCGATTCCACCCAGGACTGTCCCCGTCACTCCGGCTCTGACTCGGCGAGCCAGCGCCACGATTCCGAAGATCAACGCGAGTACGCCCAGCACGAAGCCGAGATGCAGAACCACTGGCACGAACGACAGGACGACGGAGATGATGCCCAACACCAGTGCCGCAGTTGCGAGGCCCTTCGCCGGATGCGACCGCGGGGATTGCGGCTGCATGGGGAATGGAGCCGGCGCACCCGGGGCGTATGGACCAGACATGCTTACTCTCCTGAGATGAGGGACGTTCAGGAGGACAGTACTGGGGGCTCACGCCGATCTGGAAGCCGCCTTCACCCCCAGATCGGGAGGTGGGCGATGAGCCGTACGTGCTCGAAACACCGACCGCACGCGTGATCGAGGTCCAGGGGACCCATCAACGGGGTCCTGCCACGCCGACCAGGTTGCCCGCCGGGTCGTGGAAGTGTCCGATCGTGACACCGCCGCCCTCGTTGCGCTGCGCCGGCAGGACGACGGTGCCGCCGAGTTCCTCGACCCGCTCGAGCGCCGCAGCGGCGTCCTCGACCCCGACGTAGAACAGCGCGTGGGCGGTGAACCCCGGGCCACCGCCGATGCCGCCCGCGACCGGCCCGGCGCCCGGCACCGGTTCGAGGAACGAGTACGAGGACTGGTCGGAGACAGCTGCGGCGACCGCAGCGCCTGCGGGGGAGTCCCAGCCGAAGAGCGCGGCGTAGAAGGCCCGCAACCGGTCCGGGTCGGGGCCGATGAGTTCGACGTGCACCACTGCGTTCGTCATGCGCGCCGTTCTACTCCGACCGAGGCCCTGAGGTCAGCCCAGCCAGCCAGGGTCGGCGAAGAGCTCCTCGAGTTCGCGCAGCAGTCGCGTCGTGTGGAAGCCGTCGGCAGCAGCGTGGTCGACGTGCAACGCCAGCGGCAGCAACGTCCGGTCACCAGCGGCCCGGTACCCGCCGAGCGTGATGATCGGCAGCAGGTGGTCCCAGCCGTCGCGCACCTGGAGCGAGAAGCCGGTGAACGATGCTCCCGGCAGGGTCGAGACGTCGAAGACGTTGCCGGGCCGGTCGTCCTGCGGGAACATCCGGGTGTCGTCGCGGTACTCCGCCATCGTCGACACCGCAGCGTCGTGGAACGTCTCGAAGTCGTCGTGGTACGGCACGACGAGGGCGGAGAACGTCTCGGTGTCCGTGTGGAACACGGTGAACATCGGGTGGACACGGTCCCACACGGCGGGGGAGCCGTCGTCCAGCAGCTGCATCCGGAACTCGTCGTGCCGGTTCACCACGGTCGCGATGGCCCAGAGCTGCGACGCGTAGGTCCGACGGCCGGTCGCTCGGACGCGCTCGACGAAGGCGCTGACGTCGAGTTCGACGGTCACCTCGTACGCGCACGGCACGCGGTGCCGGTAGTGCTCGAAGTGCTCCCGGCGGGGCCACTGGTCGACGTCGATCGCCCGGAGTTCGGTCATGGCTCCACCCTCGTGCGGGATCGCTTCCCTACGGTGGAGCCATGCCGACGCTCGAACGTGTTCCCGCCCTGGTCGCCACCGGATTCCTCGCGATCCCCGTCGCTGAAGCCCTCGTCGCGTTGCCGACCGAGGTCGTCATGAAGATCGAGGGTGCCCCGATCGACGCCGACCTGGCGGACACCGCAGCATTCTCGGAGGCGTACGGCTACCCGCTGGCCGGCGGCGCCAACTGCATCGTCGTCGCGGGCAAGCGCGGCGACGAGGTCCGCTACGCCGCCTGCGTCGTCCTGGCATCGACCAAACTCGACGTCAACCGGGTCGTGAAGCAGCTGCTCGACGTCCGCAAGGCGAGTTTCGCCCCGATGGACGAAGCGGTCGAGCTGACCGGCATGGAGTACGGCGGCATCACCCCCATCGGGCTGCCGTCGTCGTGGCCGCTCTACATCGACGCGCGCGTCCTCGACGCCCCCGAGGTCGTCATCGGTGCCGGGCGTCGCGCCGCGAAGCTGTTCCTGCCCGGCGCCGCACTCACCGCGCTGCCGAACGTGACCGTGGTCGAGGGTCTGGCGACCGAACCGGTCAGTCCGACGGCCGGATGAGGCAGAACGGGTGCCCCGCGGGGTCGAGGTAGACGCGGAACGTCTCCGTGCCCGACCCCGTGGCCGTCGCACCGATCGCGAGCACCGCGGCCTCGCCGTCGTCCAGGTCGTCGACCTTCACGTCGAGGTGGCTCTGCTGCGGCACCGCTTGCCCGGGCCACTCCGGCGCCCGGTAGTCGTCGACCTGCTGGAACGCCAGGATCGGACGGTGGTCGGTGAACGGGAGGGCGAGCTCCGCCCAGTCCTCGTCGAAGCCGACGATCTCCCCGCCGAGCAACTCGGCGTAGAAGCGGGCGAGGGCGCGGGTGTCCGGGCAGTCCAGGACGACGACGTCGAGTGTGCCGATCATGGCCGACACGGTAGACCCATCAGCGTGCGGCGGTCAGGGCCTTGGTGATCCGCTGCAACGAGACGGTCTCGGCGGTCCCGAGTTCCTGCGCGAACAGGCTCAGCCGGAACTCCTCGAGCATCCACCGAGCGTGCACGAGCTCCGGGTGCGCCCCGACCGCGGGCGGGAAGGTGCCGCCGGCATCGGTGTAGCGGTCGGTCGCCACGGTCACCTCGCGCATCCAGGTCGCGTCGCGTCCGGGGTTCTGCAGCAGCTTCTGCACGCGCGCCTCGATGCCCTGCAGGTACACGCGGATGCGGCGCAGCCGGTCGAGCCCCGCGACGGCGACGAACCCGGGGAACACCAGGCGCTCCATCTGCTGCCGCATGTCGCTGAGGGCGGCGAGCAGCGACATCGAGTTCGCCTGCTTGAGTGCTCGTTCGGCGGAACGCTGCGCGGCCAGGACGGCCGCGACCTCGGACACCGCGGTGAACATCGTGTCGACGACGGAGGCCGACACGGCATCGCGGACGGACTCGAACTCGGCCTTCGTGAAGACGAGGCCGTCCGGGTGTGCCCGACGGATACCGGCGTCGACCACGGCGGCCAGCACGTCGTCGAACAGCGCGGCGGTCGACGGGTAGGGGCTGGCGGCGAGCGCGAGCTTCTCCTGCGCGGTCAGGTGCGACTGGATGTACGACACGGGCGACGGCACCGCGTGCATCACCAGACGGCGGACCCCGGCGGGCATCCGGACGACGCGGTCGGAAGGGGTGGCGAGCAGCTGCACGCCGACGGTCGCCTTCGGACCCGTGCCTTCTTCGACCAGGGACGGGTACGCGCGGATGACACCGCCGGCCTGCCTGGTGTCGAGGGTCTGCGGCAGGTCCTGGTCGGGCCAGGTGGTGAGTCCGGACTGTTCCAGCGGGCGACCGGCGCCGGCGGATGCGACGCGAGCCGCGCCTCCTGGCCGTCCTGCGCCCTGCACCGTGGCGGAGGCGACACTCTGCCGGGTGCGGTCCTCGAGCTTGGTCTGCAGGGCCGACAGGTCCTTGCCGGTCTCGACCCGGCGACCACGCTCGTCGACCACGGCCCACGTCGGCAGCAGGTGCGCGGGGACACGGGACAGGTCGAAGTCGGACTCGGAGACCGGCACGTAGGTCATGCGCTGGATCGCCTTGGCGAGGGTGGCGCGGAACGACTCCGTCGGCTCGGTCGGGGCGTCGTCGGGCAGCTCGGCGACGATCTTCTCGGCCCAGTCGGCAGCGGGCACGACGTTCTTGCGGATCTGCTTCGGCAGCGACTTGATGAGCGCGGTGACGAGTTCTCTCCGGAGGCCGCGCACCTGCCAGTCGAAGCCCTCTTCGCGCATCCGGGGCAGGAGCGCGAGGGGGACCTGCACGCTGACGCCGTCGTCCTCGGCGCCGGGCTCGAAGCGGTACTTGATGGCGAGACGCTGGTCGCCGCTCCGCCACTGGGTCGGGTACTCCACGTCGTCCTCGGCCGCCTCGGCCGCTGATTCGTCCAGCAGGTCCGAACGGCGCATCGTGAGCAGGTCCGGCTGTTCACGGCGAGTCGTGCGCCACCAGCCCTCGAAGTCGCGGGTCGTGGCGACGTCGGCCGGGACGCGGGCGTCGTAGAACTCGTAGACGTTCTCGTCGTCGAGCAGGATGTCGCGGCGGCGGGTGCGTTCCTCGAGCTGCTCGAGTTCCTTGCGGAGCTTCCGGTTGGCGCGGTCGAAGGCCTGCTGCGAGTCCCACTCGCCCTCGACCAGGGCGTGGCGGATGAAGAGCTCACGGGAGTGTTCCGGGTCGATCCGCGAGTACTGCACGCGGCGGCGCTGCACGATCGGGACACCGAACAGGGTCACCCGCTCGTAGGCGACGACCGCGCCCTGCTTCTTCTCCCAGTGCGGCTCGCCGTAGGTGCGCTTGAGCAGGTCCCCGGCGAGCGGCTCCACCCAGGCGGGGTCGATCCGGCCGACGGTCCGGGCGAACAGCCGGCTGGTCTCGACGAGTTCGGCGGCCATCACGGCGTCGGGCTGCTTCTTCGCGAGCACGCTGCCCGGGAAGACCACGAACCGGGTGTTCCGGGAGCCGAGGTAGTCGCGCTTCTCGCGGTCCCGCAGCCCGATCTGACTGAGGAGTCCGGCGAGCAGTGCCCGGTGCACGGCGTCGCCGTCGTCGGAGCGGGACTGCCCGACTCGGACGTCGACCTGCTTCGCGGCACGGGAGAGCTGCCGGTACAGGTCCTGCCACTCGCGGATGCGCAGGTAGTTCAGGAACTCGGCCTTGCACAGCCGACGGAACGCGCTCGACGAGAGTTCCTCCTGCTGGTCCTCGATGTGGTTCCAGAGGTTCAGCAGGGTCAGGAAGTCGCTCGTCGGGTCGGCGAAGCGGGCGTGCAGCTGATCGGCGTGCGCACGCTTCTCGAGTGGGCGTTCGCGGGGGTCCTGGATGCTCAGGGCGCTGACGATCGCGATGACCTCGCGTCCGACGCCCTGCCGTCCGGCCTCGAGCACCATCCGACCGAGCCGGGGGTCGATCGGCAGCCGGGTCAGCTGTCGCCCGGACTTCGTGATGCGGCCGTCCTTGTCGACGGCACGGAGCTCACGGAGCAGGTCGAGGCCGTCCTTCACGCCCCGGCTGTCCGGCGGCTGCAGGAACGGGAACGACTCGATGTCCCCGAAGCCGAGCGAGATCATCTGCAGGATGACCGCGGCGAGGTTCGTGCGGAGGATCTCGGGGTCGGTGTACTCGGGGCGTCGGCCGAAGTCGTCCTCGGAGTAGAGCCGGATCGCGATGCCGGCACTGGTGCGGCCCGCTCGACCGGAACGCTGGCTGGCGCTGGCCTGCGAGATCGCCTCGATCGGCAGGCGCTGCACCTTGGCCCGCGGGGAGTACCGCGAGATGCGTGCCGTCCCCGTGTCGATCACGTACTTGATGCCGGGCACGGTCAGTGAGGTCTCGGCGACGTTCGTGGCGAGGACGACACGACGGCGGGTACCCGGGGTGTGCCGGCGCTCGAAGACCCGGTGCTGGTCGGCGGCGGACAGGCGGCCGTACAGCGGCAGGACCTCGGTGCCCGGGTAGCGCTTGCCCTCGATCGCGTCCTGCGCGTCGCGGATCTCGTTCTCGCCGGACAGGAACACGAGCACGTCGCCCGGGTCCTCCTGCGCCAGCTCGTCGAGGGCGTCGGTGATGCCCTGCAGGGTGTCGCGGTCGTCGGCGGCGTTGCCGCTGTCACCGGTGCGGGAGTCCGACTCGTCGTCGACGTCGTCGTCCTGGTCTTCGGCAACGAGGGGGCGGTACCGGATCTCGACCGGGTAGGTGCGGCCGGACACCTCGATGATGGGGGCGTCGTCGAAGTGCTTCGAGAACGACTCCGGGTCGATCGTCGCGCTCGTGATGATGAGTTTCAGGTCGGGGCGACGGGGGAGCAACCGCTTCAGGTAGCCCAGCAGGAAGTCGATCGTCAGGGACCGCTCGTGCGCCTCGTCGATGATGATCGTGTCGTACCGCTTCAGGTCGCGGTCGAAGTGGATCTCGTTCAGCAGGATGCCGTCGGTCATCAGCTTCACGCGGGTCTCGGAGCCGACCTTGTCGGTGAACCGGACCTGGTAGCCGACGAGTCCACCGAGCTCCCCGCCGCCCAGTTCTTCCGCCACCCGCTCGGCGATGGTCCGCGCCGCGATCCGGCGGGGCTGGGTGTGCCCGATGTGCTCACGACCGAGCTCGAGGCAGATCTTCGGCAGCTGTGTCGTCTTGCCCGAGCCGGTGGCCCCGGCGACGATGACCACCTGGTTGTCACGGATGGCAGCCGCGATGTCGTCCCGCCGCTGCGAGACCGGCAGTTCGGGCGGGTACGTGATGACGGGCAGCGGAGAAGACATGAGCATTCCAGGATACAGGCGCGCCGGGCGGGAGGGGCGTCAGGCGATCTGCTGGGCCAGGGCGTCCGCCGACCGGGAGGGTAGTTCGCACACCCGGTCGTGGCAGACGTACGCGGCAGGGTCGAGCACGTCGCGTCCCTCGAACAACGAGAACCCCGCCTCGGCCCAGTCGCGTGCCTGCTCCGGCGTGGTGGTGGCGACGACCGTGCCGGGGCGACGAGCACGGTGTGCCACGGCCCGCATCGGGTCGTCGGTGCCGCTCGTGACGACGACGATCTCGCGCGACGGCCGTTGCAGGGCGAGGGCGACACCGAGGGCATCCGCGTGACCGAGGGGTCGCTCGGTCCCGGTGTGGGCGCGGTCGGCGACGAGTCGTGCCGCGGCGACCCGCAGTGCCTCGTCGCCCGTCAGTGCCCCGAGCGTCGCGGCGGCCGATGCCAGCGCCACGGTGCCGGACCGCATCGCGGTCTGCGGCTGTTCGCCCGTGGCGGTCCCCGCGGAGGCCAGCACCGGGTCGACGTCGAAGCGCTCGGCCAGGCCGTCGTCGACCAGCGAGCGTGCGACGGTCGCGTAGGAGACCTCGCCCGTCACCAGGGCCAGTTCGAGCAGCCCTTCGGCGAGCAGTCCGACGTCCTCGACGGTGGCCGGGGCGGAGGACGCTCCGCGCGGTGTGCTGGACCGCACTGTCACGTGGCCGTCCTGCACGTGGGCGGCGAGGACCGCGTCGGCCGCACTCCGCGCGAGCGCGACGAGTTCTGGATCGCCGTGCCGCGCGCCGGCGATCGCGAGCCCCCGGATCGCCAGCCCGTTCCAGCCCGTGAGCACCTGGTCGTCCAGCGGTGGCGGGTCGAGCTGGGCGCGCTCGGCGACCGGCCGGCGGTACCACTCGCCCTCGACCCGACGGCCGTCGATGGTCGACTCGCTGTCCTGCGCGGCGACGAACGCCCCGTCGGCACGGCGCAGGGTGTCCCGGAGGAAGTCGGCGATGCCGCGGGCCTGCTCGGCACCCGCGACCGCGAGCAGCCCTGCGTTGTCGTAGAGCATCCGTTCGTAGTGCGGCACGCTCCAGTCGCGCCTGGTCGCGTACCGGAAGACGCCGCCGTCGGCGTCGGTCAGCTCGGACGCGCGGATCGCGTGCAACGACCGGTCGAGCAGCCCGTCGGCCTCGGCGTCGCCGTCGGCCGCCGCGTCGGCGAGGAACTCGAGCAACGGCGTGCTCGGGAACTTCGGCGCGCCGCCGAAACCGCCGTAGGTGGTGTCCTCTGCCCGGGACAGCTGGTCCGTGACGGCCCGGATGGCGTCGACGGACGGGAGGCCCGGGTCGGCTCCGGCACCGCCGTCGCCCGAACGGGTCGCTGCGTCCGCCACGGCGCCCTGCCGGATCGCCGTCGCGATGGCCGAGGCGTTCGCGTCGACCTCGTGCCGACGCTCGGTCCAGGCGTCGAGCACCGCGGCCAGGATCTGCCGGAACGCCGGGACCTGCCCGACGGGAGTGGGCGGGAAGTACGTCCCCGCGAAGAAGACGTGGCCGTCCGGCGTCAGGAACGTCGTCAGCGGCCAGCCGAGCTGTTGCGTGAAGGCACTCGCCGAGGCCATCAGGCTCGCGTCGACGTCCGGGCGTTCTTCGCGGTCGACCTTCACCGACACGAAGTCCCGCCGGAGCAGCTCGCCGATCTCCGGGTCGGCGAAGCTCTCGCGCGCCATGACGTGGCACCAGTGGCACGTGGCGTACCCGACGGACACCAGCACCGGGACCCCGCGCTCGCGCGCTTCGGCGAACGCCTCGGGACCCCACTCGCGCCAGTCGACGGGGTTGTCGGCGTGCAGACGCAGGTACGGGCTGACCGAAGTGCCGAGGCGGTTGTCGTTCATGGCTCCAGCGTGCCCGCCCGCGACTGGGCGGACCGCCGCCCGGGGACATCTGTGGACGGGACGGCCGCTCTGCACAGGCCGTGCGGGGAGATCAGCGCTCGAGCCACCCCGTGATCGACGCGAGCCGCGCGGCCACCTGGGCGGGGCTCTGGCCGTCGGTGTCCACCCGGGCGACCGTGCCGGCGGTGGCCGAATCGAGCCTCCCGGCCGTCCGCGTGCTGTGCGCGAGCTGCGCCTGCGGGACGGCACCACCCGCTCGTCGAGCGAGCCGGTCGGCGGTCGTGTCGTCGGATGCGCGGAGCAGGACGACGCTGACCAGCGGATCGTCGCCCATCGCTGCAGCGAGGCGCTCGTGTTCGAGCACGGACACGGTGTTCGTGTAGACGAGTCGGTGGTGACCGATCGCCCGGTAGCCGGCCCAGATCGTGGCCAGGTTCCGCTGGGCCAGGTGCGCCTCGGGGTGTTCGACGTGCGGTGCCGGGTGGGCGAGGTCGAGCAGGTCGCCCTCGATCACCGCGTGCCGGACGTCCGCAGCGACGAGCATGTCGTGCAGTGCCTCGGCCGCCGTGGACTTGCCCACACCGGAACGTCCGCCGACGAACAGGACCTCGGACCGGAGCACCGTGTCAGCCCAGGTTGAGGGACAGGAGTGCGAGCGCGGCGTCCTCGGGGCCGTAGTCGAACATGTGGTCCCAGAACGGGTCGTCGGCCCAGGGGACGTCGCCGTCGGCAGGCGTGGTGTGGGCGGTCTCGACCAGCCATGCCAGTTCCGGGGCGACGGCGGCCTGGAACTCCGGCGGTTCCCACCCCAGGGCACGTGCTGCCGTGGTGTCGAGGACGAACGGCGACGACGACGACCAGGGCGTGCCGCCCACGAAGGCGGGCGCGTCCTCGTCGAGCAGGACCTCGTCGAACCGGTGGTCCAGGTGTCCGGCGATCGTGCGGACGATCTCGAGCACGGTCGGGGCGGAGGCGTCCGCGACGTTGAGGATCCGGCGGTCCGGTGCGTCCGCCACGAGTCGGACGAGCGAACCGATGCCGCTCGCCGCCGTCGTGTGGTCGATGCCGCGGCCGTGGTCGGCGAGCAGGATGCGTTCCCGGCCGTCGAGCGCGCGGCGGACGACGAACCACTCCCGCGGGCGGCCGATGCCGACGCCGTACACCTTCGACGGGCGGAGCACGGTGACCGGGGCGCCGTGGTCGAGCAGGACCTGTTCGGCCGCCACCTTCGCGGCGCCGTACCCGTCACGACTCGTCGGGTCGCCGTCCCCGGCGGTGACCGTGGGCTGGATCTCGGTGACCGCGCCGCCGAACACCGGCTTGTCGAGCGAGTTCGCGTGCCGGCCCTGCTCGTCGGCGTAGACGGCCTTGGACGAGACGAAGACCGTCGAGCCGACGTCGTCGAGGAACGGCAGGAGCTGCTGGGCGTCGTCGCGCGTCACACCGACGGTGTCGACGAGCAGGTCGGCTCCGGGGCGGAGCAGGTCACGCAGGACGGAACGGTCGCGCCGGTCGCCGGGGACGAACGTGGCCCCGGAGGCCGTCAGACTGTCGGCGACCGGGCCACCGCGTCGGGCGACGAGGTCGACCTGCCAGTCGTCGCCGCCACGGCCCGAGGCGTCGAGGAGCGCACGTGCGACGGCCGAGCCGATCCCGCCGGTGCCGCCGAGGATGACCGCGCGTCTGGTGCTCATGGTGCAACGGTAGTGCGGTGTCGGCCGTTCGCCGTCGGTCCTCGGCTGTCGGTCCTCGGCCGTCGGCCAATCGCGGCCGCCGTTCCGCGATCGGTTCCGTCAGGAGGCGAGTTGCTCGTGCCGCCACCAGTCGGCCAGCGAACCGTCGTAGACCTTCACCCGGTCGTGCCCGAGCACCGTCAGGGCGAGGGCGTCGACGCACGCGGCGCTGCCCACCCCGCAGTACGTGACGATCTCGTCGGCACCGATCACGTCGGCGAAGGCCCGCTCGAGTTCGGCACCGCGCAGGTACGCGTTCGTCTCGGGGTCCACCAGGGTGTCCGCCGTGATCGGGGTGCTGCCCGGCACGATCGGCGGGTGGTCGTCACCGAGGGCGGCCCAGGGCGCGGCGAACACCAGTGACGCCGGCTCTTCGCCGGAGACGGCACGGGTGACGCGGTCGTGGTCGGCCCAGAGCGCACGTTCTTCGCCGGCCAGGAACGCATCGGCGTCGGGGTCGGACGGCGCCGCGGGCGTGCGCAGTGCGCCCACGCGCACCGGGCGGCCCTCGTCGCGCCACTTCGTGAAGCCACCGTCGAGGACCGCGACCGAGTCGAAGCCGAACGAACGGAAGATCCACCACAGGCGCGCCGACCACTCGCCGACGCTGTCGTCGTAGACCACGACGGTCGACCTGTTCGTCACGCCGAGCTGTGCCGCGGACACCTCGAAGCGCTCGGCACCGGGGCGGGTGAACGGGACGTCGGCGTCGGCGGCGGAGAAGTCGTCGATCAGGTCGGCGAAGCGGGCGCCGGGCACGTGGCCGCGCTGCTCGTGGGCGTCCCGCCCTGGGCGCCAGGTGGTGCCGAACCCGGCCCCGACCGTGTGCACCGAGGCGTCGAGCACAACGAGCTCGTCAGCACCGAGGTGGTCTGCGAGCCACTGCGTCGACACGAGTGGTGAGGTCAGGACGGGGGCCATGCCGCACACCATAATCCGCACCCCTGACGTGGGCCAGAGTCGTGGACACACGGCGCAACCGGGGGTGAGGGTGGGGTGCATGCGTGGGCATTGATCGACGATGCACCAGTCGTTCGACGAGTGGTCTGTCGGAACATGCGCGGGCATCGAGTGCGTGCGCATCCATCGACGATGCACGCGTTGTTCGACAGGTGGATCGTCGTGAAACGGGTGCCGCCGCCCCGACCAAGCTGCAGCAGGCCCAGGCGACGCTCGACGGCTACCACGCGGCGTTCGG